>CAZPSB010000029.1:379-9368 GCA_964589025.1 uncultured Jannaschia sp. | reverse complement strand
CCAACGCATCAAGGTCATCATACTAGAGGTCGCATGAACCTTGCACCCTGCCCGCGTCAGCGCCTGGGTTAAGACGGTGCGGATTGTACGGTCATCATCTGCAACAAGAACAGTGCCATCCATGGCCTAATACCCCCAATGTGAAATCATGTGATCTGTGCCTTTGGCGGCACAGGCAGGGAAACGCGAAAAACGGTGCGGCCAGGCACGCTATCGACAGTAATCCATCCATCGTGATCGGCAATGATTTTGGAAATTAACGCCAATCCCAACCCCGTGCCATTTTCGCGACCCGATACGAAAGGTTCAAAAATATCGCCGACAATATCATCAGGAATGCCGGGGCCATCATCTATGATTTCAACCTGCAAGGGGGCGGTGGCTTTGGCGCCTTTATGGTTGCGCAATTTGAACGATAATTCATAAAAACTGCGCAATGTGATGGTGCCACCTGGGCGGCCAACCTGTGCGGCATTTTTCAACAGGTTCAAAAACACCTGTTGTATTTGGTCGGAATCGACCCAAGCCGGCGGCAATGATGGGTCATAATCAAGTTCGATTTTCATATGCGCGGCAAAGCCAATGACCGCCGTTTTGCGTGCCCGATCCAGAATATCGTGAATGTTGACCGCCTGACAGGCCGGCGGGCGCAGATTGCCGAAATCTTCGACCTGTTTCAAAAGATCTAGGATGCGGCGGGTTTCTGCAACGATCAAATCGGTTAATTCCAGATCCTCTTTGTCTACATTCATTGATATCAGTTGCGCCGCGCCGGTGATCCCGGCCAAGGGGTTTTTGATTTCATGGGCCAACATTTCGGCCATACCAATGGCAGATTTGGCCGCCGATTTCGACGAAAGCGACCGATCCAACCGCCCGGCTAAATCGCGGTTTTCAAACAGTATTAAAATCGTTTCCTCCGCATCCGGCATCGGCGCAATACGAATATCGCAGGCACTGGGTTTTCGATGCGGGGATCCAACCTCGACCGCGTTGACAAAAAGCGGCGCAAAGCCATTGCGCACGCGGTCAAATGCGCCCTCAAGCGGGGTGTCCATCAAAATTTTGTGCCACACCACATGGCCCAAAAGCGATTTGCGCGACGCGTTCAAAAAAGATTCGGCAGCCGGGTTCACATCATGGATGGTATTGTCACGCGCCACCATCAAGGCCGGAATGGGTAAGGATGACCACAACATGCCTGTATCTAGCGTCATGCCGCGTCTCGGGCGTTGGTACATAAAAGCGCCTCTGGCAAATGGTGCAAAACCTGTGCCGGATCATCGGCGCGCAGGATCAAACGGCGCAGATCAGGCCCGGTAGTGGCATCATCCATATACCACCCCAAATGTTTGCGCGCCACGCGCAGGCCCAAATCACGCCCATAAAAGGATAAAATGGCATCGTAATGCCCGGCCACCAGATCAACCAAACCTGCCCCATGCGGGGCAGTGGGCGGCGTTTTTCCGGCCAATTCTGCGGCGATTTGCGCCAAAACCCATGGCCGGCCTTGGCTGCCACGGCCCACCATGACACCAGCCGCGCCTGATGCATTCAATGCCGCGCGCGCCGTTGTGGCGTCAACGATATCGCCATTGGCAATCACGGGCACAGATACGGCATTCACCACGTGACGAATGGCCACCCAATTGGCCTGACCTTTGTAAAACTGGCACCGCGTGCGGCCATGAATGGTGATCATTTGAACACCCGCATCTTGGGCTTGTCTTGCAAGATCAGGCGCATTTAGCGCGCCCTCATCCCACCCAAGGCGCATTTTCAAGGTCACAGGCACCGTGACCGCCCCTATCACGGCCTTGATCAAATCAAGCGCCAATTCAGGGTCACGCATCAATGCCGCCCCCGATAACCCGGTTGTCACCTTTTTCGCCGGGCAGCCCATATTGATGTCGATGATGCGCGCACCTTGTGCTTGGGCCATGCGGGCGGCCTTGGCCATCCAATGCGGATCACGCCCGGCCAATTGAACGGCGGTGCGATCATGGCCAAACCCCAATTCGGCACGCGCGCGCACAGATGGTTTGGCCGTCACCATGTCTTGGCTGGCCACCATTTCCGACACCACCAACCCCGCGCCAAAACGCAACACCAAATCGCGAAACGGGCGATCGGTGATGCCCGCCATAGGCGCCAAAAGCACCGGTGGCGTGTCAGATATGGCAGATGATCCAAACATCAGATTACGCAGGCCTTATGCAGTTATGAAAACCCATAACGACTATGGGCGGAACCTCAAACCAACTGGGGTTATACGGCATATGCCATATGCATAACCGCACAAAAAATATACAACATGACTAAAAATGATGCAAATAGCGAATGCATTGAGTTTCATCATATCCCGCGCTAACACCAATGCTATGACACAATCCATTGCTTTCAAAACCGCCGCCATTATTCTAGCCGCCGGGCGCGGGACGCGCGCAGGTGGCGATGTGCCGAAACAATATCGCCTTTTGGCCGGTCGGCCCGTTTTGGATCACGCGCGGGCGGCATTTGCCACGCATCCAGCCATATGTCAGGTGATTATCGTGCGCCACCGCGATGACACGGCCTATTACGCCGATACCGCATCGCGATCCTGCATTAACGTATTTGGCGGCCCCACGCGTGAGGCATCCGTCAAGGCCGGGTTATCGGCCATAATGGAAGGGGTCGATCATGTCTTGATCCATGATGGTGCACGGCCTTTGGTGTCACGCGCCGTGATTGATGGGGTTTTGCACGCCTTGCAAAACGCGCCCGCCGCCGCCCCCGCGCTTGCGGTGACAGATGCATTGTGGCGCGGGGCGGGGCATGTCGAAAATACAGTCGAGCGTGCCAATCTATGGCGGGCACAAACCCCGCAGGGCTTTCATCTGGCGGCCATTCGCGCCGCCCATGCCCAATATGGCGGCAAAGGCGCAAAAGATGATGTTGAAATTGCACGCGCGGCAGGCCTATCTGTGGCCATTACGCAAGGGGATGAAAACAACCTCAAACTGACCCATGCGGGTGATTTCACGCGCGCCGAACACATTTTACGAGGGCATATGGATATTCGAACAGGCAACGGGTTTGACGTGCACCGGTTTGGGCCGGGCGATCATGTCATGCTATGCGGGGTGAACATTCCGCATACACGCGGGTTACAAGGCCATTCGGATGCCGATGTCGGGATGCACGCCCTGACCGATGCGATTTATGGGGCCTTGGCCCAAGGCGATATCGGCCAACATTTCCCGCCATCCGATCCGCAATGGAAAGGGGCCGAAAGCCATGTTTTCTTGACCCATGCGGTTGAATTGGCCACGGCAAAAGGATTTGGCATTACCCATGTGGATGTGACCTTGATTTGTGAATACCCAAAAATCGGCCCCCATTGTGCCGATATGCGCGCCTGTTTGGCCCGCCTATTGCAGATCGACATCGCCCGCGTGTCGGTCAAGGCAACCACATCAGAAAGGCTTGGCTTTACAGGCCGCCAAGAAGGTATCGCCGCCATGGCCAGTGCCACATTGGTGGCGCCATGATCAAGATGATCACAACATTATGCGGGATAGGCCTGATCAAACCTGCGCCGGGCACATGGGGCAGTTTGGCCGCCTTGATCCTTGCCATGGGCCTGCATGGCATTGGCGGTTTTTTTGTGTTTTTCATTGCAACCTTTATGGCCACAGCTTTGGGCTATTGGGCCATCAAGGCCGAATTGGCGGGGGCCGACACCGACCCACCCGAAATTGTGATCGACGAATTGGCCGGGCAATGGATCGCGCTTTGGCCTGTATCGCTTGGGGCTTATGTGGCGGATGTGGCGATTTGGGCGCTATGGCCGGGGGTAATTTGTGCGTTTTTGGCCTTTCGCCTGTTTGACATCGTCAAACCCGGCCCGGTGGGATGGGCCGATGCCCAACCAGGGGCATTTGGCATTATGGCTGATGATATCATCGCGGGTTGGTTGGCCGCGATGGTGGTGGCCGTGATGGCGGTTTTGGCGCATATGGTGATGTAATGGATGCACGGGATCTTGTGACATGCTTGCGCAACCGCAACTGGCGTCTGGCCAGTGCCGAAAGCTGCACCGGGGGTCTGATTGCCGCAACCCTAACCGATGTTGCGGGTGCATCAGATGTGTTTGGCTATGGGTTTGTGACCTATGCCAACCAAGCCAAGATTGACCTTTTGGGCGTATCCCCCAAAACATTGCATGATTTCGGCGCGGTATCCGAACAGGTGGCCGCAGAAATGGCCCAAGGTGCCTGTGCCAAGGCGCGCGCCGATATGGCCGTGTCAGTTACCGGGATCGCCGGGCCGGGCGGGTCAGAATTCAAACCCGAAGGGCGGGTATGTTTCGGCCTGACATATGCCGGCCATACCCATACCGAAACCGTTGAATTTGGCGCATTGGGTCGGGGCAATCTGCGCTGGGCGGCCATGCAACATGCCCTAGGCCTATGCCTGGCGCAGGTGGGCTAGCCCCACCCTATTTCGGGCCATATAAGGCATCGGCACGGGTTTCAAAGGCGCGCACGATTTGTTGCATCGCTTCGTTAAAAAACAACCCGGCGGCCCCTTGCAGTAATTTGTTTTTGAATTCGAAATCGACCTCAAAGGCAATGTCGCACCCACCCGGTTTATCATGGAACTGCCAGGTTGACAGCATATGCTTGAACGGGCCTTCGATATATTCGGTATCAATGCGGCGGGTTGTGTTCCACATCACAACGCGTGACAAAAACCTTTCCCGAAACACACGAAACCCCACCAAAAGATCGGCCAACATGATGTCATGATCATCGCCCTTGGTCACAGATCGCACACGTGCGGCACTGACCCATGGGATGAATTCAGGATATCGGGCCACATCGGCCACCAGATCATACATATCGGCGGCGGAATATGGCAAAAAACGGGTTTCAGAATGAGTGGGCATTGGGATTCTTTATATCTTGCAACTTGTGGGTATGTCTTAAATCATAAGGCAAGTTGCAAGGGGGGCGATATTTTTTGACTGGGTCACACTGGCGCAGCCCCCCCGGCCAACACCGGTCATGCGTTGCGCAGAACGCATGGGGGGATTAAACAAACATGCACGCTTTGCCCTGCCCTCATCAAAGAAAGCCTTGGCAATGACACTTCCGCAAACCCCATCATTTCGACTGGATGGCCAACGCGCCTTGGTGGTGGGTGCATCATCGGGCATCGGGTTGGCCTGTGCGGCGGGTTTGGCACAGGCAGGCGCGCATGTCGTGATGGCCGCGCGATCGACAGATAGGTTGAACACCCTTGTTGCCGAAATGCACGCCGCAGGCCACAGCGCCACTGCCCTGCCCCTTGATATCACCGATATTGACACCACACAGGCCACAATCGACGCACAGCCCCCCTTTGACATCATGGTCAATTCCGCCGGAACGGCCCGGCACGCCCCTGCATTTGAAACCACACAGGCCGATTATGATGCGGTTTGTGATTTGAACATCAAAGGCGCATATTTTCTAACACGTGTTGTTGCCAAACGCCTGTTTGACGCCGGAAAACCGGGGTCTTTGATCAATATATCAAGCCAAATGGCCCATGTGGGCGGGCATGATCGCGCGGTGTATTGCGCCACAAAACATGCCGTCGAAGGGTTTACAAAATCCATGGCCATTGAATGGGGCCCGGCCAAGATCAGGGTTAACACGATCTGCCCAACCTTTATTCTAACGCCCTTGTCCAAACCGACATTCGACAACCCCGCCCGCGCGGCTTGGATCAACGACAAGATCAAACTGGGCCGGCCCGGCACGGTTGAAGATATCATGGGCGCAGTTGTGTTTCTGGCATCCGATGCATCGGCCATGGTGACGGGCGCATCCTTGATGGTTGATGGCGGATGGACGGCGGGCTAAGGGCCACAACCCCAATCGGTATTTGACAAAACATAAACGCAAAAGCTCTATTGCAATCGGGGCGGTTTCGGTCTTTGATGGCGAAAATGACAGCCAAGGTTGCTATGAACGACATATCCCCCGCCCTGGAAATCAGGGAACTTCACAAAAGCTATGGGTCGCTTGAGGTTTTGAAAGGCGTCAACCTGACCGCCCGGCGGGGCGATGTTGTATCTTTGATCGGGTCATCGGGATCGGGCAAATCAACGCTGCTGCGATGTACCAATTTATTGGAATTCAGCCAATCGGGCGACATTCTATTTGATGGCGACGCGGTGGTCTGGAAAGGCACGGGCCTAAATCGTCAACCCGCCGATCAAACACAATTGGTGCGCATAAGAACCAATCTTTCAATGGTGTTTCAACAATTCAACCTTTGGGCCCATATGACCGTTTTGCAAAACGTGATGGAGGCCCCAGTCACCGTTTTGAAACGCGACAAGGCCCAAGTCGAACAAAGCGCACGCGCCTATTTGGCCAAGGTGGGCCTGGCCGATAAATGCGATGTCTACCCATCGCAATTATCCGGCGGCCAACAACAACGCGCCGCCATTGCGCGGGCGTTATGTATGGAACCGCGCGCCCTGTTATTTGATGAACCCACCAGCGCCCTTGACCCCGAATTGGAACAAGAGGTCGTGCGCGTCATCAAATCGCTGGCCCAAGAAGGCCGGACAATGATCATCGTAACCCATGATATGAACATGGCCCGCGATGTCAGCGACCATGTGGTGTTTTTACACCAAGGCCGCATCGAAGAAGAAGGCCCCCCAAACACCCTATTTGGGGCCCCAAAATCGGAACGGTTGCAACAATTTTTATCAGCCGTTTCAAAATAACCAACCACACACACAGGAGAGTATGAGATGAAAAAACTTCTTGCTTCTGCTGCTTTGGCCGCACTGGCCAGCGCTGCATATGCCGATGATCATTCCGTTGTTCGCATGGGAACCGAGGGCGCCTACCCTCCGTGGAACTTCATCAATGATGACGGCGAAATTGACGGGTTTGAACGCGCCTTGGGCGATGAACTTTGCGCGCGGGCCGAATTGACCTGTGAATGGGTCACAAATGATTGGGATTCGATCATCCCTAATCTGGTATCGGGCAATTATGACGTGATCATCGCGGGCATGTCCATCACCGATGAACGCGACGAAGTGATTGATTTCACCCAACCCTACACACCGCCAGATCCATCAACCTATGCCGCACTTGACGGCGATGTTGATCTAATGGGGGGCGTGATTGCCGCCCAAACCGGCACTATTCAGGCCGGTTATGTGGCCGAACAAGGCGCGACATTGGTTGAATTTGCCACCCCAGACGAAAGCGTGGCCGCCGTCATGAATGGCGAAGCCGATGCCGTTTTGGCCGATGCCAGCTTTATCGACACTGCGGTTGCCGCCAATAGCGGCCTGATGGTTGTCGGTGATCCCGTATCTTTGGGCGGCGGCGTTGGCATGGGCATTCGCGAATCCGATGGCGAATTGCGTGCGCAATTTGATGCCGCCATTCAATCCATGAAAGATGACGGTTCTCTTAACGCGTTGATCGCAGAATGGGAAGTGTCATCCCAGTGGTGATTTTATGGTGATTTTTCGGGGGGCGGGGCAAACCGCCCCCTATCCTTTTACGTTAAACAAGGGCTTGCGCCATATTTTCCTTTTGTGTTGATCCGTCCATTTTGGATAACTGGCCATGGGTGGCGTGTTATCTGACCAATGGCAAACATTTAATGGCCTATGCGTCTTTTGGGACGGTGTTTTTGTTGCTGGCCATCACCGCGCCTTTATCTTTGGCCTTTGGCTTTGGCGCGGCCACCGCTGCACGCAGCCGCATTGCGCCGCTGGCATGGTTTGGCAAAGGTTATACCGCGATTGTGCGCGGGGTGCCTGATATTATTTTCTTTCTGTTTTTTGTCATTGCACTTGATCAAGGGCTAGAATGGGTCCGCCATCAGGTTCTATGCCCCGATTGGACAGACCCAATTCGCCAAGGCAATGATTTCATCGTATGCCCACAGGCGAAATTGCCACTCACCACAGCCCCGCAATGGATCCATGAAATTTACGGGTTTTTAATTGCTGTCTTTACATTTTCCATCGTATTCGGGGCCTTTGCTGCCAATATCCTGTTTGGGGCCATGCGTGCGGTGCCTTATGGACAAATTGAAACCGCAATGGCCTATGGCATGACCCAAAGGCAGGCATTTTGGCGCATTTTAGTGCCGCAAATGTGGCGCTATGCGCTGCCGGGGTTGTCTAATCTGTGGCAAATCCTGATTAAGGCAACGCCACTTTTGTTCTTATTAGGGGTCGAAGATGTCGTGTATTGGGCGCGGGAATTGGGCGGTTCCAAAGGCCCAATTTTCGAATACCCCCACCCCGATTGGCGGTTGTGGTATTTTCTGGCTTTGTTGGTGTTTTACTTGTTGATGACTTGGGCGTCAGAGCGCGTGTTCGACCGTTTGACAAAACGTCTGAACCATGGCGAAACCGGCACTGCATCACAGGGGGCGGTGTAATGGAATGTCTGGATATCATCGCCGATTATGCCTTTCGGTCCATCGGATATGGCGAACGGTTGCTGCCGCGATCTGATTTTACGATCTGCCATCATATTGTTTTGATCGGATCAGGCCTGTTGTGGAATATCTATTTCGCGGTTCTGGCCCTTTTTGCGGGATTCTTTTTCGCAACCTTTTTGGCACTTGGCAAAGCATCCCCAAAGGCGATTTTTCGTAAACCATCGGAATGGTTTATTTTTGTGTTTCGTGGATCGCCTTTGTTTATCCAGTTTTTCTTTGCATATGAATTATTTGTCTTGCTGCCACGCGGTGGTATTGATCTGTTTGGGATCACGGTTGAAACCGGATGGTTGACCAAAGCCTGGGCCGGGGCGCTATTTGTGTTGTTCCTCAACACATCGGCCTATTCTGCGCAGATATTCGGAACGGATGATCTGATCCACATCTATCGTGCCCGCGCAGCCGGGGATGGGCGAGGCCCATCTGCCGGGCAGCCCGGCAGACGGCTGCCGGTGAATCGGTGCCC
>CAZPSB010000029.1:0-369 GCA_964589025.1 uncultured Jannaschia sp. | reverse complement strand
TTTACCGGATGGTCCAAATTTCGCCGCATCACATGGCCCACCATGTTGCGCCTTGGATGGGCAGGATACACGAATGAAGCGATTTTCCTATTCCACGCCACAACATTGGTATTCTTTTCGGGTTTTCCCGCCTGGCAACAACGCGGTGATGCGCTGTATTATGCCAATTATTTTGCCGATCGTACCTTTAACCCCTTTGTGGCCTATCCGATTGTGGCGGTATATTTCATCATTTTCACTTTGGTCATCATTTGGGTGTTTGAACGCGTCAATATCAGGTTGAACCGGCATCTGCCTGCACAACATAAACGCCGCCTGCGTTATCGCCCGCAATTGATTAGATAAACCAAAACAGGCCGCATAAAGGCG
>CAZPSB010000028.1:10576-16289 GCA_964589025.1 uncultured Jannaschia sp. | reverse complement strand
AGCAGTTGACTGTTAATCAATTGGTCGTAGGTTCGATCCCTACCGCCGGAGCCAATTTCAAAATAAATCAAAGATTTACGATGCTATTGAACATCGCGAATCGTGGCGGTGTTTGGCACCGGCGGCTTGCGCTTTGCGACACCCGAAATGATGGCCCGCCTTACGCGATCTTTCATGAAGTTGTCAAAGCCACGCGCCTGTCGCAAAATACTGCCCCCCTTTGGGCCAAATGCTTTTGCTGACCGTTTGAGGTATGAATAAAATGTCCAGCTGCGGTAATCATTGGTCAGGTTGGTTTTTTTGACCTTGCTGAAGCGTTGAGAGAATAACGGGAAATTAAAGCTGTCGATAAGCGTATCTGCCTCTAATATTGGGTTTTTGTCTACATGCCGATGCCCATCACGCTTTGCTGCACCGGCAACTTTGCTGTAGAATCGGGAAATGGTACTGTCGCGGATATAAACCCGCCGCCCATCATACCGAAAGCCAAGATATTCAAAACCATTCTTTGTCGCCTCGTCAGGCTTTTGTTTGAGGTGTTGAAACAAAAGCCCGCCCGGCGCGCGCTGAAACTGCGCAACACAGGTCTTCGCGTCTTTGATTCTTAACTCTGGCCCATGTTTGCACATCTCTGCCGTGACGAAGTCGATAGCAGCCCGGGCCTCAGGGCTCTCTCCGGGCAGGATCAGCAAAATGTCATCGGAGTAGCGCATGTAGCGCCCGCCCTGCTTGCGGGCGTATTCTGCCAACACCGCGTCAAATCCCAACATGTAGAAGTTTGCGATCAGGTCCGAGATCGGCGCACCTTGCGGGACACCATGTGGAAGGACGTTCTTTTGAACAAGCGAAGGGCCGTGTTTCGGATCACCACCGCAAATCTTGGCGCGGAAGTCTGAATTGGAGCAGAGTTGTTTCGGCATGTCCCGGAAGGGAATCACAAAGCCGGGCACCATGTGGCCATTCTGCTCACGCATTCCAAAGTATTCCAGACGCGAATATACGTCGCGTTGATGCACATAGCTGTATTTTGTGATGTTCTTGAAGACCGCATAGTGGTCCGGCGGAAGCCTATCGACGCCCAACAGGTCGCACCAGATACGCTTTATCCGTCCGTGGTCCAAGTTTTCAAAATAGCCCTTGATGTCGAGCGCCACGGCCACGCAATCCCCGAGCCGGTCAATTTCATCAAAAGCGTCTTTGGCAAAGTCGATGTTGCATTTCCCACCACCGCGCCCAGGCTTCAGCACCTGCCTATATGCGATTGGGCAATCTTCAATGCCCAGGTCACGAAGGCGCTCTTCATACAGGTGGGAAAGCTTTCGGCGGTAAAAGGCAAATATATATGCGTCGCGCCGTGCGCCATATCTGATTGGGCGCGTTTTCCTGTCCGATTTGGCCGCATCCGCAGGGCGGTACGGCTGCCATGACTCTTCATAGAGGAAGAAGGGGTAAAAGGAATTGGTCGCCACCCTTTGCGGGTTTGTGACGAGAGCACGAATTTCCTTGAGCGTGATCGGCGCATCAAAGTGGGGATAGTGCTTGAGGTCCTTGGCGGTGAAATCAAATTCGTCTTCCATCGGCCTCCGCGAGAGGGTGCAAGAGCATCGGGTCAACGCACCGCCCCTTAACATCTTTGCCCCCGCCGTTCTGCGGTGTGCGTTTCTCTTCAACGTAGTCGTGTATATTGTGAAACAACTGGCAATATGGTATTGCCGAATTGCCGTAAAGCCGCCTGCGTGGCTGGTGAAAGGAGCCCGAATGATCGAACTCGTGTCTGGCACCGGCTGCGAAATTGGCCTTGACAGTTTAAACACGTGACTGAAACACCCCCAATTGGGTGCCATATAACCGATATGGGGGCACAAACCCTGCAATACAAGACCTGCCATATTTTCACGTCGCATACCATAGGAATGCGACGGCGGTGTCACGATTGCGTAAAACAATCAAAGCCTAAGTAAGTGGCTTTGATGGCAGTATTGGCACCACAAAAGCCATGCTTGAAATAATATCATCTTGCCGAACAATGCGCGTTGATTAAGATACGCGCATTGTTTTTTAATTATAAGAATTCCCGCACATCGGTTAATTTACCGGTTACTGCGGCGGCGGCGGCCATGGCGGGTGACATCAGATGCGTGCGCCCACCGCGGCCTTGGCGGCCTTCGAAATTGCGGTTGGATGTGGCCGCGCAGCGTTCACCGGGCGATAATTGATCGGGGTTCATGGCAAGGCACATGGAACATCCCGCCAAGCGCCATTCAAAGCCTGCCTCTTTGAAAATATCGGCAAGGCCTTCTTCTTCGGCTTGCAGGCGCACAAGGCCAGAACCCGGCACAACCATGGCGCGCAGGCCCGGCTTGATCTTGCGGCCTTTCAAGATGTCTGCGGCGGCGCGCAAATCTTCGATCCGGCCATTGGTACAAGACCCAATAAAAACGGTATCAATTTCGATTTCATTCAACGGTGTGCCGGGTGTCAGGCCCATATAATCAAGCGATCTTTGTGCCGCGCCAATCTTGCCGCCTTCAAAGTCATCGGCAGAGGGCACCAAACTGGTGATGGGCAAAACATCCTCTGGGCTTGTGCCCCATGTGACAACGGGCGCGATATCTTCGCCCTTAAGGGTGATCACCATATCCCAATCGGCATCATCATCGGAATATAGGGTTTTCCACCAATCCATCGCCGCCTGCCATTGGGCGCCTTTGGGGGCGTGGGGGCGGCCTTGGACATATTCAAATGTTTTTTCATCGGGCGCAATCAGGCCGGCGCGCGCGCCACCCTCAATCGCCATGTTGCACACGGTCATGCGGCCTTCCATGGACAGATCGCGGATCGCCTCACCGCAATATTCAATCACATAGCCCGTGCCGCCTGCGGTGCCGGTTTTGCCAATGACCGACAAGGTGATATCTTTGGCCGTCACGCCGGGGCGCAATTTGCCGGTGATTTCAACCTTCATGTTTTTTGATTTCTTCTGAATCAAGGTTTGCGTGGCCAGAACATGTTCAACCTCGGAGGTGCCAATCCCATGGGCCAGCGCGCCAAATGCGCCATGGGTGGCGGTGTGGCTATCGCCGCACACAACGGTCATGCCGGGCAATGTCCACCCTTGTTCGGGGCCAACGATATGCACGATGCCTTGGCGTATATCGGATACGGGGTAATAGTGAATGCCGAATTCACGCGCGTTTTTATCAAGTGCTTCAACCTGAATGCGGCTTTCATCGGTCATGCCGCCGGTGAGGCGATCGGGCGTTGTTGGCACATTGTGATCAGGCACAGCGATGGTTTTATCGGGCGCGCGTACGGTGCGGCCTGCCATGCGCAAACCTTCAAAGGCTTGGGGGCTGGTGACCTCATGCACAAGATGGCGGTCGATATAAAGCAGGCTGGTGCCGTCTTCGGCCTCATGGGCAAGGTGGGCGTCCCAGATTTTGTCATATAGGGTTTTGCCGGGCATATCAGAATTCCTTTGTCTGGCATTTATCATTGGGGAAAAACGGCGGTTGGCCTGCATCAGCCCCGCCACACAGCCCAAGCGCCAAAAAACCGCCAAGGCAGGCGCGCGCGATCCCCGATGTTAAAAACACATATCATGACCCTGATGTACTGGCGGATGGGGCCGGGCGCAAGCCTATGCAAACATGCGGCCTTGGGGCGTTATCAATCCGACATGATAAACATCATGATCATGATAGACACCGCGACCACCGGCATGCATAAAACCGATATGACGACAGGCCCCCAATATTTGCGGATCGTCCCGATGAACGCCACCCCAACCAATGGGATAAGGCCCAAAGATAAGGTTGTGATTTGATTGGAAAGGATAAACCGCTCAAGGCCCGTGTTAAATGTAATCCAATGATTGCCACCCCAAAACTGGGTTGCATGCACATATGCCGCCCCTGCGATCAGGGCAAAAACCAAGGCGTAAAGGGTGCTAAAAACAGTCATGATATGGTCCAATTCGTTTTAACATGGTCTAACCTGTTTACCGCCAGGCGTCACCATGACCGCCCATCATGCGCGAAAACATGCCGGGCAAAACAGGATGTTTATATAAAGATATGGTGAATTTCTTGACAAACGAGATCTTTAAGCCTATCAAATACACAGATATTCAGACTGCGTTGCTTTCTGATATCATGTGCGCCCTTGCGGGCCTTGTATACCAACGGTAAGGCACTCATTTTCAAAGGCCCATCTATTAAGGTGGGCCTTTATGGTATGCGCGTCTGATCATAAAGGCATTTGCGCGCAAAATAGCTTATTTTATTCCACTTTGTTTTGACGGATTGGTTTTTGTTTCGATTGTGTAGACTAAGGATCGAAAGGAAAATCTCAGAGTTGTGAAATTCAAAGCAAAAAACAACCGCCCATTTCCGACCTTCAACGGGATCAAGAAACATCAAATTTGCGTCTTGGTTATAATCTCTAGAGATCGTTACGTGTTTATCATCAGCAATCGCCGTTGTAATCATGTCTGGCAGTTTCAGTGAAACCAAATAACGATTATGCGAAAATGTACGCCACGAATTTCTATGATCTTGGATGTCACGGCGTTTGCCATGTGTCGCCCGCTCTGTGTAAACGTGACTAGAAAAACGAACCGTGATGCGTAAATCTTGCCCGCCTTTTCCCTTATTGGGCATCACATCATAAAATTGTTCAAGATGTGTTAGATCAATTTTTTGGCCATTTATCACCAAAGGTGTGTGTGTACTTTCTATGGTCATAATTTTAGATTTAACATATACTAAGCTTTTGCCACCCGCCCCCGCCACAGGGTAAACAACCCCGCCCCCACCACAATGGCCGCGCCAAGGGCAACATTGGCGGCAAGGTGTTCGTCAAACACCGTGATGCCCAAAATCGCGGTGAATACCAGTTGCAGATAGGCAAAGGGTTGTACGGCGCTGGCTTCGGCGACGTCATAGGCTTTGATCAACAGAAAATGCGCCAAGGCCCCCAATACGCAAAGGGCCGCCATCCAGATTTGATCGGTGCCAATAATCGGTTCCCAAGATGGCAGCCCGACAAGCGTCATCAACACTGCGCCCACCGTGCCTGTCCAGAAAAAGCTGGTCATTGCGCTATCGTGACGGGCGGCATAGCGGGTCAATAACCCATAAAGCGCGAATATCGCGGCGGCCCCAAGGGGGATCAGGGCTTCAACCTGAAAGACCTGAAACCCCGGTTGCAGGATCACCAACACCCCGATAAACCCAATGCCAATTGCCGTCCATCTGCGCCAGCCGACCTTTTCACCCAAAACCGGCCCCGATAGGGCGGCCACCAACAAAGGATAACAGGTAAACACCACATGGCTGCCCACCAATCCCACAAGGGTAAAGGCCAATACCATCACGCAGACCTCAATCGCCAAAAGCGCCCCGCGCGTAATTTGAACAAGCGGCTGGTGCGTCGTGGCCGCCTTGCGCAGGCCACCCGCCCGCAAGGTCGTGAAACTGATGACAAATAACGCAAAAAACCAATATCGGATCATCACGATCATAAAGATATTGTATTCTTCGGCCAAATAGCGGCTGATCCCGTCTTGCAGGGTAAAGATAAAGGTGGTGGCAATCATCAATAAAATGCCAAGGCGGGTGTTTTGTTGCGTCATGGCATCACGCCTTGGGTCATGTGGCGTTTGCGCCCATATCCGGTGCGTCGGGTGACGGCAAACCCGGCATCGGCCAAG
>CAZPSB010000028.1:5446-10566 GCA_964589025.1 uncultured Jannaschia sp. | reverse complement strand
GCCCGGCGCACATCGCCTGCGGCGGTATAGGTGGCAAAGCTGCCGCGCGGTTTGGTATGTACGCCAACCGCTTGCATCAGGTCATATTGCCATAAATCGGGGTTTTGGGTGGGGGCAAACCCATCTAGAAACCACGCATCGGCACGGTTTTGCCATTGGGGCAGGGTTTCGCGCGCATCGCCTAAGATAAGGTTGAACTGCATATTATCGGTGATGATTTGGCCCGTGCCATCCAATGCATCGCCAATTGCGCCTGCATAAGGGGCAAGATCACCAAACGCGGCCAAGGCCTTGCGCGCGGCGGCCCCGGTTAGGGGATATGCCTCAAAACTGGTAAAATGCAATTGGCCAGTTTGGCCCGATTGCCGCCATAAATGCCAAGCGGCGGCCAAATTCAACCCGGTGCCAAACCCAAGTTCGGCGATGTGAAACCCCGGTGCGAATCGCGCAGGCAGATCATTGCCATCCAAAAAGACATATCGCGTTTCTGCAAGCCCGTTTTCCAGCGAATAAAACGGATCGTCAAATTGCAGCGACACCGGCACATCGCCGTCGCGCCACGCGATATTGTGTGTCTGGCTCATTGTGATCCTTTTGTCTAAAGCTATGCGCGATTTAGGGGCAGAAAGGGCGGCTTGGCAATGGGCGATATTGTGGTGCATGGCGCGGGGATCTTTGGGTTGTCGGCGGCTTGGGCCTGCCTGTCACGGGGCGCGCGGGTTGTGGTGGTTGATCCATATGGCGTAGGCGCGGGGGCATCGGGCGGCTATGTGGGGGCATTGGCCCCGCATGTGCCCGAAAACTGGAACGACAAAAAAGCGCTGCAATTTGAAAGCCTCAAAATGGCGGCGGGGTTTTGGGCCGATGTGGCGCAGGTATCGGGCCGCGATCCGGGCTATGCCAGATCGGGGCGGGTGCAACCGATTATGGATAATCACCAGCTTGATCTGGCCCATGCACGCCACCAAACCGCCGCCAAATTGTGGCAGGGTGATTTTGAATGGCGCGTCATGGCCGCGCGTGATGATCTTGCCCCTTCGCCCACGGGATGGATGGTTTACGACAGCCTAACCGCCCGGTTGCACCCCGGTCAGGCCTGTGCGGCACTGGCCCATGCCATCATCGCCAAAGGCGGCCAGATTGTGAATAATCTGCCAACCCTGCCCAAGGGCGCGCGTGAAATCTGGGCCACAGGTGTGCATGATTTGGCCGCCCTGTCGGATTGGGCCGGCAAAACCGTGGGCAATGGGGTAAAGGGGCAGGCGGCGGTTTTGCAATGCGACCTGCGCGATTGCCCGCAGGTTTTTGCCGATAGCCTGCATATCGTGCCGCATGGCGATGGCACGGTGGCGATTGGATCCACATCCGAGCGCGATTATGACGCCCCCACCACACCCGATGGCCAGTTAGATACCCTGATTGCCAAGGCCCGCCGCCACTGCCCGGCTTTGGCGCAGGCCCCTGTGATAGGGCGCTGGGCCGGTTTGCGCCCACGGGCGCGGTCGCGCGCACCGATATTGGGCCGGCACCCGCGCCATGCGGGGGCCTTTATCATGAATGGCGGGTTCAAAATCGGCTTTGGTATGGCGCCGATTTGTGCGCAGATGATGGCCGATCTTGTGTTGGACGGGCATGATAACATCCCCCCCGCATTCCACCCCAAGGCCAGCCTTTAGGACGCATCCAACCCCGCCGCATGACGCAGATCGCCCATCAATTCGGTCAAGGCCGCGATATAGCCTTCATGCATCAGGCGCCCGGTTTCATCAAATTCATTTTGCGCCTTGGCGACCAAGACCTCTGGGCCGGTCAATAAACGAGGGCGAAAGGCCGATAGCGCGTGTTGTAATGTCATTTGTGCGCGTTCCCCGCCCGCGCGCCCGGCCGCGGCCGAAAGAATAGCAACGGGTTTGGCCTGCCATGGGTTGGGTTTTGTGCGGCTGATCCAATCAAGCGCGTTTTTCAACACGCCTGACATGGCCTTGTTATATTCAGGCGTGACCACCACAACCGCATCGGCGGCGGCGATGTGATCGGCCAAGGTTTGAACGGCGGGCGGAATGCCGTCTGCGTGTTCTAGATCCCCATCATAAAGGGGCAGGCGCAAATCACCTTGGATGAATTCAGCAGGTGCAAAAAGTCGCGCGGCCTCAAGCATCAATTTCTTATTCAATGACGCCTGCCGCAATGATCCGCATAGACCAACAAGATGCCCTGATGCCATGTTATTTTCTCCGTTTTTTTTTGGGCACATATCCATGGGGTATGTGCGTTTGCCGCCAAAGGCGGCGCTATCGTGACAGGCGTTCCATCAAACTGGACCCCGGCAAAATGCCGTAAATCTGGGCCTCGTAAATCGGGACGCTTTCGGTGACGCGCATCACGTAATTGCGGGTTTCAGAAAAGGGCAATGCCTCAATCCAATAGGTGATATCATCCATTTGCCGTGGGTCGCCAAAGCGTTCAATCCATTCGGCCACACGGCCCGGCCCGGCATTATAGGCCGCGGCAACCAGCACCAGATTTGCATCATATGTTTCCAACAGATTTTGCAAATAGGTTGACCCAATTAGTGCATTGTAATTAGGGTCATTCAACAGGCGGGTTCTGTCATAATCCACGCCGATTTCTGCGGCGGTTTGTTGCGCTGTGCCGGGCATGACCTGCATCAACCCCATCGCGCCCGCGCCGCTAATGACGTCATGGTCAAATTCAGATTCGCGCCGCGCGATAGACAATGTCAACGCCAAAGGCGCAATCACATTATCGGCGGGCAGATCGGCCATCGGATAATAGGCCCGCATGATCGCAAACCCGTTTTGCGCAATGCGTTTGGCAATCATCAACGCCATATGGGGGCTGATAAATTCAAGGGCGAATGTGGCCAATTGGCCGGCCTCAATGCGGGTAAGATTTTCGGATAAATGGGTTAAAAACCGTTCGGCCAGTGCGTCTTCGCCGGCCTCAAGCAATAAAAGGGCGGCGTGGAAAACTTCGGAACTGGTGAAATCCGCGCCGCGCCAATCGCCGAAATCTTCGGTGCCCAAAAAGGCAGGGTCATTGCCAAACCCGCCCCGTTCAGCGGCCAGTTGCCCGTAAAAGCTTGATTGATATTCGGCACCGAAGGCATAGGCGCTTTGGGCGGCTTGGATATTGCCCACCCCTTCATAGGCGCGGCCCAACCAATACCCCGCCCGGCCCAATGAAATGGGGCTATTGACGGCCTCAAGAAAGGCGGTGAAATGGGTGATTGCGGTTTCAAATTGATTGCGCCGATACGCGCAATAGCCCGCAACCCATTCAAGATCAGCGAACAAAGATCGGTTGTCTTCGGCGGTGATATGGTGATTGGCCGCGCGGGTGTAGCATTGCCTGAAATTGCCATCACGCATCACATCGCGCGCCAAATCGGCCCGCCGCTGCGCCCATAATACGGGCTGCCCAAGGGATGCAGCCGATTGTGATCGTTGTTCAAGCAATTCACTGGCCCTGTCCCAATATCCGGCGCGCAGCCGCCAGAAATAGCGTTCATAGGCCAATCCCGGATCATCCTGTAACGCCGCCGGTACGGCCTCAATCAAATCATCCACACCGGGCTGGCCGGTTCTAAGGCCAATACGCGCCGTGGCAAGGTGATGCCAATCTTCGGGCACATAGGCAAACATGGCCCGCGCGCTGTCATCGGCGCCTTGCCATAACATTTGATCCAGCCGTTCAATATGCAATCGGCCTTGGTTCAAAATATCGCCATGGGCCAGATAGACCGATTCGGCTTCTGATGGGGAAAAGGGGAAATTCACCCAAGCCCGGGTCACAAGATCGCGCGCCCGATCCTGTTCGCCTGATTGGATCCAGGCCTGCGCCAAGGCCAAAACACCCGATGCGGTGCTGGGATCTTGGGCGTTGAAATAGGTGATAACCGCATCGGCATCGGCCCCGGGGGGAATAGAATATTCGCCCTGCCTGCGCATCAGGGCAAGACCGGGCCAGTCGGGATTTCGCGATAAAAACCCTTGATAATCATCAAATGTGCCGTACCCTTCGCGCAGGCCAAACCATAACACAATATCACGCGCCAGCGGGTCATTTATGGCGCGCAATGTGGCATTTGCCTGTTCACGGTCTTGGCTGCGCAATGCATCCAATGCCGTGCGCAACCCGGTTGGGTCGGCCAGGGCCGGGGGTGTCATCACCAAAATCAAAACCACATAAAGAAATCGATACATTTGCGAATCTATATTGTTATCACCCCAAAATAGCCCCTTACCCATATCACGCAACACATGAACTTGGCATTTGGGTTCAAGAAATATAATGTTTGCAAAAATCCGCCCTGATGTGATGGGCTAAACCCGGTTTCAGAACAGATAAAAGAAAAGGCTGCGCGATGTTTCACGGATCACTGCCGGCCCTTGTAACCCCGTTTGCAAACGGACAGGTTGACTTTGACGCGCTAAAGGCGCTGGTCAATTGGCAGATCGCCGAGGGCAGCACCGGCCTTGTTCCAGTGGGTACAACCGGCGAAAGCCCCACCTTAACCCATGCCGAACACGAATCTGTCATTGCCGCCGTGGTTGAAACCGCCGCAGGTCGCGTGCCCGTGATCGCAGGCGCGGGGTCCAACAACACAGCCGAGGCCGCGCGCCTTGTCAAACATGCCAAATCGGTGGGCGCAGATGCCGCATTGGTGGTGACACCTTATTACAACAAACCCACCCAACGCGGATTAATCGCCCATTTTGAAGTGCTTAATGATATCGGCCTGCCGATTATCATCTATAATATCCCGCCCCGGTCGGTGATTGATATGTCGCCCGAAACCATGGGCCAATTGGCCAAATTGCCCAATATTATCGGGGTCAAAGACGCCACCGCCGATCTGGCGCGCGTGCCTGCCCAACGCATCACCTGCGGGCGTGATTTTGTGCAATTATCCGGCGAAGATGCCACCGCCATTGGGTTCAACGCCCAAGGCGGGCGGGGGTGTATCAGCGTCACGGCCAATGTCGCCCCGCGCCTATGTGCGCAAATGCAGGCCGCCACCTTGGCGGGGGATTATGCCAAAGCGTTGGAATATCAGGATAAACTAACGCCATTGCATGACGCGATCTTTACCGAAC
>CAZPSB010000028.1:0-5411 GCA_964589025.1 uncultured Jannaschia sp. | reverse complement strand
GGTCTAACCGACGGCACGAAGGCGGCCATCCGCGCCGCCATGCGCCATGCGGGCATTTTGGATTAACGCGGCAAGATATGTGTGGCGCTTTGGGCTGGTACGCGATTGGCCAAGCGCTTATATACCATCGCATGTCCAAGACCGCACAAACAGAAAACTATAAAGTTATTGCCGAAAATCGGCGCGCCCGTTTTGATTATGCCATTCAAGAGGATCTTGAGGTTGGCATGGTTTTGCATGGCTCCGAGGTCAAAAGCCTGCGCATCGGGCAATCCAATATCGCCGAAAGCTATGCCTCGGTCGAAGAGGACGAATTATGGTTGGTCAATTCCTATATCGCGCCCTACACACAGGCCAAAACCTGGGGTCACGAAGAACGCCGCCGCCGCAAATTATTGGTCAGCCGCCGCGAAATGGCCCGGTTGTGGAATGCCACCCAACGCCAAGGCATGACCTTGGTGCCCTTGGTGATGTATTTCAATCATAAAGGTCTGGTGAAAATGAAACTGGGCGTGGCCAAGGGCAAGAAACTTGCCGATAAACGCGAAACTTCGGCCAAACGCGATTGGGGCCGGCAAAAACAACGCCTGTTGAAACAACAAGGTTAGGGCGGGTTTGATTGTCAATTGGCAATTGCACTTGGCGCGACTGCGGTTATCGTCATGGTGTTTCGTGGATGGAGGGAGGCATAAATGGCCAAAGATAACCCACAAACCCTTGTGTCGACAGATTGGCTGGCGGCGCGGGTGTCTGACCCCGATATCCGGGTGATTGATGCATCCTATTATCTGCCTGCCATGGGCCGTGATGCGCGGGCTGAATATCAGGCGGGCCACATTCCCGGCGCGGTTTTTTTTGACATTGATGCGGTCGCTGATCCTGCAAACCCTTTGCCGCATATGGCCGCGCCGCCCGCAGTTTTTGCCGCCCATATGCATGCCATGGGTGTTGGCGATGATCATCAGGTTATCATTTATGATGGGGCGGGTTTGTTTTCGGCGGCGCGTGTGTGGTGGAATTTTCGCCTGATGGGCAAGATCAATGTGGCGGTTTTGGATGGGGGCCTGCCCAAATGGGTGGCCGAAGGGCGCGACATATCACGCCAAGCGCCTGCCATGTTCGGTGCCGCCCCCTTTACCGCGCATCCCAACCCCGCGCTTATCTGCGATGTGGCGCAGGTACAGACCAGCGTGCAGGCCAGCGTGCAAACCGGTGCCGCACAGATCGTCGATGCGCGATCCCCCGCCCGGTTTGCCGGTGCCGAACCCGAACCCCGGCCCGAATTGCGATCTGGCCATATTCCGGCGGCAAAGAACGTGCATTATGCCACGCTTTTGAACGCAGACGGCACTATGAAAGATACCCCCGCCCTAAAGGCCGTGTTTGATGCGGCGGGTGTGGATACACAAACCCCTATCATCACCACCTGTGGGTCGGGCATAACAGCGGCGATTGTCATGTTGGCGCTGGTGCGGTTGGGCAATAGCGATGTGTCGCTTTATGATGGGTCATGGGCCGAATGGGGGCAATGCGCGCATCTAGAGGTTGCCAAAACATGACGATCATGCCCGCCGGAACGCGGTTGGATGTCACCGTGACCTATCTTGAAATGTCCTCCCGCCCGGGTTGGGTGGTGGGCGATCTGCCGGCGGGCTATAGCCTGATCTTGGCCAAAAATGCACCTGTGTGGTTTTTCCTGTCGCTTTATGGCGCGGTGGGCCATGATTACGAATGGCGTGATCGCTTTGATCAGGCCAAAACGCATCCCGATGCATTACATGCCTTTGTGCATGATCCCAAAACCGAGATCTGGGTTTTGTATCATCAGGGCTGGCCTGCGGGGTTTTTCATGCTGGATTGGCGCGGGGCGCGCATCTGTGATCTGGCGTATTTCGGCCTTGTGCCACAGGCCATGGGCCGTGGTATTGGCAAAACATTATTGCAAATTGCAATTGCCAAAGGATGGGCGGGCGGTGATGTGCAAAAAATGACGATCAATACCTGCACGCTTGATCATCCCCGTGCCTTGGGGTTGTATGCACAAATGGGGTTTGTGCCTGTCCGACAGGTGGTGCGGGCCCATGATTTATCGCGCGATTACACCAACCCCCATTTCGCCGTCTGAGGTTGCATGTTCGAACAATTCACCCCACCGACCCCTGATAAAATCATCCATCTGATGACGCTATTTGCCGCTGATCCCCGCACCGACAAAGTGGATTTGGGCGTGGGCGTTTATCGTACACCCGACGGCAAAACGCCCGTGATGGCCGCCGTCAAAGATGCCGAATATCGTATCTGGGAAACCCAAGATAGCAAAAGCTACCTTAGCCTAAGTGGCGATCCGGCATTTTTGGGTGCCATGCATGATTTGGTTTTGGGTGATGATATCCCCGCAGATCGGGTGGCCGGTTGCGCCACGCCGGGCGCATCTGGGGCCATTCGGCAGGGGCTTGAATTGATCCAACGCCATACACCCGGCGCGCGGATTTGGGTTTCGACGCCAACCTGGCCAAACCATGCCGCGATCATTGCCCATCTGGGCCTGCAAAGCCAAACCTATCGCTATTACGATGCCCAAACCGGGGGCTTGGATCGTGACGGTATGCAGGCCGATCTGGGCGGGGTGCAAAGGGGTGATGTGGTCATCTTACATGCGTGTTGCCATAACCCAAGCGGCGTTGACCTGACCCTACAAGATTGGGCCGATATCGCCGATATTTTGCATCAAAAAGGCGCAATTCCCTTTATTGATATGGCCTATTTGGGGTTTGGTGATGGGATTGGGGCCGATGCCGCCGGCACGCGTTTAATGGTGCAGGCCCTGCCGGAAACCTTATTGGCGGTCAGTTGTTCCAAAAATTTCGGCCTTTACCGTGATCGTGTGGGCGTGATTTTTGCCATCACCCAACCCGGCCAGCCACGCGATACCGCAGCGGGGATTTTGGCCGCGCTTAACCGGCAAAGCTATGCGTTTCCACCCGATCATGGCACGCGGATTGTGCAAACCATTCTAAACAGCCCCGATTTACGCGACCTGTGGCAGCAAGAACTTGATCATATGCGCATCCGGATCATCCAAAATCGCCAAGGTTTGGTCGATGCTTTGCGCGCTGAAACCGGATCAGACAGATTTGGGTTTTTGGCCACACATAAAGGCATGTTTTCCCTGATCGGGGCCAGCCCCGCACAGGTTGAACATCTGCGCCAAGATTACGGCATCTATATGATTGGCGATGGGCGCATGAATATGGCCGGGCTGACACCTGATGCCACCGCGTATGTCGCGCAGGCCTTGGCGCGGGTTCTTGCCTAATGGTCTATGATCGCCTATTGGGCATTTGAATATAGGGAATGGATGGGTGATAAAATGATTACAAAGACGGCTTTGCCCGGTATTTTAGCGATGGCGGCCATTGTTTTGGGCTCAAATATCCTTGTGCAATTTTTGTTTGGGCAATGGTTGACTTGGGGGGCCTTTACCTATCCGTTGGCATTTTTGGTCACCGATATTATGAACCGGGTTTATGGGCCATCTGCGGCGCGGCGCGTTGTTTTTGTTGGCTTTATAGTCGGTGTGGCCTGTTCTTTGATTGGCACGCAGATCATGGGCGAATTTGGGCCATTGGTGACATGGCGCATTGCAATTGGATCAGGATTGGCATTTTTAACGGCGCAATTATTGGATGTTGTGATTTTTGACCGGATGCGCCATCGCGGCTGGTGGCAGGCGCCTGTGGTGTCGACGGTCATAGGGTCAAGCGTGGATACCGCGTTGTTTTTCACCATCGCGTTTTCGGCGGCTTTGATCTGGGTTGAACCGGGCAATGATGTATCTTGGGCGAATGAAGCCCTGCCTTTATTGGGCATGGGGCCGGTTGCGCCCTATTGGGTGTCTTTGGCGGTGGCCGATTGGGGGGTGAAACTATCGTTGGCGGTGATTGCGTTGATCCCGTTTCGCCTGATCACGCGGAAATTATTGGCCGGGGCGGCGTAATTTGTTTTGACATTTGCGAAATATATGGCACGATTAAGGCAATAGAAATCATATGAAAGGAGGTGATCCAGTGTCTAAAGAGGTATTGGAGAAACGTATCGGGACAGCTTGGGGGGTACAATCCTAAGGCAGCCCTTGGGCTTGTTTTTCCCAAGATGGGAAACCTAACCGATCCCATCTCCTGAATTCTCGAAAGGGTCGCGCGTTGTGCGGCCCTTTTTGGTGCGGATCATATAGGCAAGATGATGGGTTTATATATTACAGATCAGATTATGATCCATGATTGGGAACTGACCGAAACCTTTATCCGGGCCCCTGGCCCGGGTGGGCAGAATGTAAACAAAACCGCCACCGCCGTGCAATTGCGGTTCGAGGCCGCGCGATCACCCGCATTGACCCCGGTGGTTAAGGCGCGGCTGAAACGTATCGCCGGGCGCAGATGGACAAAAGACGGCGCCCTTATTCTTGAAATCACCGATACACGCAGCCAGGCCCGCAACCGCGATATTGCCCAAGCCCGTTTGGTGGATTTGATCCGTCAGGCCCTAGTGGCCCCCAAGCGCCGCATTGCAACCCAACCGGGCCGCGCGGCGATTGAACGCCGGATCAAGGCGAAAAAGGCCCGCGCCGATATTAAAAAGGGCCGGCGAACCGGCCCTGATCTTTATTGTAAGGACAGCGCCACAAAACGCGGCGATCCGCCCCGGTGGATCAAAAACAAGATTGACCGTTGCCCCGCCGCGCGGGCGGCGGCGATTTGATCGGTCAAATCCTGAATGCTGGTTACGGATATCTGCGCGGCTTCGACAATAATATCGCCCGGCAAAATGCCTTTTTGGGCGGCGTCACTATTGGGGTCAACAGCTTGGATTGCTAGGCCGGATTGAAGGTTTTGGGCATTCAATCTTTGGCGCAATTCATTGGTTAGCGGCGTCACATCAAGGCCTAGAATTTCGGCGTTTGAAGGCGCGGCCGGGGCCGTCTGCCCATTGTCGCGTGCGGCGGGCTGCGATGTTTCACGACGGCCCAATGTCACCATCAGATCACGCCGCGCCCCATCACGAAAAACACCCACCGACACCCGATCGCCAACGGCGCTTTCGCCTACGATGCGCACAAGTTGCCTTGTGTCTTCGATTGGGGTCCCGTCAAAGGTCAAAATCACATCGCCCGTCAAAATGCCCGCATCCGATGCCGGGCCGGGGGGGACATCATTGACTAATGCACCAGCGGTTGACCCAAGGCCTAAACCTGCGGCTAGATCATCATCTAGGTCTTGGATAACAACACCCAACCAGCCGCGGCGCGTTTCACCAAAATCGCGCAATTGATCCACCACATCGGTCACAACCGCCGATGACATGGCAAACCCAATGCCGATTGACCCGCCTGTGGGCGATAAAATGGCCGTATT
>CAZPSB010000027.1:0-16739 GCA_964589025.1 uncultured Jannaschia sp. | reverse complement strand
GACTCGATGATGGGGCGAAAACGCTCCCATTGCTCGAACGAGTTGAACACGACATGGTCCGAGATCGCGATGATCCGCCGCAGATCGGCCTCCGTATAGGCCGGCGAGTAGGTGTGTACCTCCCCGCCGATCTCCTCGCGGCCCAAGGTTACGGCCCTGACCGCATTGTCATTGATCCGTCCGTCGTGCGCGGCCTTGGTTACTACACCGGTCCCGTTTACGAGGCCGAACTGACCTTTGACATTCAGGATGAAAAGGGGCGCACCCGCAATTTCGGGTCGGTCGCAGGCGGGGGGCGGTATGACGATCTGGTCAAACGCTTTACCGGTCAGGAAGTGCCGGCAACCGGGATTTCCATCGGCGTGGACCGGTTGTTGGCGGCCCTGCACGCCAAGGGGCGGATCGAAGCAATTGCGCAAGGCCCCGTTGTTGTCACCGTGATGGATCGCGACCGGATGGCCGATTATCAAACCATGGTCGCCGAATTGCGCGCCGCAGGCATCCGCGCCGAGGTGTATTTGGGCAATCCCAAAAACTTTGGCAACCAATTGAAATACGCCGATAAACGCCATAGCCCGGTGGCCATTATTCAAGGCTCGGATGAGGCCGCGCGCGGCGTCGTGCAGATCAAAGACCTGATCCTTGGGGCCAAACTGGCGGCTGAGGCCACATTAGAAGAATGGAAAAGCCAACCCGCCCAAATTGAGGCCCCGCGCGCCGATCTGGTGGCGCAGGTCAGGGCAATATTGGATCGGCACACATGACGACCAAGGCCCAAATTCGCGCAAAGGCCAAAACCTTTCTGGCCGATTTCATCAAGGCCGGTGCCGCGCCTGTGGAAACCGATATGTTATTGCCTGCCGAAACCTTGTTGGATTTATACGGCGAAGATATACGCACCCGCGCCTATATCACCTATGATCCAGATCGCGGTGAAATGATGTTGCGCCCCGATTTCACGGTGCCGGTGGTGCAAATGCATATGCGTGACGGCGCCGCCCCTGCAACCTATGCCTATCTGGGCGATGTGTTTCGCAAACAACCCATCGGCATGAACCGGCCCAATGAATATTTGCAAGTGGGGTTTGAACTGTTTGATAAAACCAACCCGGTGCAGGCCGATTCAACCGTGTTTTCATTGTTTTGCCGCGTTTTGGCGCCCTTAGGGTTGCGCCCGGTGATCGGCGACATTGGGTTGGTCAGGGCGGCCATTGCGTCTTTGTCGGTATCTGATCTGCGCAAGGGGCGACTTTATCGTCATATTTGGCGACCCCAAAGGTTTGGCGCGCTATTGGATAAGATGCAAAACCCCGTCACGCGACGCGATCTAACAAATGTGCAAACCGGGCCCAATATCGGCCTGCGGGGCCAAGACGACATCAAAATGCGGCTTGCCGATTTGGCCGCAGAATCCCGCGAGACACCCTTAAATTCAACCCAGGCCACGGCCATGGCGCATTTGTTAAATCTAACCACATCTTTGGATGGGGCGGCACAGCATTTGACCACATTCATAGACGCCCTGCCCCATCTGGCACCTGCGGTTGAAACCTTTACGGCCCGTGTGGATGCGATGAAATCTGCGGGGGTTGATATTTCGCAAGTTCAATTTGACGGCGGTTTTGGGCGCAGTTCCATGGAATATTACGATGGGTTTGTGTTTGGGTTTCTGGCCAAAGGCAACCCAAACCTGCCGCCCATCGCATCGGGTGGGCGCTATGATGCATTGACCCGTGTGTTAGGCGCAGGGCGCGCATTGCCGGCGGTGGGGGGCGTTATACGGCCCGAATTGGCCTTGGCGCTTGAACAGACGGGGGGCATGGCATGAACTTGCGTTTGGGGGTGCCCTCAAAAGGGCGGTTAATGGAAAAAACATTTGCCTGGTTTGCCGATCGCGGTGTTGCGATCAAACGCACCGGGACCGACCGCGAATATGCCGCCGCCATTGATATGAAAGGCGTGACGATCATGTTGCTAAGTGCGGGTGAAATCCCGCGCGAACTGGCCGCGGGGCGTATTCATATGGGCGTGACCGGCAATGATCTGGTGCAAGACCGCATCCCCGATTGGACCAATACCGTCACAGAAATCGCGCCAATGGGGTTTGGCCATGCCGATTTGGTGTTGTCGGTTCCCGCATCTTGGGTGGATGCAGAAACATTGGATGATCTGGATGATATCGCCGCACGGTTTCGGGCCAAACATGGTATGCGTTTGCGCATTGCCACCAAATATCACCGCTTGGTTCGCGATTTCATGCGCGCTGCGGGCGTGGCCGATTATCAATTGGTCGATAGCCAAGGCGCGACTGAAGGCACGGTGGCCCATGGCACGGCAGATATGATCGCCGATATTACATCCACCGGGCAAACGCTGCGGGCCAATCACCTTAAAATTTTGGGCGATGGGGTGATTTTGCAATCACAGGCAACGCTGTTCAAATCGGACAAGGCGCATTGGGGCGCGGCGCAAACCCAAGCCTTAGGCGCATTACAAGCCGCCATCGGCGCATAGCCCCCGGCAATATCTCATATTACGCCAATTTCTGATAAAGTTGCCTCAAGTTCTGGGGGCAGGTGATCGTCATTGGGCGCGGTTTGGCACATATCACGCGGCGCATCATGGGGTTTTAGATACCGCCACCCTTGAAAAGGGCGTTTGGGCATTGGCGTGACCTGCGTGATTGTTGGGTGTAACACAATACCACAACGCGTCACCCCATCGCCATGGTCAACCTCAACCAAATCGGCAATGGGTTGGCGGCATAAAATCATCCCCTTGAACACCCAATAAAGCGACCCACCGTTCAAAAGTTCGGTTGCTTTTTTGGGCCACATGCGTGTGACATGCCATGGCAAACCGCCCGGCCCCTTGGCGCGCGGGCTGTTTTGCCAAGCGATCAAATCATCAACCGCGCTGGCGCCTACACAAAGTTTGACCAAATGCATCCGGTTCGACATGCCCTACCCTACTATATCTATTATAGATCCGCCATAAAAATAGGGCCATCACGCCCCAAACAACAAGATAGATCACCCATCCCATAATCACGAGGATCAATTTGAATTTTCAGGCCGCCATTTTGCGCGCTTTATTTAAGTTTTGCCAAATAGATCAGATCAAACTATGTTTGATTAGGTCTAAGGAAATGGCGCATGAATATACGGCCTTTATTATACATCGCCATAATCGCATGGTCTTTGATGGGCGTGGCGCAAAACGCCACCGCCCAAAATGCGCCATTGGGCCAAATATACGATCCTACACAATCGCCCGCATTGACAAGATATCTTGGCCATGCCTCGCATTGGAACAATGACACGCTGGTTATTCCGCCCAATCTTTATGACCGGTGGCATTCAGGCGGTATGGGGATAAGTTTTTTCCGCGGCCCCGAATGGCAAGGGCAATTGCCCCAAAATGCAGGGCGGGTGTTGGAATTTCGCCACCGCATAGATACACGCGCACCCAGCCGCAATGACGGGTCAAACCCGAATGATCGTTTATATGCCGGCACATTATGGGCGGGCCTGCATACGCATTACCAAACGCGCAATGGGTGGGATATATCCGCCGGGGCCGATCTGGCCTGGACGGGGCCAGATAGCGGCGTTTTGAACCTGCATAACAGTTTGCATGATCTATTTGGCCTGGCGCCCCTGACATTGGCGCAGCGCCAAGTCGATAGCGGGCTTTATCTGGGCCTTACCATCGAAGCCGGACATGAATTACAACTGCAATCGGGAACGCTTAGGCCGTTTTTCGAATTGCAGGCCGGGGTTGAAACCTTGGTGCGTGTGGGCGCAGATGTAACATTTGGCGCGGCCCAAACCGGTGGCCTGTCCACCCGTGACCCCATCAGCGGCAGCCGGGTTGAGGCCATCCCACCCAGAACCGCCCAAGGTTGGTCAGGCATGTTCGGGGCCGATATTGCCTATGTTGAAACATCGGTGTTCTTTCCCGAAAATCGCGGGCCAAGGCATGAACAAATCCGGGGTCGCGCAAGGGCGGGGTTAAGTTACCATTTCCCCGCTGCAAGGTTATTTTACGGCATGACCTACCTAAGCGAAGAATTTGAAAACCAACCCGAAGGCCAATTCATAGGCACCATATCATTTGATCGCAATTTCTAAGGCATAAAGGGCACAATACGCCACAGGGCGGCGGGGCAAAACCGGGGCTTTGCCAATGATCTATACGCCATAATAATCCCGAAACCACGCCACAAATTCCCCGATGCCTTGTTTGACATCGGTTTGCGGGCGGTATCCGGTCAATTCATGCAATGCGGTGGCATCGGCCCATGTGGCCGGCACATCGCCTTTTTGCATATCCATGTAATTGCGAATGGCCTTTTTGCCCAAGGCATCTTCAATCGCATCAATAAAATCCAACAGGCGGACCTTGTCGGAATTGCCGATATTAACAACACGATAGGGCGCGACAGGTGACAAACTATCCCATGGGGGAATATCCGCGCCAAGATCAGGGCGTTGGGGGATCACATCCATCAACAAACGGATAGCGCGCACCAAATCATCTACATAAGTGAAATCGCGATACATATCGCCGTGATTGTAAATATCAATTGGGCGGTTTTCCAAAATCGCATGGACAAATTTATAAAGCGCCAAATCAGGCCGCCCCCATGGCCCGTAAACAGTAAAAAACCGAAACATGGTGATCGGTAAATTCCACAGATGCGCATAAGAATGGCCCATGCTTTCATTGGCCTTTTTGGTGGCCGCATAAATGGTTAACTGCGTATCCGCCTTATCGGTTTCTGCAAATGGCATTTGGTCATTCGCGCCATATACCGAACTGGTTGAGGCCATCATCAAATGTTTCACCTGCAACCGCCGCGCGGTTTCCAAGACATTGAAACTGCCGACAATATTGGTGTCGATATAGGCGCGCGGGTTTTCCAAACTATACCGCACCCCGGCCTGCGCAGCCAGATGGACAATCACATCAGGCCGGGCCTGATCACCCACGCGATCAAACAAATCCGCATCTTCTAACATGCCCTGTGTCGCGGTGAAATTCGGGTGTTGCAGCAACGCCTGGTGACGCCGTTGTTTCAAGGTGACGTCATAATAATCCGTCATGGCGTCAAACCCATGCACGATGAAACCTTCGCGCAATAACAATTTCGCAAGGTGAAACCCAATAAACCCGGCACTTCCTGTGATTAGAATATTCATTTAGGGCCTCTGATATATGAATGAATGACACTATGGCCCAACCTACAGCTTTTGCAATCGCGTCGAGGCTAAGATACAACAGGCAGCTACAGGCATTACGCTGCGAATGACCCAAACACCGGTGACAAAACGCTATGCATAAACCAGATCAATTTACCCAATCTGTCGGGCGAGCAAGGCGATATCAATCGGATCCGCGATATGGTTCGACATATTGCAACGCCATATCCCATGGGAAAAAGATCCAAGTGTCTTGGCTTACCCCGGTGACAAAGGTATCGACCATCGGTTCGCCTTTGGGTTTGGCATAGATGGTGGCAAAATGGGCCTTTGGGTAAAGATCACGCACGACCTCAATCGTGCGGCCACTATCGGCCAGATCATCAATCACCAAAATGCCTTGGCCATCACCCATCAAATCGGCATCCGGAGTATTGAGCACTTTGACCTCGGCTTGTGACTGTTTGTGATAGGATTTGATGCTGATGGTATCAACGGTGCGAATATCCAATTCACGCGCAATGATCATCGCAGGTGCCATGCCGCCGCGCGTGATGGCAACAACGCCCTTCCACGCGCCCTGTTCGCCGGGTCCGCGTTTATCCAGCCGCCACGCCAATGCGCGTGCATCACGGTGCAATTGATCCCATGAAACATGAAACCCCTTTTCATGCGGCAAAGGCGTGATCATTCACCGCCCCCTTTGCGTTCAAGATTCAAATCTGGGGCTTCGGGGTTTTTCATGCCAATCACATGATACCCGGCATCGACATGCAAGACCTCACCTGTGACGGCTTGTGACATATCCGACAAAAGATAAAGCGCGGATTGCCCAACTTCGTCTTGGGTCACGGTGCGGCGCAGCGGCGCGTTATATTCATTCCATTTCATAATATAACGGAAATCGCCAATACCCGAGGCAGCCAATGTTTTAATCGTGCCTGCACTAATGGCATTGACGCGGATACGATCACGGCCCAGATCTTCGGCCAGATATTTGACCGATGTTTCAAGCGCGGCCTTGGCCACCCCCATGACATTGTAATGCGGCATGACCTTTTCGGCCCCGTAATATGTCAGGGTCAATAGGCTGCCGCCATTTGGCATCATCTTTTCGGCACGTTGACACACCGCCGTAAAGGAATAGACCGAAATATCCATCGTCATGGCGAAATTCCCAGCCGAGGTATCAACATAGCGCCCGCGCAATTCGGATTTATCGGAAAACCCGATTGCGTGCACCACGAAATCAAGGCTGCCCCATTCGGATTCAAGTTTGGCAAATAACGCATCCAAACTATCGGCATTGCCCACATCACATGGGATCACAAGATTGCTGCCCAATTCATTGGCCAAGGGTTGAACCCGTTTCAACAATTGTTCACCCTGATAGGAAAAAGCCAATTCGGCCCCTTCTGCGGCCAACGCCTTGGCAATGCCCCATGCGATTGATTTATCATTGGCCAATCCCATGATCAGGCCGCGTTTCCCTTGCATCAGCGCCATATTGTCCCCTCGCCTTCCACTGCGATCTTGATATTCTATTGCTTTAGGCGATTGCGCAAGACGCTTCAAGCCATGCACAAGGCAAACAGTGGCAATTCTGATCCAAAGCCTTAAAAATACCTTGAAACACTATGACAGGATACCAACCATGACCGATCAAGACGGAATTTTTGCAGGCGATGATCCGTTTATCATCACCCAATCTTGGTTGGCCGAGGCCAAAACCACCGAACCCAATGACCCCAATGCCATCGCCCTATCCACAGTTGATGCAACCGGCATGCCCAATGCGCGCATGGTGTTGTTGAAAGACATCGAAACCCATGGCGGCGGCCAAGGGGCGTTTGTGTTCTACACCAATTACCAAAGCCAAAAGGCCCAGGAAATTGACCAATCCCACCAAGCCGCTTTTGTCATGCACTGGAAATCATTGCGCCGTCAGATACGGGTGCGCGGGCATGTGACACGCGAAAACGGGGCGCAGGCCGATGCGTATTACAAATCACGATCGTTGAAATCGCGGCTTGGGGCATGGGCCTCGGCGCAATCGCAGCCCTTGGAAAGCCGGGCAAAACTCATGGCCGATGTCGCACGCATTACAATGCAAAAAGGCACCGACCCGCAAAGACCCCCCTTTTGGGGCGGGTTTCGAATCACCCCGGTTGAAATCGAATTCTGGGCCGATGGGGCCTTTCGCCTGCATGACCGGTTTCAATGGCGCCGCGCCACGCCCGATGACCCATGGCAGATACGCCGCCTGAACCCATGACAGGCGTTGATATTGCCTATGGGGTCGGCTGGCGAAAACGGCTATAACGCCTTAGAATACGCAAAGAGGATCAGAATGAACCAAATCATCAAAGCATTATGTGTCATCTGCGCCGGTTTGGGCACCATCGGGGCAATGCCCGCCTTGGCCGCCTGCAATGAGGGCCGGGTCGAATTGCGTGGCGATTGGGGCCATGTGCGGTTTCGGGTTGATGTGGTCGACACCCCCCAAACCCGCAGCCAAGGGTTGATGCATGTCGCATATATGCCGCAATTTCAGGGGATGCTATTTGTGTATGACCGCCCGCAACCGGTCTCTTTCTGGATGGAAAACACACTGATTCCCCTTGATATGATCTTTGCCGATGAAACCGGCACGGTGCGCCATATCCATGAAAACGCCATTCCCCTTGATCGCACGCCCATTTCTGGCGGCGATGCCATCAAATATGTTTTGGAAATCAACGCGGGCCTGGTGGATGATTTGGGCCTGAATATCGGGTCTGAATTGCGCCATCCGGCCATAAATCAAGACCAAGCCGCGTGGCCCTGCGCACAAGAATGAAAATTGGGGGTTTTCAATCGCGCCTTCGGGCGTTAGATGAACATCCAGTCGGGGCGTAGCGCAGCCTGGTAGCGCGTCTGTTTTGGGTACAGAAGGTCGTGAGTTCGAATCTCGCCGCCCCGACCATTGCAATTTTACCGATAAATTTATCCTAATCTGCGCGTGCAGGGCTGCGCCTTGGCAAGGTATTGCCTGTCACAACCAAACCGCACCAGCAAAGGGATTGTTGCACAAAAGCCGCGCCCGATGGCCCCAAACCCAACGCATAATCTGACTTGGCATGAAAAATGCAACGAAAACAAATACCAGCCATTTTTGGTGAAAATTTATAAAATTTTGGCCGCTTTTCCCGTTGACCAAACCGGTGATTTTGCGCCATGTTGTGTGTGCTTGATGATGCCAACACAAAATGTAGCGCGCTTTAGGCCAAACAGATAAATTCAATTCAATCAGAATACTAGACCGAAATGATATGGTTTGGTGTTCCCTTATACGTGGTGATCGGGTGCGATTTTATATATCCGCACCAACCGCGATATGGGGCAATATACGAACACAAGGCGGGGCCAATGAAAATTGATCGGAAATTTACCAAAGCCGGCACAGATGCTTTGGCAGGTTTGGACTTTACAACAACAACATCTGAAATTCGCAATCCAGATGGGGGCGTGGTTTTCAAACTGGAAGGCCTAGAGGTGCCCACCAGTTGGAGCCAAGTCGCATCCGACGTTCTGGCCCAGAAATATTTTCGCAAGGCCGGCGTGCCCGCGCGCCTGAAACCCGTTAAGGAAAAAGACGTTCCCGCGTTTTTGTGGCGCCATGTGGCCGATGAAAAGGCCTTGGCCGATTTGCCCAAAGATAAACGCTATGGCGGTGAAACCACCGCCCGGCAGGTATTTCGCCGTCTGGCGGGCGCTTGGGCCTATTGGGGCTGGAAAGGTGGCTATTTCACCACCGAAGACGACGCCCAAGCCTATTTTGACGAAATGCAAATGATGTTGGCCCGCCAAATGGCCGCGCCCAATTCGCCGCAATGGTTCAATACCGGCCTGCATTGGGCCTATGGCATTGATGGGCCAAGCCAGGGCCATTTCTATGTGGATTTCAAAACCGGCAAGTTGACGAAATCGGCCAGCGCCTATGAACACCCCCAACCGCATGCGTGTTTCATTCAATCGGTGGCAGATGATCTGGTGAATGAAGGCGGCATCATGGATCTTTGGGTACGTGAGGCCCGCTTGTTCAAATACGGATCGGGCACCGGCACCAATTTTTCGGCTCTGCGGGGCGCGGGTGAAAACCTATCGGGGGGCGGGCAATCATCCGGCCTGATGGGGTTTTTGAAAATCGGGGATCGCGCGGCGGGCGCGATTAAATCAGGCGGCACCACACGGCGCGCGGCCAAGATGGTGATTGTGGATGCCGATCACCCCGATATCGAAGAATTCATCGAATGGAAGGTGATTGAAGAACAAAAAGTTGCCTCGATCGTGGCCGGGTCGAAAATGCATGAAAAAATGCTGAATGCCATTTTTGAGGCAATCCGCGCATGGGATGGCAGCCTTGAAAAAGCCGTTGATCCTGCGGCAAATACCGCCTTGAAATCGGCCATTCGCGCGGCGAAAAAATCGGCCATTCCCGAAACCTATATCAAACGGGTGCTGGATTATGCCCGCCAAGGCCATACCAGCATCGAATTTCCCACCTATGACACCGATTGGGATAGCGAAGCCTATGCCAGCGTATCAGGCCAAAATTCAAACAATTCCATCCGTGTGACCGATGCCTTTTTGAAAGCCGTCAAAGATGACGCCGATTGGCATCTGACCAACCGTGTGGATGGCAGCGTGATGAAAACCATCAAAGCGCGCGATTTATGGGATAAGGTCGGCCATGCGGCCTGGGCTTGTGCCGATCCTGGCATTCAGTTTCACGATACTGTCAATGCCTGGCATACCTGCCCCGAAGATGGGCCGATCCGTGGGTCAAACCCTTGCTCAGAATATATGTTTTTGGATGATACGGCCTGCAATCTGGCCTCGATGAATTTGTTGCAATTCTATGCAAATGGCAAATTTGATGCCGCCGCCTATATGCATGCCACGCGTCTATGGACGCTAAGCTTGGAAATTTCGGTCACGATGGCACAATTCCCATCGCGGCAAATTGCGCAACAATCCTATGAATTCCGCACGCTTGGGCTTGGCTATGCCAATATTGGCGGGCTGTTGATGAATATGGGCTATGGCTATGATTCCGACGAAGGCCGCGCATTATGTGGTGCATTGACCGCAATCATGACAGGCGTATCCTATGCGACATCTGCCGAAATTGCATCGGAACTGGGGCCATTTGCTGGCTATGCCAAAAACCGTGACCACATGCTGCGGGTCATGCGCAATCACCGCAATGCGGCGCATGGCAATACAGACGGGTATGAAGATGTGAATGTCGCGCCTGTGGCCCTGGATCACGCAAATTGCCCCGATCAAACCTTGGTCGCTTTGGCAACCGAGGCCTGGGATCAGGCCGTCGCCTTGGGCGAGGCCCACGGATACCGCAACGCGCAGGCCACAGTGATTGCGCCAACCGGCACCATCGGTTTGGTGATGGATTGCGACACAACCGGGATTGAACCTGATTTCGCGCTTGTGAAATTCAAGAAACTGGCCGGGGGCGGGTATTTCAAAATCATCAATCAATCGGTTCCCGCCGCCCTTGAAATTTTGGGCTATAGCGCCGATCAACGCCGCGATATCGTATCTTATGCCGTTGGCCATGGCACATTGAAAGATGCCCCCGGCATAACCCATACCGCCTTGGTTGGGCATGGCTTTGGCAAAGCCGAACTTGATAAGGTGGAAACCGCCCTGCCTTCTGCCTTTGATATACGTTTTGTGTTCAACCAATGGACCTTGGGCGAAGAATTCTGCACCAAAACCTTGGGCATTCCTGCCGAAAAATTGAATGATCCAACATTTGATATGCTGCGCCATCTGGGCTTTACCAAGGCACAGATTGAGGCCGCCAATGATCATGTTTGCGGCACCATGACCTTAGAGGGCGCGCCCCATCTGAAACCCGACCATTACCCGGTCTTTGATTGCGCCAACCCATGCGGCAAAAAGGGCAAACGGTATCTAAGCGCGCAAAGCCACATTCATATGATGGCCGCCGCGCAATCGTTTATTTCGGGCGCGATTTCGAAAACCATCAACATGCCCAATTCGGCCACGATTGAGCAATGCCAAAAGGCCTATGAATTGTCATGGTCTTTGGGGGTCAAGGCCAATGCGCTTTATCGTGATGGGTCGAAATTATCGCAACCTTTGGCGGCGGCTTTGGTCGAAGATGATGATGACGCGGCCGATATTTTAGAAACCGGCACACAGCATGAAAAAGCCACCGTTATGGCCGAAAAAATCGTTGAAAAAATCATCGTGAAAGAGGTCATCAAAGCCCATCGTGAAAAACTGCCGGAACGGCGCAAGGGGTATACCCAAAAGGCGATTGTCGGCGGCCACAAGGTCTATTTGCGCACCGGCGAATATAATGACGGGGCTTTGGGCGAAATTTTTATTGATATGCACAAAGAAGGCGCCGGGTTCCGCGCGATGATGAATAATTTCGCCATCGCCATTTCCATGGGCCTGCAATATGGTGTGCCACTCGAAGAATTCGTCGATGCCTTTACCTTTACCAAATTCGAACCCTCGGGCATGGTGCAGGGCAATGATTCGATCAAAAACGCGACATCCATTCTGGATTATATTTTCCGCGAATTGGCCGTCAGTTACCTTGATCGAACAGATCTGGCCCATGTTGCCCCCGAAGGCACCAGTTTCGATGATCTGGGCCGCGGGGCCGAGGAAGGCGTGCGCAATTTCACCGACCTACCCGATAGCCGCGCATCATCCCCGGTTGAGGTTTTGAAAAAAATCGCCTCGCCCGGGTTCCACCGCAAACGGATGCCCCAAGAATTGTTAATTCTAAATGGTCGCATTGACCCGGTGGTCAGCCTGGAAACATTGGTGCCCGATGCCAAAACCGGCACGCCCACACAGGCCGAACGCATTATCGCATCGGTGGCCGAAACCGCCCTTGCCCCCAAAACCAGCGTCGATGCCCGCACCAAGGCCAAGATGCAAGGATATGAGGGCGAAGCCTGCGGCGAATGCGGCAATTACACATTGGTGCGCAATGGCACCTGCATGAAATGCAACACATGCGGCGCCACCAGCGGGTGTAGTTAGGGTAGAATCAACAAGCACCCGACCGGCGGGTGCTTGTTTTCCGCACCCTTAGCGCGGATCAGGCCGCAGACAAAATAAGATCGGGCAGTTAATTATGGGCCTGATCAGCAAACCTAGAGGGGGCAACAGCCCTCTCTTTTATCCTTCAAAGGCTTCACCAAACGAAAATCCTATTCCCACCCCCCTTCATCTTGGCCAATACAACTCTCGCCGGAGGCTCTTGAAAGTGACCAAAGCCAAAACAGATGAAAGAAGAAGCGCAGCGTCCTACATTATATTCTGTTCGTCTTGCCGGGCTTTGATAGCCTTTCGATCAAGCGCAGGGCCGGACAGGGGTTGAGATAAAAAGTCTGTCACCCAAAGGGCCACAATGCCCAACACTTCTTAACACAGCCGCGCGGGCGCTATTCTGGCGGATCGTCTCTGGCACTTCACAGACCATATTGGTTTTCATCCCCATTAAGGAATAAGGGCCAGGAACGCATCAGATAAGTCTCGTCTCGACACCATGCGCGCTGAGCGGTCTTTCTTCACATAGACAGACCACCCAATGCTCCCACTCTCTTGATCTGTTGCCATTGGCGGATGGTATGCGCCGTGTCCGGGGTAATTCGTTTTGACGATCTTATTGGTTTTATGATCGTGTGATGCAACCTGAAGAGGCTCCTGATCCTTCCGATTGAAATTCGCAGGCTCAAATTTTGCCAGCGGCATTCGAATGAGGGCAAAATCCTTCTTTAACTTACACAGTCTGCAACAGAAGCCTTCAATGAACGGCTCTTGAATGGGGTCTTTGTTATGTTCACAGATGACTTTTGAAGGGGTTGCTCGCAACACTTCGTAACTACTGAGTATCCAGCTTCGGGATAAAAATTCTTGAAGGAATAAAGCCCCTCCGCCCCGGATTTTTCCAGCCTGTTTGAACCATTCTGCTTGCTCATTTTCGAGACACCGAAGGATGAGATCGATATTGGCGTCCAAGTGTCCACTACGAGCCCGCTGATGGTCGTTTCTGATTTCAGAAAGCCGATCGTATACTTTTACCCAATGATCATACAGGGGTGTGTTAAGCCGACGCGCATCACGGCCAAGCTCTTCTAAATAATCACTGAACTTAAAAGGGGTGTCTTGGAATATTGTCGGCATTTACCAACCCTCTGCGAATACTTGATATCCGCGATAGTACATAAATAGGCGCATCACGAAATTCGGAATTGCCGCCTGATTTCCTGATGTTTTTTTACAATCCGTCAACGCCCCCGCCGTTTAACCCCGCCCCTTTGCCCCGGTCGGCCTGCGGTGGATCGGCCCTTGGTTTTGGTGGCGGCCTCAGATGCGGCCTCGACGGCCGATTGGCGGGCCAGTGGATCATCGGCGATGGTTAATTCCACGCTTTCCAAACGCTTGACCTCATCGCGCAGGCGGGCGGCCTCTTCAAATTCCAGATTTTCAGCCGCCTTGCGCATTTGATCGCGCAGCCCATCCAGATGGGCCTGCAAATTCGACCCAACCAAAGGTTGATCGACCTTGGCGGTGACGCGCGACATATCGGTATCGCCTTGATACAAACCGGCCAAAACATCATCGACATTCTTTTTGACGGTGGCCGGCGTAATGCCGTGTTTATCATTATAGGCCATTTGTTTGGCCCGCCTGCGGTCGGTTTCATGCATGGCGCGCTGCATCGACCCGGTGATTTTATCGGCATACATGATGACCTTGCCATCTGCGTTGCGCGCCGCGCGCCCGATCGTTTGAATCAAGGATGTTTCAGACCGCAAGAACCCTTCTTTATCGGCATCCAAAATCGCCACCAACCCGCATTCGGGAATATCCAACCCTTCGCGCAGCAGGTTAATGCCCACCAACACATCAAACGCCCCAAGGCGCAGATCGCGTAGAATTTCAATGCGTTCGATCGTGTCAATATCAGAATGCATATAGCGCACGCGAATGCCCTGTTCGTGTAAATATTCGGTTAAATCTTCGGCCATGCGTTTGGTTAAAACCGTGGCCAAAACACGATATCCTTTTTGGGCGGTTTGGCGGATTTCATCCAATAAATCATCAACTTGGGTGGTGACAGGCCGCACCTCGACCACCGGATCCAAAAGGCCCGTGGGGCGGATCACCTGTTCGGTGAACACGCCGCCTGTGCGTTCCATTTCCCAATTCGCAGGCGTGGCAGATACAAATACCGATTGGGGGCGCATGGCATCCCATTCTTCAAATTTCAGCGGGCGGTTATCCATGCATGATGGCAGGCGAAACCCATGTTCGGCCAGTGTGAATTTACGCCGATAATCCCCACGATACATGCCGCCGATTTGCGGCACGCTGACATGGCTTTCATCGGCAAAGACAATCGCATTATCGGGGATATATTCAAATAATGTAGGCGGCGGTTCGCCCGGCGCGCGGCCCGTTAGATACCGCGAATAATTCTCAATCCCGTTGCACAGGCCGGTGGCCTCTAGCATTTCAATATCGAATTTGGTGCGCTGTTCCAGGCGCTGCGCCTCTAGCAATTTACCCTCAGCAATCAATTGATCCAGGCGGTGTTGCAATTCGGCCTTAATGCCCTTGATGGCCTGCTGCATGGTGGGGCGCGGCGTGACGTAATGCGAATTGGCATAGATGCGGATTTTTTCAAACACATCCGTTTTCGCCCCGGTCAGCGGGTCAAATTCGGTGATGGCCTCAAGGTCTTCGCCAAAAAAGCTAAGCCGCCAAGCGCGATCTTCCAAATGCGCGGGCCAGATTTCAAGACTATCGCCGCGCACGCGAAACGACCCACGGCCAAAGGCCTGATCATTGCGGCGATATTGTTGGGCCACCAAATCGGCCATGATTTTGCGTTGATCGTAATCTTGCCCGGCGAATAAATCTTGGGTCATCGCGCCATAGGTTTCGACCGACCCGATGCCGTAAATACACGACACCGAGGCCACGATGATCACATCATCGCGTTCCAATAGCGCCCGCGTGGCCGAATGGCGCATACGGTCAATCTGTTCGTTGATTTGGGATTCTTTTTCGATATAGGTGTCGGATCGCGCGACATAGGCCTCGGGTTGGTAATAATCGTAATAAGATACGAAATATTCCACTGCATTATCGGGGAAAAACCCTTTGAATTCGCCATATAATTGCGCGGCTAAGGTTTTATTGGGGGCCAAAATAATGGCCGGGCGTTGGGTTTGTTCAATCACTTTGGCCATGGTGAATGTCTTGCCGGTGCCGGTGGCGCCCAACAAGACCTGATCTTGTTCAAGGCTGCGAATCCCCGCCGATAATTCCGCGATTGCGGTGGGTTGATCGCCGGCGGGTTCAAATTCACTTTGCATGACAAAGGCTTTGCCGCCTTCAAGTTTGCCACGCGCGCGCGCTGCATCAACCGACAGGCCGGTCACGGGCATGGATTGGGGCGAATTGTTATGCATCAAGCCAACCTTGAAATCATGTGTTTCATCATATCTGTGGATCATAGAGAGATGGTCAAGCCCTATGCCATAAAACACACCCCCTGACAATTGACCCATGGACAAGCCCCACCCGCGCCGGATAAAAGATCACAAACAAATTGCAGGATCGGCCCATGCGCGCACGCATTTACAAACCCGCCAAAACCGCCATGTCATCGGGCACGGCCAAGACACAGCTTTGGGTGTTGGAATTCACCCCTGCCAGCCCGCGCGAAATTGACCCATTGATGGGCTGGACATCATCAGGCGACACCAACAGCCAAGTTCGCCTCAGTTTTGAAACACTGGATGCGGCCAAAGATTACGCCAAACGCCATGGGTTGGATGCCGTGGTTTTAGAACCCAAAATCCGCAAACCCAATATCCGCCCCGGCGGGTATGGCGAAAACTTTGCCACCAACCGCCGTGGGGCATGGACGCATTGAATGGTCGATATTCGGCGGGCTGATCCCCTATCGGATGCCATGCGCCCGGTGATTGCGGCCCATTTCGCCCATAGCCAAAGCGCCGCCCCCGACCAAAGCAATCACACGCTTGAGGCCGGGGCGCTGGCCGCGCCGGGTATCCGGCTATGGGGTGTTTTCGAAGGGGGGCGCGTTTTAGGCTGCGGGGCGCTTAAAACCTTGCCCGATCACACCGCCGAGGTCAAATCGGTGCATATTGTGGCCTCCGCACGCGGGCGCGGTTTGGCCAAAGCATTGATGATATATCTGGCCGATACCGCGCGCGCCCAAGGCTTATCTGCCCTTGTTTTGGAAACAGGGGCGGCACATCTGCCAGGATATGACGCCGCGCGCCGGTTATACGAATCTTTGGGATATGCCTATTGCGGGCCGATCTTTGGGTATCAGGCCGACCCAAACTGCGCTTTCATGCGCTTGGCCCTTGAACCCCACGCATAAAACCCGCAAAAAGGCCGCAGCGGTCCCTTAGCTCAACTGGATAGAGCAGCTGACTT
>CAZPSB010000026.1:12984-17355 GCA_964589025.1 uncultured Jannaschia sp. | reverse complement strand
ACGCATTGATCATGGGCCTGTGGCAGGCGGGGGCCTTGATCCCCGGCACATCACGATCCGGCATCACCATCACCGCAGGGCGCATGTTGGGCTATACCCGCCATGATGCAGCAAAAATTGCCATGTTGATGTCCATTCCCACCATCATCGCATCGGCTGCGTTATTAAGCGCCGAAGTCATCGCAACCGCCAATATCGCCGCCGCCCGTGATGGGGCGATTGCCGCAGGTTTTGCCTTTATTGCGGCGCTTTGCGCGCTTAGCCTGATGATGCGGCTATTGCGCAGCATCAGTTTCACGCCCTATGTGATTTACCGTGTGATCTTGGGCGTGATTTTGTTGACGATTGCCTATAGTTGATTGCGCAGATGTTGGGCGGTTTCCTTGATGTCAGCATATTGCCCATCGGGGCGGAAGGGCCATAGATATTCCCCCAAAACCGGCCCCATGGCCGTGGGTGTAATACCAAGCGCGCCAAAACCCTGCGCGTCATCGGATACCACATTATCATGTTTAAGGTTGCGCCACTGGTCGCGCGTCAGCGCCGGGTTGCGTATAAGGCCAAATGTGGCTGCCTGCATCATATCAAACCCCCAAGCCATTAAATAGGCCGGGCCAAAGGGGATGTTGATCATCACACAGTTGCGCTTGATCACCGACAACATGACCTTCATCAGGTCACGGAAACTGTATTGTTCTGGCCCGCCCAATTCGTAAATGCCGGGGGCCACATCGCCAATAATCGCCTTTTCTGCCGCTTGTGCCACATCATCGACATAAACGGGTTGGAATTTGGTGCGCGCGCCGATCACCGGCAAAACCGGGCTGGTGCGGGCCATGGCGGCAAACCGGTTAAAGAATTCATCTTCGGCCCCGAAAATGACCGAAGGGCGCAAAATCACGGCATCGCCAAAGGCCGCGCGCATGGCGTCTTCGCCTTGGGCCTTGGATCTGGCATAGTGGCTTTCGGCATTATGATCGGCGCCGATGGCCGAAATATGCACCAATTTGGCAATGCCCGCCTGTGCCGCCAATCGCGCAATCCGCGCCGCGCCTTGGTGTTGCAGCGCATCAAACGTGTTGCGCCCCTGTTGGGCCAAAACCCCAACGCAATTGACAACCGCATCGGCCCCGGCCATCGCGGCCTGAACGGATGCATCATCGCGGATATTGGCGAAAATCGGTTCAACCTGACCGACAACACCATAAGGACGCACAAAAAGCGCTTCATTCGGGCGGCGCACCGCGACGCGCACGCGCCATCCCTGTTTGGCCATGCGCCGGGCGATATATCGGCCAACAAATCCAGATCCGCCAAAAATCGTCACCAGTTTCGTCATGTCGCACACCTTATGTCTTGAACCTGTGCCTTTTGATACGCGTTGGCCCATGCGGCGGCAAGATACAAATCGCCCCAAGGCCCCTGTCTGGCCCGGCCCGGATCACGGTATATGCCAAATCGCGTTGACAGGGTATCAAACACTCAGTATCAGAAAAATCCATGGCTAACCTTTTGGCCCAAGCCCAGGTGGCGGAATTGGTAGACGCGCTAGCTTCAGGTGCTAGTGTCTGTATGGACGTGGAGGTTCGAGTCCTCTCCTGGGCACCATTTCAGCAATAAAATCATAGATTTAAAGGCCGTGTTCGTAATTTATTCGTTTACGTGCGCTTGTGTGTTGAAGTTTGAACCGCCGTATAGTGCTTGACCCCTAAACGCAAAAAAGCCCCCGCCATGCGCGGCGGGGGCTTACAAATGATTGGTTTGTGATTTTGTGTAGACTGGCGGTTTTTACAGTTTAGCTTAAATCAAAACTGTAAAGCGCTTTGGCTCGTGTCATCCACGCGCAGCACTCCCAAAAGTTGCCATGTTTTCGGGTGCTTAGCCATGTTGCCGACACAGAAGAGCATTCCGCGGGTTGCGTATTGTTCGTTGAATGTCGTGCTCATCCAATCGAGTACCGCCTGGTCCGATTTTTCACGCTTTCGCCCATTGAAGAACATGGCATGAGCCTCCCAATCACCATTTGCGTAATCATGTGGGCCGCTGCCATCTTCAAACTTGAAACGAAATTCAAAAGGGCTTGGTTCAAGTGCTGCAAGCTGTTTATCAAAAAAGGAGCCTTGGCTTGCAGCTTGTTTATAGATTTTTCGCTCGGCTTCGAGCTCCGCATCTGCCTTGACCTTGTAATAAAAGCGGGTATTCCTAGGCCGAATTAATGCCAGAGATTTGCCTTCTGCAGCTGCGTCCTCGACCGAATTTGACACAAGTGGGTCTAGGAATGCTGAACGGTCCCTTGCAGACATTGACCCATCTACAACAATGGAGTCCTCCATCACATGGCAGCTTTCACTTCTGCGGTCGCTTGTTGGTAGCCGATATTTGAAATCAACCCAATCCCATCGTTTAAAGGATGCCCCATCGCCCAAATGCCGAAAACGAACCGGAAACAACCGTTTGAAATCGCCGTAGTGCGTCACCCCGGCGCAGCAAACTGTTTCCCCATGTGTGGCACTACGCCGCGGTAACGCTTTCACTAGGATGGAAACGCGGCAATTTTTCAGCGTGACGGACATAGCGCTCTGGATCATCAGCAAAAAGGTTGAAAATATTGAAGCCGAGTTGATCGGTTACTTCACGTGCAACAATTGTTCGATGGCAAGTTTCTGGGTCTCGCTCAAAACATAGCAAGCACGTTGCCGCAGCAACTACTGTATCCTTCAAGTCCTGAAGCGCATGCTGTGCTGCATCTGTTTCGATGTGGTCGCCATAGATTGAACGGAAAAGATCGAATTTGCCCGCGCGGGCTGCTTCTCTGCCGGGCTTCGGATCTCCAAGGGCAACGAAATGAATATATTCGATGCCTTCTTCAGCGAGGCGTTGCGAGAGTTTCTTTTTAGAGAAACCGGGCTTGCGCGAAACGGCAACTGCGCGCACATCGGCCAACTGTCGGACCCCGGCAGCCTTCAGTGTCCGCACGAACCTGTCGATATCTGTGCCCTCATAACCGACTGTGAATAATATACTCATGTCTTCTCCTTTTATTTATCTTAGCACAGTGGTTTTGATAGGTAATCCCCATTTTGACGTTTATCCATCCCCACACATCGCCCTTCGGTGCTGATTAATCTGCACCTCGCGTCTTAGGTTTGCCTGCCATTCGTTCGCCAATCGGGCGTCCCATTCGGGTTGGGTCCACCGAAAATCTTCGGTCACGAGGTCACAGAACAGCGGCGCGTTTGTGGTCCTATTCGGGGATGAGCAGCCACTCACGAGGATCAAAGTTGCGCAGGTCATCAGGAAGTGTCGCATTGCGGGTTTCTGCCTCTTGGATGTTTTGGATACGGGCGGTACAAGCGGCGTGTGATCCGCGCGCGGTGGTCAGGTCATGCAGGGCGCGGTCAAGGCGCGCCTGCGTTTGGGTGGCGTCGATATGTTTGGCCAGGGCGACCCCGGCCAGAATGGCGGCCAGCGCCCAAGGTAGTTTGGGGATGATCATCACCGATCCCCCCCGGCCCATTTGCGCAGACGTTCGCGCGCGATCCAGCCAAGCGCAATGGCCCCGATACCGGCCAGACCCACCACCGCGATCTGCGCGCCGGGTGTTAATTCGCCAAGGGCGGTAAAGACGCCGCCGGCACTGGCCAGGGCGGCCGCGGCGGTGGCCTGCAATGTGGTGGATTGCGCGGGGGATGTGCGCGGCGCGCGGGCCGCAAACCAATCGCGCACCTTAAAACAGGGGCAGGCCTTGGCCGCATATTCATTATGGCCAGACAGGCGCGCAGGCCCAAACTGCCCCTCTAGTTGCGTGATTACATCGCGCAGGGCGCGGTCTTGCGCGGGGGTAAAGTGATCGAAAAATTGATCATTCGCGCCCCCGCCATGCCCGCCGATCAAGGCGATGCCGATGCTGTTGGCATTATGGCCATAAGTATGCGCGCCGGGCCGTTCGACGGGCCGTCCCTCGGCCACCGTGCCATCGCGATCGATCAGATAGTGATAGCCGATATCGGCAAACCCGCGATCATCGACATGCCAGTGTCGGATTTCGGCAACCTTATCGGTGAGGGCGCGCCCCTGCATCCAATTTGGGCGGGTGGCGGTGCAGTGAATGATAATATCGGTGATGTCACGCATGGGGTTTCTCCGTTAAAAAAACCCGCCAAAGGGCGGGGGATGGTGTATATGATTGAATGATTAGCCGCGCTTTGGCGCAAACCATCGAACGCGGGCGAAATGCAGGGCGATCACGACAAGGCCCCAATCCTTTAGCACCCAGAATGGCAATTCCAGATCACCGGGAAAGCCACCAAATAAAAAGGCAACCAAGCTGCGGTGGCTTTGCGCCAAAAGACCCGCCGCGCACAGCGCCAG
>CAZPSB010000026.1:7011-12928 GCA_964589025.1 uncultured Jannaschia sp. | reverse complement strand
AAGAAAGATAATGATCACAACCGCCGCGATTGGGTCAAACAGCAGGGTTGTGATGGATATGATCCGATCAATTATCATCGCCGTCGCGCCCCCCACGCAATGTGGTGATGGTGTCAATCGGTTGGGATTTGAACCGTTCGGATATCTTGAACACCCCCGCCACGCCATTCATGCCAACAATCCCCAATAGAAACGCCAGCGCATGTTCCATCGACCCATTTAACCCGGTATATTCAAGCACAATAGGCGTCAGATACGCCGCACAGGCCGTGCCGCCCAACACCGTGCCAACCGCCGATAAGGGCGTGAGATTGCGGATCAAAGACAAAGACACAACACCGCCCACAAACCCAGCCACAACCGCCCCCGCCTTAACACCCAAAACATCCCACCATTCCATATGTAAATTCCTTGAGTTATTGCGTTATAAGCGTCGAAGTTTGCGCGTATATTGCCTAGTTTTTTATACGCATTTGTGTATTTTACGCTTGTTTAATTATGCGCAAAAGTTTATAAATAAAGCATGACCAAAAGACGCGACATCATCAAAGCCCTTGAGGCCGCCGGGTTTCTAAGCAAAGGCGGCGCCAATCACGAAAAATGGGTACATAATGATGGCCGCACCACGATCGTTGGCCGGCATAAAGACATTCCCCTGCCCACTGCACGAATGATTGCCAAACAAGCCAAGATCAAATTACCGAAGTGAGATCAGTCATGCCCAAGATGACCTATAAAGAAACCCGCCTTTACCCTGTAATTCTGCATCATGACGGAGATTTGTGGGGGTATTTCAGCCCTGAATTTGGCGGCGGTGGCGCCCCCACACAGGCCGAGGCCCTGCGCCTTGCGCAATTGATGTTGGATGACGAGATTGCCACCCTTGTAGATGCGGGCCAAGACTTGCCCGCCCCAATGGATGCAAACGATATTGAGGCCGATGGTGGCGTAGTGGCGTGGCTGCCTGTAACAGTCACCAACGCGGCAGAACGCATTTACATCACCATCCCCAAATCCCTGCTGGCACGGGTTGATGCGGTGACCCCAAACCGGTCTGCCTTTTTCGCGGAATTGGCTAAAGATCGGCTTCAAGTCGCCCATCAAAACGATTGATCTGCTTGCGGTTTTAAGTGTTTATACTACGCGGAAATTGGCTTTCTAGGCCAAGATAACTTTGCGAAGCGTGGTGCCTTTATGGATCATACGGCGCAGTTCATCACGGTCATCTGTTCTAAAAATTTCGATTGGTGAATGAAAAACCACGCGTTCGGATTGAGAAAAAGGTTTTTGGGGGCCATTTCAGAAAATTCTTTTCGTGGCCCAAATGAAAAACCGGCGCCACCTTATGGCAAAATAGGCGACCCAAACCCGCAAAGGGGGGGCGTGATCGCTGAGTGCGGCTTCAAACCACTGGCTATCGGCAAAAGCGTGGCGGTATCCGGCCTCAAGCAGGCAATCATGAATCGCGGCGGCCTTTAGAAAATATGGATCATCGGGGGGAAACACCCATGTCAAAAGACGCGGGACCGAGCTTTCAAATTCCGTGCCTACAGGCACCAAAAATACCCAACTCGACCCTTTCCTGCCAACATCCCACCGCAATTCCCGAACAACAATATAACCCCGCGACCCACCTAAACGGCACCAGCTTGTATCAGGCATAGAATGCTCCGTATGTGATGGCCTTGTGGGGCCGCGTTGCCCCACCTGTAACAAAAAGTGCTCCAGTTTTACAATGGATGGGCCAGGTGCAGTTTGGTGACAAAACCAGAACTGCGCGAATAGGTGTGTTCGACGCCCGATATGACATAAGCCCCGGTCACACTGATGCGCGCCCCGGTTAAGATACAGGCGGCCTCGGGTTGGGCGGCGGCGTTGCCTTCGATGATGATTTTGCCAACGCCACTGCCGCGTTCGCTTTCGGATTTTAGGGCGTTTGCCATTTCCTCGGCTGTTTGTCGGTTGGGGGCTTCAAATCTACCAACGGCAATGGCGCGGCTGCCTTCGATTTCTGTTTCAACGACAACCTCATCATGGCGGGCTTGGTCGCGGTCATAATATCGCACACGAATTTCTTTATATCGTGCCCGCCCGATATAGGGGGTGATATCCCAAGAATGCAGGTTTTCGCCCCGCGCCGCGACTATGGGGGGCAATGTATCACCTGATGGGGCCTTATTGGCGTTTTTGCGTACCATAATCGCGGCGTCATTCCTGATTTTGAATGTACCGCCCAATTCGCGGGCCAGACGTTCGCCAAATGCGATAAAGCTTTCGTCATCCATATGTTCATAGTTACGGGTGATGGTGCCAATATCGGGATCAATGCGAATATCGGTGATGCCTGCATGCGCGCCTGCGGCCCTGATCATGGCTTCAATCGTCATGTTGTCAAAATGGCGTTGTTGGGGTTCTTTGGCCTTTCCGCTGGTGTCTAACCCCTTGGCCGAGACCTCAATATACGTTCCACTGCGTCCACCTGTGCTGCGAACTTCATCAATTGTGCCGCTGAATACTTGGGCCACCCCCAACTCACGAAACCCCATATAGATGGTGATTTTGGCGTTGTGGCGGGGAAAGGCCACAAGGCCATCTTTGTCATCAATCATCAAGGTGGCAGTGTCGGATGATGTGCCCGCGCGGTCGGTGACATTAACGCGTTGCAACACCCGGCGCAGGGTAAGCATGATATTCACACCCTCAATGAACACAACACAAATGCCTTGGTTGCGCATGTGTTAGCTCCATAATGTAATCTGTTCCACAATCCGTTCATCTGATTGATCCGGAACGGGAAGGGTGACAATCGTACCGATTGGAATATGCGTGCCCATTTCGGCCAAACCTGGGTTGTGATCATAGATTTGGCCAAGCATATCGGGCATGGGCGCGCGAAATCGGTTCCAGATTAGGCGCGCCACCGTCAGGCCCGCACCGGTGACTTCGATCTTTTCGATGCTTTCACTCATGTAAATAATCCCAATAGGATAGTGGCAAGTGCAAGGCGGCTTGGGCGGCCTGCGCGTCTTAGCTTGACTGTCACAGAAATTTTCTGCCCCACGCCATCGGCGGCCAAATGTGTGTTTCGGGTGCTTACGCTTTCGATCACAACCCACCCCATTGGCACGCCATCACCGCGCAAAAGAAATTGCGGATGCCCGCGCGATCGCATGGCATGCAGAATGCCCAATTCATCAAGCCCCCCAATGGTTTTGGGGAAAAGATCGCCGCTTAATGTCCATGTATGGGCACCTTCGCCGACATATTCCATTGGGGGTTCTGCGCCCAAAACGGGTTTGGGCACGTAATCGGTTGCGGCCTCTGCTTGGATTTCGTTTATGTTGAACGGGTGAATTTTGATCGACAATGCCCCCAATTGATACAGCATATTCAAATTCCATCTGCATAAAGCCCACGTAAACGACGCGCCAATTCGGCCTCAAGCCGTTCACCGATTTGATCCACAAAATCCATCGGGTTTTGGCCGTTGGTGATTGTGATTGGCCCGGTCAATGGCCCAGTGATTGAAACCGCCACACCATCGCCTGCGCTGGTTTGGGGTGTGCCCTGTGTGGCGCCTATGCCCTGAGGGGTAAGCGCATTGGGATCGGGCAGGGTGATACCACCCGCACCGCCCGGTGATACTGCATCCCGCGCCCCGGATAGGGCGTTTGTTGTTGCACGCGTATTATGGACAAAGCCACTTTGCCCGAATGTCACCAATTCGGGGCCTTCTTCGCCCACAAGATAGGTGCCACCTGCACGCACAGGCCCGCCGGATGCACGCGCGCCATCAATTGAAGGGCCACTACCGCGGCTGCGCCGCATCGAACCACGGCCTATCGCGCCTGACACGGTTTCAGAAGGTTCTAACCCACCCATCAACGCGGTCCACCAATCGGGTGGTTCTGGCCATTGAATGATATCGGACAGGCTAATGGACCCAATGGCGTCGATAATCATAGACGGGAGGCCAGTCAGCCATTCAACGAACCCATTGAACATATCTATCAATGAGGTAATGGCCCCGCCAATCCACTCTCCTATATTTACACCAAAATCACGCCATTCGGCTTCGGTCGCGTCAATAGGCCCTAATAAATCACCCAGCCAGCCGAATAAAGTTTCAAAAGATGCTGAAAGTGCATCAAAAATAGGAGCGGCTGGTTCAAAGGCACTCCGGATGCCTTCGCCAATGCCCTGAAACATCGCTCGAATGCCATCCCAGTTGTTGTAAATCCAAGTTCCTGCGGCGGCCACGGCAGCCAACGCCAATCCGATAGGGTTTGCAAGAACTGCGGTTGTTAGCATTCTCACGGCTCCAGCCGCCAATGTTAGGCCGCCACGCAGCAAACGCAAAGGATTTAGGAGGCTCAATATGCTGCCCGCAGCCATTCTTATCGCACCGCCTGTTCCTATGATCGAAGCGGATGCAGAAAACCCAATCATTGCCATTCTGGCCCGGCGCAAAACAGCAATAAGGGGGCCTATGGTGACGCCCATAATTGCCCTAGACATAAGCACAGCCGAAGCAGCAGCTAGTCGCCCGGCCCCTTGAACGCTACGAAGCCCAAAGGACAGCATCGAAAGCGCACCGCCGCGCCCCAAAAGGCCGGCAAACCGTAAACCTGCCAAGGCAATTTTGAATGCGATCACACCTGCGGCAACCTGAAACAGCGTGGCGGCAAGTTGTGGGTTGGCGGTGATGAATTCATCAACCCGGTTGATCACAGGGATCAGGGTTTCAATCAGAGCCATTAGATTGGGAAGCAACGCATTGCCCAAACTGATACTTAGGCTTTCCCAAGCGGATGCAATACGCCGAAACGCGCCGCGGGCGTTGTCAAGTTGTTCTGCGGCGACGCGTTCTGCGGATCCGCGTTCATAAAGGGTCGCGATATAGTCTTGCAATGCGCCTGTACCGGCCTCGGTGATCAAAACCGTGGCAGCACTTGCGGCCTCCATCCCTGCGATTGTCCCAATAATCTCAGACCGGGCGGCGGTGCCCATTCCGGTCATGGCTCCGTCAAGATCGGCTAAGATATCGGGCATGTCACGCAGATTGCCATTGGCATCGGTTGTTTCAACCCCCAAGGCGCGCAATGCGCTTGCGGCCTCTTCGGTGGGGGCGGCCAGACGTGAATAAATCGCACGCATTGCCGTACCGGCACGTGACCCTTGAATCCCGGCATTGCCCAATAGGCCGGTCATGCCTGCCACCGTTTCAATAGACCCGCCAAGGTCATTGGCGACGGGGGCTACATACCCCATCGTATGGCCAAGCATTTGCAGATCGGTATTGGATGATGTGAATGTATTGGTCAAAACATCGCCAATGCGGCCGACTTCGCTTGCCTGCATGCCAAAGCCGCTCATGATATTGGATGTGATATCGGCGGTTGCGCCTAATTCGGCCTGTGCAGCGCTTGCCAATGCAAGCGCGCCAGGCATTGCCGCAATTGTGTCGTTCACCGAAAAGCCGGCCATCGCATAAAACTGCATACCTTCTGCAGCTTGCGTGGCAGACCAGTTTGTAGTTGCCCCCAATTCACGCGCAGTTGAAGTCATTTGGGTAAGCTGATCATCATTTGCGCGAGCTAATGCACCAACGCGGTCCATTGAGGCCTCGAAATTTGCCGCTGCCTGAACGGGGCTTGCAATCGCGGCGCGCAGGGCAAAGAACCCCGCCGTGGCATCGACCAGACCACCACGCGCGTTTGCAAGGGAACGGTCATTTTCGCGCATGGCGATGTTTAACCTGCGCCCGAATGACATGCCTTCAAGCCCTTGGCCCGCGTTGCGAATGCCCAACAGGCTATTTGAAACATTGCGCGCGGGGCGGCTTACCTGATCGACAAGGCGGATAATCAAAGAACTGGTTAGGTTGGTCATCTTATATTCACCTGGTAAATTTTGG
>CAZPSB010000026.1:4277-6968 GCA_964589025.1 uncultured Jannaschia sp. | reverse complement strand
CCATGGGACGTGGAAAAAATGGCAAATATTGGCTTTTATTTGCTGTTCGTTGTCGCAGTACCATCGGGCGATGTCTGCGATTTGGGTTTCACCCCCAGGGCCTGTTCCAAAAAAGGTGCGATCATTTCCACGATATTGTTGATGTCGCCAACGTGCATTTCATCAAGTGCGCCTTTGGGCAGGTCTGTGATGATCTCAATCGCATCTAGGGTCATTTCGCCCTCAGAATACGCATCAGACGGGGATCGCACCCGATCAACCAAACGCGCGATTTGGCGCATCTGTTTGCCTTTGGGGGTTTGTACAACCGCCTTTTCAATCACGATTGGTGCCGTTTTTTCCCCTTCGGGTTGAAACTCAACAGGGCATTTTAGGGTGTATTCTTTGGTTTCGAATTTCATTTTGTGATCTTTCATATGAATAAACCCCAGATGCGCGGGGCACCCGGGGTGGTTAGAAAATGATGGTATAGGGCAGGGGTCAGAGGCCGAGATTACGGTTCATGTCGGCATTTTGGTCAACACCATCCACCCGCCATGAGTTTGAGAAAAAGTCGAAATAGAATTTTTCGGCCCCGTCAAAATGCAATTCATAATGCGTAATGGCATGGATCGCATATTCATGGCCTTGCAAAGACCCCCGTTCAAAGGCATCTGGTGCGACCTTGCCCAACCGGCCTTCCATGATGACCTTGGCCTGAAAGGCCCGCCCGGTGCGGCGATCCACAACAGACCCAAACCCGGTATAGGTTTCTGCCGTGCGTGTGCCTAGGCCAAATTGCGACAAAACCTGTGGATCATGACCGGTAAGTTTGAAGGTTGCGTTCAATTTGTCGATGCCAACGGGCACCTCAATACCCACGCGCCCGCCACCGGGGGAATGATCGGCAAAGGTTTCATTAAGTTCCGGCACCTTTAATTCGGCAAGCGAAAGGTGTTTGGATGATGTCGGGTCTACTGTGCCGCAAAACAGGTTCACGGCCTCCATCACATAGAGGGTGGACATTGGGATTATTCCTTAAATTGGGGGTTTGGCCGGGTTTGGCCATATGTAAATGGGTGCTTGGGTTTAACCCGCCGCCGCCAATAGGTTTTCAAGCATCGTATCAAGTGCCGGTGCATAGCGGTGCGATTCAATATCAAGACGGCGCAAAACGGGTGGTTCTTCGGCCTTGAAATAAAGCGAGAAATTGCCAAGCCGCAAATCACCAACGTTGTTTTGATCGGGATTGAACCCAACCTTAAACCCAAGGATATCGCCATCGGCCTCAAGCCCGCGCAGGGCCATTGTCATGGTCTGCATCACACCTTCAATCGTTTGGGCGTTTAGGTTGAACCGGCCCAGATAAAACCGCAACGTGCGCAGGAACATCAGATGGATATAATCACGGGTGCGTTTGACATTATAAAACCGCCACAGGTCGTCTTCGGCGGCGGTGTCTGTGCCGACAAAGGTAAACCCGCCCGACCCAAGGGATGTGACAGACCCGGCTTCGCCGCGCACGATGATACCGCCGTTTAATGCAAGAATTTGTTGCCCTTCGGTATTGCCATCAACTGTACTGAATGGAATGGGGCGGCTAACATCGACAATGCCCTGCATGGGGCGGTTGGCGGCTGATTTGGATGGAACACCGCGATTGTTGTTATCACGCGCCACGATCATGCCCAGAACGCCGCCAATGCTATCAACATCAACCGCAGGATTGCCAACCTTAACCCATGTTTCAACAGGGATAAGTCGTTCGCTGCTGAATGTTTCGCGCCAATCGGTATAGCCTTGCAAACTGTTATGCGGCCCTGAAATCACGGCCATAGCGACCAATTTTTCCAACGTCCCGGGCAAGGCGGCCACAATCGGGTTTGCCGTTGTCGGGCTTTGTTGTTGGTGGGTGTATCCCGGCACCCCAATAAGGCGTGGGGCCACGCCAAGCAAACTTTCGGCGTCTTCCAGGGCTTCAATACCATCGATGAGGTTTGCCATGGTGGTGGCCTCGTCAATGCCTTGTTCAACACGCACAATGACAAGCCGGGCCGAGGCCGCAAAACCCGTCATCTGTGCCTCAATCAGATCAATTTGATGATCAATCGTGCCGCCAGTGCCCAATGCGGTTACAGCAGTTTTATCCGCAGAATTGATTAAAACAGGCGTGTTGATCGGGTATAAAATCGGGTCTGCCGCCGGCGCAGTGACGACTAGACCAATTGTAGATAGGTCCGCCGCCACGGCAGAGCGTACCTCATTATTCACCTGTGTGATTGTAAAGCCAAAGGTAGGAAGTGCCATTTTCGTGGTTCCTTTTCATGTGCGATTTAGGGGAAGGGGCAGGCGCTTAACCGATCACCGGCCAATGTTTATCATTGTCGTAATCGGTTGGGATATCGCCATTGTCTTTGATGGCCCATGCGGTTTGTTTTATGGCCATTGCATATGCGATGACGGTTTGGGCAAACGCGATGAATTGATCGGGTGTCAGGGCGTGGATGATGTTATCGGCGTCGCGCCATTTGATGTCGGGGTCTGTTACACCGGCGGCGTGTGCCTTTTCGGCAAGGCGTTCGATGACCAGCATATCCTGAATGGCGGTCTCGGTGCCTGTCATATTTATAGGGTTATCGTAACCCGCCACCGTGAACACCCCGCCGGCTAAAAGCCGCCGGTCGCGTTCAGTGTTGATATCATCGGGCGTGG
>CAZPSB010000026.1:0-4266 GCA_964589025.1 uncultured Jannaschia sp. | reverse complement strand
CGGCGGTTTCCCATTCGTTCAAGATCGCGGCTTTGTCTGCCGGATCAACGGGAATGCGTTGTCCGTTGACAAGTTTTGTCATTGTCATTTGTATTACCTCAAGATTTAGCGGGGAATGCCATACATATGGATGGTGCCGGATGCGATTGCGCCGGTGTCCATAAAGAACCGAATGCCGTTAACTGGCCCTGAAAAAACAGATGAATTTGCCCGAACATCGGCATAGCTTAGCCCGTTTGTTGATGGCCTTGCGCCTAGGCTTGAGGTTTGAACCTGCTTCCCCGCGATGTCGGGGTTGTGCAATGTCATTTCGCCAGAAGCGCCCGGTTTGACTGGGCCATTGGCGATATCATCGGTCAATCGACCAGCGCTAGCAGTGGTTGGGCTAAACCCAAGGTTGTGCCGCTGATATTGGCTCGCAGTATCCACATATGACACGCCGCCATCTGTCGAAAACCGGAAAAGTAACATGCCACCGCTTGTTTGAGGCGTCATCGAACTGTATTGAAAAACATAAGAAATATAAAGACTTGAATCAAAGCCCGTGAAGTCAATCACCGCGTCATTATTGGCCGTGGCCGTGGCGATATGCACGCGACTGGTCTGTGCCGCAATCGCCTGTTTTGTGCGAAGTGGGGTCATCAAATCGGTGTTGTTTGTGCCTTGCTCGGCCTCGGACTGTGTCGCGATGCTATTCAAAAGAGCTGCCAAATCCGCCGTCCCTGCAAGGCTCACCGTATCGAATGCTTTGATGCAATACAGCGCGGCGACGTTGCGAGGGCGGTTTTCATGTGCGGTTGGCACCACGCGGGATGCATCAAAATCGGCCTGAAAATCCGCACCACCACTATTGGATAGAACCCCGGCTGCGCCAATATTTCGAAACGCGCCAGTGATCGCACCATTCGCCCCAATCGTGCCGATTTGCCCGGTGATGTTGCGAATGGCATCGCCCTGCGCCGACCCCAATACACGGCCCGCATCCACGCCGCGCCCATTGTCAAGGCCGCGCAGAAATTCACCGCGCAGATCGGGCAAAAACGGATCGCCATTGGCATCTGTCACCACTCCCGCCTGTGCCAATAAATGCGCCCGCAATTCGGGGTAAAGCGATGTCACCGGCGACCCATCACACACCAACCACCCCGCAGGGGCCGTGTCTTGATAAAATGGCGATATTGCGCCAATGGGTGTGCCCGCGCCTGCGCCGATATTGGCGCGGGCCTGTGCCGGATCGGTGATTTCAGACAGGTTATTCGCCCCGTTCATGGCGGTTGCCAATTGCGCTAGGGCTGCAGCAATATCGGCATCGTTAGATTGGATAGCCGCAGCCAATTCATTCAGGGTATCCAACGCACCCGGCGCGCCATTCACAAGATCGTTGATCGCGGCATTAATTTGCGCGCTGACATCAATATTATTCAGGGCCGTTTGCAGGGTCTGAATTTGATCGCGCAGCCATTGGGTGCGGTTGGCCAACATTTGGTGGGGCACATTGTCAAACCCTTCATTTAGGGCAAGATTTGGCGGACCACCTAGCACAGGATCGGTTTGTTCAAGTTGATAAATGCCATTTTCCCATGTGGAATTTTCGACAAGATTTGCCATTATAAAACACCCCTTGTGTTCGTCCCGTCCCTGACAAGGCGGGCGTTGTAAAGATGTGAAGCTTGCGAATAATCAAGCGCTTTGAGATGGCACCGTGCGGGCGCGGTTTGTTGCAGGATTGTTCGTACCTGCGCGGCTTGTGCGATGGTGATGGGTCGGGCCAGTATAACTCTGTATTCGGCCCAATGGTCTGCAGGCGCGCGCGTGGTTGTGCCATCCCTCACAGTTTGCCCGTTATAAAACGTCCAACCATAGCGTTCTAAAACAATCGCATCGCCATAGCCCGATGCCTTTAACGCCGCCTTAATACCACCTAATGTGCCCTTTTTGCGGTGGATATCTATCGTGGCGCGTACATAGGATCGGCGGTCTTCGTCGGCCCATGCCGCATCCCATAAATCACCCGACAGACCCCATGATAACAAAGGCAAAAATTCGGGTGGGCACGTGTCGGGATTCCATGTGTTGGCAAGATCGGCGTTGCGTATGGCCCAAAGGGAGGCCTGTTCTAATGCACGTTCAAAATTCGTAGAATGATCGGGCAAAACCGAGGATATAGTGTTAAACATCGACCCCCGCATATGTAACGGTTACATTTGTGCAAAATGCCGCTTGGCTTTCATTGCGTGTGATTGTGGCGGTTGGGTTTGTGATCTCGGCGCGTTGCACACCTGGTTGATGCAGGGCGCGATATAGACCCGATATTGTAACATCATGGCCCAAACGATGCATGGCGTCTGTATAATCGTGAACCGCGCGCGTGGCCGCGTCGCGCACAAAATTACCGTCAATCCCGGCATAGCACCAGATTTGCGCGGTCACCTGATAATCTAAAACACTGGCCGATTGCACCGTTACGGCATCTGTCAAAGGGCGCACATCTTCGTCATTCAGGGCCGCCGTGACCGTTGATAAAAGGTTTGGCGGTGCCACCCCGTTTGCCGTTTTGGATAAGACGGTGATCAATACCTCTCCCGGATTGGGGGATTGCACGCCGATATCTTTGACATCGGGATCGGCGGATAGCCCATGAAACCGATATGCGCCAATCGGGCCTGCGGTGGAAAACCCATCCACCGCCAAAATAATGCGTTCGCGCAATTCTGCATCACCTTCGCCATTGAGACGCGTCACCATATAAAAGGCGGCCAGATTGTCCAAATCTGTGCCGGTTGCATAGGCAAGCATCGTGGCCTTGGCCGCATCATTCACACGCGCGCGCATTTGCATGGCGTGATAGGCATAAGCCTGCAGCATTTTGACGATTAGGTTGCCCTCAACATCCAATAAAACCGTGACTTGCGCGCGGGTTGGCACGCCTTTTTCGGCCGCCGCAAGGCTTGTGGTCGGAAACTGTTTTAGAAACTCGGCCTTTATTTCGGTTAGGATGTGATCATAGGTTAGGTTTTCCAAAACCTGTGGGGCAGGGTATTGAGAAAGATCAAGTGTGGTCATAAAACACCCCCAATATCTGGCCCGGCCAGTTGAACACTGACCTGCCTCAGGCCGCTTGCGGTATCATCGCCAAGCAAAGCCAGCGGCATGTATTCGCCCCTGATTTCGATGCCTACGACGCCGCCACGTGTTAAATGGGTCGGCACCGCGCGGGTGACGCGAAACCGCGGCTCAAACACATCTAAAAAGGCGATGATGCTTGCGGTTAGGCCAAGCATTGTGTCTTGTGATATGTTTCGGCCCAATGTTTGCGGCACAAGTGACCCGTAATATTCGCGCATGATGCGGGTGCCTAACCCTGTTAAAAACCCTTCGCGAATGTTTTGCGCGACCGCAGGCCAACCCACCAAGGTTTCGCCCGTGGATCGGTCAAAATCGACATTCAGGGCGTCTAATCCAACCGATCCGGACATGTGTCACCTCTTTCAAGTGTCTTTGGGTTTTGGGGTGTCTGCGTCTTTTTTCGTGGTATCGGTATCGTCCGCAGCCTGATCATCGGGTGGCAGGTCTGGCCCTTTGCGCGGATCATCGGCCAGTTTTACGGAATTGCCGTTGATTTCGACCGAAACGCGGCGGTGATTGCCAACCGCGCCGAATGTTAATCGTGGTTTGCCATGCACAATCACAATCGCACCGCGCAAGGCGCGTGGGTCATCTTGTCGTGCCATGATAAGGTCTTGAATCGTATCTTTTGCCATCCCGTAATCTCCTAATTTGGGGGTGAGGTTGAAGAACCACCCGAACGAATACCGCCATGGGTGTGGGTGCTTCCGATATCTTTGCCGTTATTGGTGACACCGCCGCCTGCAACGACAAGATTGCCATTGACGGTTAGGCCCGATGCATCAATCACCACTGTGCTGCCACCAATTTTTATTGTAAGACTGCCTGCGCTCAGCGTGAGTGTCGCAGACCCAAACGTCATCACGTGCTGGTTTCCTGCGCCACTTGGGCTTGGTGTGGCCGATGAAAACCCAAGCGGCATTGCAATCGCCTGTCTTAGGTCACCACCCGGCGCCATGGTCATCATTTGTTGGCCTACGCTTGGTGGGGAATGAATGCGCATGGCGCCTGCGGTTTGTGCGTAAGGAATGGGCGCAGAAAGATAATCACCATGTTCGTTGCCACCAAAGCGCAGCCGCACGGTGCCGGCGGCGGGGTCAACCTGCGCCACGGTGCCTTGGCGGCAATTGCCACGCGCCA
>CAZPSB010000025.1:12773-17398 GCA_964589025.1 uncultured Jannaschia sp. | reverse complement strand
TATCCACCAAAACGCGGCCCTGCGCATCAACCCGCCCTTGTACGCTAAACCGCATGTGGCGGGGCAGCAAAGGGTCGGGCAGGTTCAGGTTCAGATCATATTGTTCAAACCGGCTTTCGGTGCGCATTTCAATCACATCGCGAAACCCTTGGGTGGTGATCAAGGCCGTTTTGGCCCCGCGCCTTTCGATCAACGCATTTGTGGCCAAGGTTGTGCCATGGATGATGTGATTGATCTGTCCGGGCGTGATGCCCGCCTTGTCACAGACCTGATGCATCCCGTCTATGATGGCGGTTTCGGGGGCGGCATAGGTGGTTAGAACTTTGGTTGAAAAGATCTTGGGCCCTATTTCCAGCACGACATCGGTAAAGGTGCCGCCAATATCGACACCAAGGCGAATGGATTGATCTTTCATGTTTGGGCTCCGGGGTTGAAACAGGCCGTCGCCCATATGTGGCGTGATCGCGCGCCAAAAATCAAATTGATTAAAATGTTCAGGGCGATAAATTTTTTGAATGCTTTATGGAATGTCAGACCCCAATTTCATCACATCACGCGCGCATAGGGCGGCTTGTGCCACAAAGCGCGGCGCGGATGTGGCGTTATATCGGGCATGAAAGGCCAAAGCTTTGGGCAGGCATGTGATGTCAATCTTTTGCAAAAGGCCCGCGGTGATGTCGGGCGCAACCAAGGCCGCAGGCAATAGTGCAACACCCAAGGATTCGCGCGCCATGGGCAGGCAGGCCGATAGCGCGCTGGAATGCACAATCTGATATGTGTTCAGCCCGTGTTTATGCGCCATATCATGCAACCAAAGCCCCGCTTGGGTATGTTTTGCATGTGTTAGAACCTGCCTTTGAAACAGCGTCTGCAAAGATGGTGTTTGGCCAATTTGCGCGGCCAATTCCGGTGTGGCCACCCAAATATAGGCCGCATTGCCAAGGGCGATATCGCCTGACATTTTTGATGTGAACGGGCCGGTTTGAACCGCCAGATCCAGCCGCCCATCCGCCAGGCGGTCTTCGATAAAGGTAGATAGGTCAACCTGCAATTCCACCTGAATGTTTGGGTAGGATTGTCTGAATGCCCGCATAAAGGCCTGCAACCATGTGCAGGCCACCAATTCGGTCACGCCAAGCCTTAGGCGGTCTTGGATCGTGTCGCGCCGCCCGGCCTGTTCCAAAAGGGTTTCGGCGGCCCAAAGAATTTCGCGGGTTTGGCGCAAAAGATCTGCCCCGCGTTCGGTCAGGCGCACAGACCCGGCATCGCGTATAAACAAAGGTGTTTGCAGGATGTGTTCTAACATGGCGATGCGCGTGGAAATGTTGGGTTGTGTTGTGCCCAATGCATCACCGGCCGCGCGAAAACCGCCCCTGTCGGCGACAAAGGCAAAGGCTTCGAGTTGCTTGAATGTAATTTGGCTTTTTATCATTTGCCCATTGATACAATCACATCTATTGATCTTGGATCAAGCCGCATCGGTATATGAAAACAGGCCACAAGCGCGGCAATATCGTTATGTGCACCGCACTATCGCGTCACCCGCAACCCTGATATAATCGGAAAGATCCCCATGAACATGAATTACGTCGTTGTCGGAACAAACGACATGCACGCATCAAAAGCCTTTTACAATGCATTTTTCGCCGGTCAGGGGCTTGAGACAATGTCGCCCTCGGATCGTATGACCTATTGGTTGGGCGCTGATTTTGCCTTTGCTGTTGCGATACCTTTTGACCAACAGCCTGCAACCAATGGCAATGGCACGATGGTTGGTTTTTGTGTCGGAACCAAGCAAGATGTTGAAAGGATGCATAGCCTAGCCCTTGAATTGGGCGCCACCTGCGAAGGGGCCCCTGGTCAGCGTGGGCCGAAATTTTCGGCCTATGTGAAAGATCTTGACGGCAATAAACTGTGCCTGTCTGACTAGGAAATATCGCCAAATGGCGTGCGCCCCGCACCGACACGTATTTTGCAGATCTTGCATATGCGTTGAAACCGCGCCCGATTTTGGGCAACCGCGCGCATATATCGCGCGCGGCACTGATCGGATCGCGGTATTTGGTCCCATATGCGGCAGGGCATGGCGGCCCTTGCCGTGGTGGTGATTACCCTTGCGCGGCAAGTGTCTTTTTGGGATCATAAAACGGGATCGGCACGATGACAGCGCCGCGTGTTTCGCCCAGTTTATCCACGATGATTTTTGTCCCGATATCGGCATGTTCGACCTGCAACATGCCAAGCGCGATATTCTTTTTCAAACGCGGGGAATACACAGCCGATGTGATCATCCCAATTTGGGTTGCATCCTTCATCATCGGCCAGAAGAAATCATTGGTGCCTATGAAAGGATCCCCTTCGATTTCAAGGCCAACCAGCCGTTGTTTGACGCCTGTTTCCTTGATCTTTTTTAGCGCCGCCTTGCCGATAAAATCGGCCTCGATATCCAGGTTCACCAAACGCTCAAGGTTCAATTCAAACGGGTTATTGGCCAGGCTCATATCGGCATGATAAGACAACATGCCTGCCTCTATCCGGCGAATGCTGGATGTGTGGCCGGGCTTTAGCCCCATCGGCGTTCCAATATCCATGATATATTCCCAAAGCCGATTGCCCGCAGACCCATCGCGCAGGAAAATCTCATAGCCCAATTCACTTGACCAACCGGTGCGCGAAATCACCAAAGGCACACCATGCCAATCATATTCCATGAAGTGGTAATATTTCAGTTCGGTCGGGGCCTCACCAAAACATGCCTTCAGGATATCGCGTGATTTAGGCCCCTGCAATTGCAGAGGCGACACATCCGGTTCGGTAATTTCAACATCCATACCGGCATTCACGGCCACGCCGCGCGCCCAAAGCAACACATCGCTATCGGCAATCGAAAGCCAGTAATGATCTTCGGCCAGTTTCAACAAGACCGGGTCATTGATCACACCGCCATCCTGATCGGTGATCAGCACATATTTGCATTGGCCAATCTTGCAGGTCGACAGATCACGTGCGCATAGGTATTGCGTGAATTTCGCCGCATCCGGCCCTTTGATTTCAACCTGACGTTCAACCGAAACATCACATAAGATCGCCTGTTCAACCAGGTTCCAGAAATTTTGTTCCGGGCTGCCAAAGTCACGCGGGATATACATGTGATTATAGACCGAAAACCCCTTGGCCCCCCACCGCAGGGCGGCGTCAGAATAAGGCGATTTTCGGACCTGAGTCCCAAAGCTGAAATTGGCAAAGCTAAGTTCGTGGTTCGTGTTCATGGCAGATGTCCATTCAAGATGAGGGCCAGCGTTTTGCGCGGACAAGATCGCGAAGTTCGTTTTTGCGGATTTTCCCGGTCGTGGTTTTCGGCAAATCACCGAAGATCACCTTTTTGGGGCACATATACCCGGCAAGATTTGCCTTGGCATGGGCCAGCAGTTCTTCTTGTGTTGCGGGGCTGCAAAGTTCAACAAAGGCACAGGGCACTTCGCCCCATTTTTCATCGGGCATTGCCACCACCGCAACCAGGCTGACGGCGGGATGGGAATACAGCGCCTTTTCCACCTCGATCGAGGAAATGTTTTCGCCCCCCGAAATGATGATATCTTTGGACCGGTCGCGGATTTCAATATACCCATCGGCGTGTTGCACGGCGATATCGCCTGACCAAAACCAACCATCTTTGAAGGCTTTGGCGGTGTCTTCAGGGGCTTTGAGATACCCTTACATGACAATATTGCCCCGAAACACGATTTCGCCCATGGTTTCACCATCCCATGGCACGGGCAGGCCGGTTTGCGGATCAAGAACAAGCACATCTTCTTCAAGTTCATAAGCCACACCTTGGCGGGCTTTTAATTCGGCCTGTTCATTCATCGAAAGCGCGGCCCAGATGGGTTTTTCCGCACACACAACCGCAGGGCCATAGACCTCGGTTAGGCCATAGACATGGGTGATGGAAATACCCATATCCTCCATCCCTTTGATAACGCTTGCAGGCGGGGGGGCGGCGGCGGTCATCATCTTTATGTTTTGGGTGAATGGGCGTTTATGTTCGGCGCCGCTGATCATCGACATGATAATCGGCGCGCCGCATAAATGTGTGACCCCATGATCGGCAAAGGCGTCATATATTGCATCTGCCCGGGGTGCGCGTAAAAACACATGGGTTCCCGCCAACAAGGTGATCGTCCAAGGAAAACACCACCCGTTGCAATGAAATAGCGGCAGCGTCCACAGATACACGGGGTGATGCGGCATTTCCCATGTGATGACATTATTGACTGCGTTGGTCCAAGCCCCCCGATGGGAATAGACAACACCTTTGGGTTGGCCTGTCGTGCCCGAAGTATAGTTCAACGCCAGCGCATCCCATTCATCATCGGGCAGGGCATAGGCAAAGTTGGGGTCGCCTTCGGCCAGCAAATCATCATAGGTTATCGCCCCGATCCGATCACCACCCGGGCCTTCGGGATCTTGGATGTCAACAATCAACAGATCGCGCCCTGATTGCGCCACTGCCTTGGCGGCCATGGCCGAAAATTCAGTATCGACCAGCACCACTTTTGCTTCGCCATGATCCAGGATATAGGCAATTGTTCCGGCATCAAGCCGGGTGTTATTCGCGTTTAAAA
>CAZPSB010000025.1:5522-12763 GCA_964589025.1 uncultured Jannaschia sp. | reverse complement strand
TTTCCGCTTGGTTTCGCTTACGGTGGTAGTCCGGTGGTAGCGGGCTCGCACGAACCGCTCCGCCAATTTCCGCTAAGCCTCTGGAATGTTTGGTGCGATCAACGCGACGGTATCGCCCTTTGCGATGCCCCGTTTGGCCAATGCCGAGGCCAGCCGTTTGCAGCGTTCGGCAACCTCGGCCCAGTTGCGCCGGATTTTCCCATGAATCTGCGCGGGCATTTCAGGGTGAACCCGTTCCACACGTTTGAGAATCGAAACAGGCGATAGCGCCGCATAATTGGCCGTATTGCGCGCCAGTTCTGGGCCGCCAAACGTCATTGCCCTGTCCAATCTGGCATGGGGTCTTTGCGGGTAAAGGCCGTGATCCCGGCCTTGGCGTCTTGGGTCATCATGTTTTCTGCCATGATGCGCCCGGCAAAGGTATATGCCTGTTCCAGCGCCATTTCGGCCTGTTCATAAAAGGCACGTTTGCCGATTTTGACCGCCGCAGGCGATTTGCCTGCAATGATGCGCGCCATGTCCATTGCTGTTGCCGCGACATCTGCCAAGGGAACAACGCGGTTCACAAGGCCCATTTCCGCCACGCGGGCGGCAGGCAAAAAATCCCCCATCAACAACATTTCCATGGCCATCTTGCGCGGTATATTGCGCGACAGGGCAACCATGGGTGTTGAACAAAAAAGGCCGATATTCACGCCCGAGGTGGCAAAGGCCGCATCCTCGGCGGCGACGGCCAGATCGCAAGACGCAACAAGTTGACACCCCGCCGCGGTTGCAATTCCCGTTACCTCGGCGATGACCGGCTGGGGCAGGCGCACAATGCGCAGCATCATCGCCGAACATCTGGCGAACAGATCCTGAAAATACTGGAACCCGCCATCTGCGTCTTGGCGGCGTGCATTCATTTCCTTAAGGTTATGGCCCGCGCAAAAATGTTCGCCACCACTGCGCAAGATCACGACCTTGACGCTGCGGTCGGTTGCGATGTCATCCAGAAAATTGGACAATGCCGCCAGCATCGCTTCGGACAGGGCGTTGATGGATTTGGGCGCGTTCAACGTCAAAATGGCAATGCCATTATCGTCAGACCGCAAGATCAAGTCATCATTTGCAAGTGTCGCATCCATATCTATTCCAATGCGCCCCCGGCCTTTTTCCATGCGCCAACACCGCCGGTCATATTCACAACGGGCGCAAGGCCCATATCCATTGCCACCTGTGCGGCCAAGGCCGACCGGCCACCGGATGCACAATAAAAGATATAGGTTTTGTCTTGGTTGAATTCCGGCTTATGGGCCGGGCTTTCGGGATCAATGTGAAATTCCATCATCCCACGCGAAGAGGCCACCGCGCCGGGGATCATGCCGGTTTTGGCCTGTTCGGTTGCGTCGCGCAAATCGACAAAAACATGATCCGCACGGCCCAGCAATGCCATAGCATCCTGTGCGCTGATTGCCGGAACAATGGCCAAGGCGGCGGCCACCAAATCTTTGGAATTTTTAGAAATTTTTTGCGGCATAGGCCCCGCCCCTTTTCGTAAGTTTTTGTATTTTTCGATCAGGGCGCTGATTGGCCAATCGACCGCCTGCCCAGATGCCCCGCATCCACACGCGGCTATGGCGCGCCCTTGTGATGTCATATCGCCAGATCAAGGCGTGGTTTCCAGAACGGGCGAAACAATTCGATCTTGGGGCAACGGTTCATCACCACCTTTAGACCCGCATCTTCGGCCAGTTTCGCCGCGCGATCATCATAGACGCCGATCTGACCCCACAACACTTTGGCGCCGATGGCAATCGCCTGTTGCGCGATTTCATACAGTTCTTCTTTAGGGCGAAAGACCTCGACCATGTCGACGGGTCGGTCGATAGATTCAAGTGATTTATAAACAGGGATACCGCGAATTTCAGTCAGGCTTGGGTTTGGGTTGACCGGGATCATATCATAGCCCGTTTCATGCAGCACACGCAGCACCCCATAGCTAAACTTGGTTTTATCGGCGCTGGCACCCACCATCGCGATGGTTTTCACCGATTTCAGGATATCGGCAAGGTATTTCGGATCATAGTCGTAAAGATCATCCAGCGCTTGGGCGGGCATGGTTTAGGCCTCCTTCGGGGTCGCGATATCCGCCTTTAGCTCATGCGGCTCTAACGGATCAAGAAACGGGTTTCGGTATAATTTATCGTGGCTTTCGACGCCAATTTCCAAGGTGCAATCGGTGACGGGGCGGGCAACACATAACAACACATAGCCATTGTTGATCTGGCGATTATTAAGCGCCACTTGGCGCCGCTGATCAATTTCACCATCCGTCAACTTGGCCGCACAGGTGATGCAGCCGCCGTATTTGCAGCCATAGGGCAGATCGACACCGTGTTCACGCAAGGTGTCCAACAGGGGGCGGCGTGCATCCACCTGATAAACCCCACCCCCTTGATTGGCCAGTGTGATGGTGCGGGTTTCGGTCATAACCAAATATCGCTTGTGCAATCGCCACCGGGATAGCGCGTTTCGTGACATCGGCTTGGCCCATGCGGTTCTTTGCCGAAATCGACGATGAAATCTTTGTTGATCTTCATGCCGCCATTTTCGACATCGCAGTCGATCATCAACATCACGCCCCCTTGGGTACGAATATCGGGATAAAACTGGTTGTCCCATGTCGAAAACAACGAGGTGGTGACATAAAGCCGTTTTCCATCAAGGCTAAGCTGATACATCTGTGGGCCGCCTGCGATCTTAACGCCGTTGACTTCGGGGGCCTTGCCCAAAAGCCCCCCCATCCAGACCTGCCCCGTCAGAACCGGGTTATGTGGGTCTTCGATGTTATATTGACGCATATCGCCATGCAGCCAGTTGTTTAGATAAAGATATTTGTCATCCATCGACACCAAAATGGCGCTCATCACGCCGGGAATTGGGATCGGCCATTCGGGATGGGGTTCGTTTTCGACATCAATGATCTTTTCCCATTCCCATTTTCCTGCGTCCGATTTCCAGAAATGGATCACATTCGCCGATAGGGCCGCGCCACAAAATCCATGGCTGCTATCGGGGTTGTGACAAAACTTGACCTCAAGCGGGATCAACCCATCTTCGCCCAAATACATGGTTTCGACCGGTTTTCTGGCCTCAAAATCCCAGATATGCAGGCGGCGGCCATATTTCAGGTGGCCGACCTCTTCTAGGTCAAAGCCGGGCATAAAGGTGTTGGGCGCCGCCCATTCGGATGACACCATCACATTGTGGCGGGGTTGATACCAGAAATCATAGGAAAACGGGATATCGCCCATGGTTTCTTCCCATCGGCCCTGAATTTCAAAATCCTTGTTCAGATGCAGATACCCACCCGGCGCCTCGCCATTTGCGTCACCCAAAAATGAAATGATGATTTCGCTGCCCAAACAATGCACGGTATGTGGCCCGCTTAGATTGGTCTTTGATTTGATTTCGGCCCCTTCGATGACCTTGTGCAAACGGGGCGCGCGCGGATCGGTGGCGGTGTCAATGACATGAATATTGTTGGACCGCACACCCGGCACCAAAAGATATTTGCGCGACATGGCGGCATCATCATGGCATGACGAACAGGCATTCCAACCCATATGGTGCAATTCATCCCCGATACCGGGCATTTCAAGGCGGTGAATAACCTGGCTATAGGTTGGGCTTTCAGGGTCGGCATCCACCGTCGCCAGATAATCGGGTTTTTGAATGCCGGTGCCGGTGTAGATGGCAATTGTATAAAGCAGTTTTTCCCGAGGGGCTTTGATCGCCTCTGCCGGGCTGGCATAGCCCGGGCCGCAACATGCGCCATCCATCATAGCATTCCTCCCTTGCGATGATCTATTTTTTATCGTAAATCGAGAAATAGATTCTCGCAAGGTAAAAATATGCATCTTGAACGGCTTGTTCTGATCCTCGAAATTATAGGCCAAAAAACACAGGCCACAGTGGCCGATATCTGCGCCCATTCCGATCTTCCCAAACCATCTGCCTATAGGTTGGTGCAGGATCTGGTTGATGTCGGTCTGTTGGAACCGGTCGCGCGCGGGCGCTTTGCAATTGGCACGCGGCTGAAACATATCACACAAAGTGATCAATCCGATCACGCATTGCGGGACCTGATGGCACCCACCTTGAAACAGGCCGCTATTGATGTAGGCGCGGCCTTTTTTCTATCGCGGTTGCGCGGGAAATCGGTGGAAATCATTCATGTCGAAACACCCGATACCGGCGTATCCTTTCTGCATCCCGGATTGGGCAAACGCCCTTTGCATGCCTGTTCGTGTTCAAAGGCGGTTGCGGCCTTTTTGCCTGATGTATTTCGGCCAAACGAAATGGCCGGGCAATTGCGCGCCTATACCGAATTTACCGTAACCAATCTGCCTGATCTACAAGCCGAATTCGCGACCATCCGTCAGCGTGGCTTTGCCGAATGCGTAGAAGAGATTGAACGCGGCATGTGTTCAGTCGCAGCCCCCCTTGCACCCAGTGGGCCGGGGGCCATGATGTCCATCGGCGCGACAGGGTCCGTTCGTGTTTTCACCCCCGCCTTTCGCGCAAAATTGGGGTCAAGGATCATCAAGATGGCCCATGACCTATCGACCACATTTGGATGGCGCGATGCACAAGGCATAAAACAAAAAGCCACTGCTAATCCGCCCTTGGTTGCGCAGTAAACCTGTAAATAGGTCATATTTTTCAGGTGGTGTTGGCGACCCCGGTAGAACGGGGTGAACCAAGAAGTTTCAAGAGCTTACCACGGAAAGTTCCAAATAGTGCCGTCATAAGGAATCAATGCCTTACAAGGCAGGTTTAAACCTTTTTAGGATCTGGCCGACCACAAGCGCCGCGCCGGAAGGTTTGTCGCACACATAGCGGGTTGCCGGGTCGTATGACGCGCTGGCAGTTCTTTGGATTGATCGAAAAGGCACGCCGTCAGCTGGGCCTTAGTAAGGGGGCAGTCGCCTATCTGAAGGTCGCGATCTCGCGCATGATGGACGAAGATTTTCTTGCAGGCCGGATTTGCAGCTTCTGGACATCCGTCACGAAAATCGCCGCACAGGCTGGGTTGGACCGGCGGCAGGTGGCGCGGATTGAAGCTAACCTCATCCAGCGGGGGCTTCTGGCCAAGACGGCGTCCGACCACAGCCGTCGCGGTGGCTCTCGCAAGGATGGCAAGATCGGACACGAGTTTGGCATCAACCTCGCTCCGCTCATTGCCCGTGCGGTCGAGATTCAGGCCGCTGCCCGAAAGGCGGCATTTGAAGAGGAGGAGGCCGAACGGCTACGCGCTCGGATCAAGAAGCTGTTCGGCGACATACGCAGGCTTCAATTCGACGGCGCGACAGAGGCCGCCTAGGAAATTCTGCCGAACCGCCGTCCGTCTACCATTCAGAGCTTCGAACGCCTGAAACAGGTGGCTGAAGCCTTGGAAAAGGTCTGGGAAGATTTTTCTGCAGAATTCAGTAGGGGTGAAAAGTCCCACAAGTGCGACATTTCACCCGCACTCAATACAAGTAAAGAAAATATCAAAAAAACTTGTAGGGCTGAGAAGCGCTGCGAAGCGCGAACGGTGCGCACCACGCCTGCCCAGGTGGCGCTGCTGGCGAGCGAGCCACTGCTGCAAGAGATCATCAGTTGTACTGGCACGCGTTTGATCAACGAGGCCCGTTGAGCTGGAAAGCGATCACGATGGCGGCAGGCGATAGGGCACACCAGCTTGGGATCAGCGTGGGTGTCTGGCAGCGACAATGCGCGATACTTGGGGCGGATCGCGCCGCCCTGTGCCTGATCATCGCCGACCGAAATTCGGAGCGACTGGATGGCTATCGGGTCCGGGATGTGGCGGGAGCATTCGTCGGCATGGGGCGTGCACAGGCACGTCAGGGTGCGGTGATAACCAGCCTGCTCGGCGAGCTAATCGGCAGTGTGGAAGGGCATCGCAATGTCCATTGACCCGATGATCCCGCAGCAACATGTCCGCAACAAAGCCCCCTCCGCAACCTCAGTCCGTGCGCCCTCCAAAAGGCAGGCTCGGTCTGGGGTTGCAGCCGCCAACGGCGGCTTCGATCCGGGACGGATCGGCGGCGAAGCCGCAAGCTGGGTGCAGGGGCTCAGCGCCTTGCCCGACATGTTGCTCGCCAACATAATAGTCGGTCTATATTGTGTTTTCTTCGAAACCGGGGGGCTGTGATGTCCGGCCCTCAGTTTGTGCACTTTCAGACTTTCTCTCGTAAGAAGAACGAGGTCAAGCAATCGGTGGATCAGGTGCTTGCCGAGGCGGCGCGCGTGCCCCTCTATAGCATCCATGTTGCTGAGCCTCTCCCGCCCTCTGTCGTTTTTGGTGTGACCGTTGAAGAGGTCTGCAGGCTGCATGACGAGATGGTTGCAAATGGCGGCGTAGAGGTCACGCTGACGGATGGTCGAAAGGCCCGGCGGGGCATTCGCAAGGATCGGCATACTTTGATGACGGTGGTCGCGTCCCATCCGTTTCTCACTGAACTTGTCGTCTCGGATGATGATGCGCGATCGGATTATGAGCGCTGGCGCAATCACAACATCGCTTGGTTGAAAGCACGCTTTGGCGGCAACTTGGTTTCCGTGATCGAGCATCAGGATGAGAAGCATCCCCATTTGCACGCCTACATTTTGCCGCTGAACGATCCGACATGCACGGCCCGCGACCTGAATCCTGCCTGGCGATCTAAGGAAGAGGCGATGGCGATAGCACGTGAAGCGGGCCATGATGCACAGGTTGCCAACAAGCTTAGCAATGTGGCCTATCGCTCGGCGGCGCGTGAAATCCAGGATGATTATTTCCAGCACGTTAGCGTGCCGTGTGGCCTGACGCGTACCGGGCCGAAACGTCGGCGCTTCAGCCGTCAGCAATGGGCGGCAGAGAAGGCGGCGGCGAAGCTTTCGGCGCAGGTCGAACGTGATCTGGAGGGTCGGATGGTCTCATTGATCGAGGCGGAGGAAGGGCTTGATCATGCGCTGGATGACAAGATTCAAGACCTGGCAGAGAAGCTCGATCAGGTTGATCAAGCCTTGGCTGATGCCGAGCGCGAGCGCTCAGCGGCGGAAAAGGAGCGTCGGGCGGCTCGGAATGCGGAGGCAGACGCGAAAGCCGTCTTGAGCCGTGCCGAGGATGGGGCGAAGCGCATCCAGAGGGATGCAGAAAAAGATCTCGCGCGGCAGCGCCAGAAGCTTGTGGATGCGAACGCCGCCCGCGA
>CAZPSB010000025.1:930-5512 GCA_964589025.1 uncultured Jannaschia sp. | reverse complement strand
GAGGCGCAGCGGCTGGAGGCAGAACGTCATCGGCTGGCCCAAGATCACGACCGCCGCGTGCGTGACGGGATTCAGGAAGCGGTGCAGCTGTCGATGAAGCTGCTGATTGGCGTGCTGGATGGCAGCGTGCGGCAAAACCCGCAAACCAGAGGCTGGATTGTCGAAGATAACAAGCTTCGGGAGCAGTCGCGGTCACTGAAGCTGATCAGCCAGATGGGAAGCGCGCTCACCGCCGTCCGCGACACTTGGGACCGTCTGAAATCAAAGCTGACCGATGCCGAGCAACAGGCTGCGCGTGAGCAAGCCAAAGCACCAATCAAGGAAGCAGCGAAAGCGCCGCCGCGCGAAGGATTTTCGCCATGAGCCTCAAGTCAGACATCGATAAACGCTTCGAGGCGCTGCGCGAACGCCGATTTGCTGCCAAGCAGGAAGGACAAGGCGAGCTGGAGCGATGGCGGACGGATCTGGCCGAGGCAAAGGCCGCCATGCAAAAAGAGATGGCCGATGCTGCGGCGGGTTTCGAGCGGAAGCTCCTGGAGGTCGAGGAGGCTGTCACCCCGCTCATGGAGGCGCATGAAGCGCTGACGCAGGCCATCACACTGGAGGAAGGGCGCGTCAAACGTCTTCGGCTGTGGCTCTTGGCTGTAGGATTGGGGGGTGGCCGGTATCGCTGCGGCCATACTGACTGTGCTGCTCTGGATTAGCCAGATGACGCTGCAAGAAGCCGAGGCCGAGGCGGCACGCATCCGCACCGAGAATGCCGAAGCCATCGCCGCCGCGAGAGCCGAAGGCGAAGCGGCACTGGCCACGCTGACCGCCGAGTTGGAACGCCGAGAGGCCGCGCTGAGCGCTGATCTCACCGCCATGGGCGCGGAATTGGCCCAAATCGCAACCGACGGAGACGCCCCCCGCGCCGATTTGGACCGCTTCGTGGAGCTGCGCGACCGTATCGGTTTTGAACTCGTCACCCACCACAACGGCGCGGTGATCCACAACGGCGCGGTGATCATCGTCGCGCCCGAAAACACCACAATCCGGCCGTGGAACGCAGCCGGTCTGTCCAATCTTGCGCACCTCAACGGGCGTATGTGGCGCGTTGTTTCCGAATGAGCGCTGATAAAACTGGTCCGCCGTCACTTGCGCATGAGCTCGGGGCGCTCCGTGGGATCGAAGGGGTGCTTGCCATCCTTGCCGGACCGCCAGGGATCGCCGAACTGCCTCTCGTGGGGCAGGTCATCCACGGTCAGGTCGCGCGTGCGCAGCGCAGGCCGGGCGCGGCGATGCTCCCGGGTTTTGAACGCCTTGTCGCTGGCGGCGGATGTCACGCCCGCGATCGGCGTCTTGCGGCGTGACCGTGCCATGCGGCGCCCTCCCCTTTCTCACGCGCAGCCGTGCGCCCTCTTGGTCAGGGGTGCATGATATCGCCTGCGACCCCTTCCTGTCCCGGCCAAGATTAATGCTCCTCCACCATGGGTGCGGGCGCGTCCTGCCCGATGCTCGCGGACGAGGTGGGCAGGCTGTTGAAGTCGCAGAAGTCAGCGATCGAAATCTCGTTGGCGAGATCCCTGAACTCGCAGGTTTCCGACCAGGTGTCGGGATACTCGGGCTCGACAGATTGACGAATGCGCAGGACGGGGCGGCGGTCTGATCCGCCGCGAGCTACGTCGATATGCGTGTAGACGGGAGACATCTCCTCGGCCCGTTCCGCGGTGGAAGAGAACCTGTGCGCGTAGCTGAGGTAAGCGCAGCGGTGCCCGTCGCCGTCCGTCCACACGGACAGTTGGCCTGTCCGGTCATCAGGGTCGAGGGTATCGCAGTCTATCGCAATCTCGTAGTTGCCTTCAGGCGGGCTTACGAGGTTCATCAGGAACCGGGGTGCGCCCGATGCGCGGAGCGCTGATAGCAGCTTGGCCGCGTCGGGTTCGAGTTGGTCGAGGGCGTCGGTCAATGCACTATTCCTCTCTGCGCCAGAAGGGTTCCGGGGGGCTGCTCTCCAGACCCAGAACAAAAAGCCCGCCGCGATGATCAGGAGGAACAGGCAAACCAGAGGCCTGCTCCTCCGCCTGACATGAACGCAATGCCGAAGACCGCCAGCAGAAGGCCAAAGAAGATCCCTGCCCACCGTGGCGGTGGCATGTACTTTGCCGCACCGCACATGCCGCAGACCGTCGCGCGCGCGTCGATCTCAGCGTAGCAGAACGGGCAGGTCTGATTTTCGGGAGCAGCATCGGTCATCGCATCACAGGTCCATGTCAGAGGGCGCAACCGGGGCATCGGTGTTCAGCGCCTCGATGATCTGGCGGTCCACCTCGGCCACATGCTGGCGTACCAGGTCGAAATCCGTCAGCGAGAAGCTCACTGTCGAGACCGCCGCGCCCCCGCTGAAGCCGACAGTGAACAGTGCCACGCAGCCCGGCATGATCGGCGTATCCCGATGCTGGCGAAACCGGTATTCCGCACTGTCGAAGTAATCCGTGCAGGGGCGATACTGGGTCGTCGTGCGGGTGCCGTTCCGGGCAATCGTGGTAAACTCATGCGGGGGCTGGCCGTCGAGATCGGGAATGAAGCCGGTTTCCCCCTAGGCCCAGATCGCACGGTTGGTTTCGCGCCGGTATGGCGGGCCATAGCGCTCCTGCAGCTGGGCGATCACCGCAGCGCGCTCAGGCAGGTTCTCGTTGGGCTCACGGATGGTGCGGTGGATCTCAAGCACCCGCCCGCCCATGGCCTCGGTCGCAAGCGTGGCCCGGATTTCCGCGTAGGGGTCGCGCCCCATGCGGGTGTGCAGGCCAACGCCCTGCGTGACCAGCTTCTGGTCAAAGGTCAGGGCAAAGGCGCGGCCCTCACCGTTCTGCACGCGGAGCGCCACCTGCTTGGGCACGAGGATCAGCATCATGCGCTCGCCAAACATGCTGGCGGCCTCCATTGACTGTGCCCTTGGCTGAATGTCGAGGATGGCGTAGGGATAAGGCCGGGGCTCCGGAACTAGGGTTTCCAAAGGGGATCAAAATCTCCTCTTCTCGCCAAAATGATACGATTAGTCCGTGGACGATTAAACACCTTTCTTGCGCAACAGGGGTATGGAGCGCAATCTAGGCCTGAAGACGATCTTGAAGATTGCGGACGCGCTCGGGGTGCCTGCTGCTGAGTTGTTCAGTCCGAGTTGACGGACATCGGAACACGGGCTTGATGCACCGAGTTTCGCTAAGTGCCGTTGGTTGTTAGATAAGGGCTGCAACTGCAAGAAACTGCTGCTATCTGTAAGCAAACGACAGGAAACACTTGCAAGCGTTGTGTTGGGGCGGTGGGCGAATGAAAGAGAACGAAATTGAGTTGGATTTGCTTCGGAAGTTACAGGGGTTAAAGTACGAATATAGAGGTGATATTCGTGACCTGGACGCACTGAAAAATAATTTTCGTTTCCACTTTGAGAAGCTCAATCGTGTCAAATTGACGGATGCTGAGTTTGCGCGCCTCTTGGAGGAAATTATTACTCCCGACGTTTTTGCTGCGGCGCGAATGTTGCGAGAAAAGAATACGCTAGAGCGCGAAGATGGCACGCCCTTGGATTATACTTTGGTCAATACCAGAGACTGGTGCAAAAACCACTTCGAGGTCATCAACCAGCTCCGCATAAACACCGAAAACAGCCACCATCGGTATGACGCGATCCTTTTGATCAACGGCGTTCCGGTGGTGCAAATTGAACTAAAAACTCTCACGATCAGTCCGCGTCGTGCGATGCAGCAGATCGTCGATTACAAAAAAGATCCTGGGAATGGCTATGGCAAAACCTTGCTGTGCTTCCTACAGCTGTTTGTCGTCAGCAACCGTAGCGACACCTGGTATTTTGCGAACAACAATAGCCGTCATTTCAGTTTCAACGCGGATGAGCGCTTTCTGCCACTTTATCAGTACGCCAGTGAAGATAATAGGAAGATCACGCATCTCGACCAGTTCGCCGAGAAATTCTTAGCGAAATGCACTCTGGGGCAAATGATCAGCCGATACATGGTTTTGGTCGCGAGCGAGCAAAAGCTCCTGATGATGCGCCCGTACCAAATCTACGCCGTCAAGGCGATTGTCGATTGCATCCAGCAGAACTGCGGAAACGGGTACATCTGGCACACGACCGGCAGCGGCAAGACCCTGACGTCGTTCAAGGCCTCGACGCTCCTCAAGGACAATCCAGAGATTGAGAAGTGCCTGTTCGTGGTGGATCGAAAAGACCTCGATCGGCAGACCCGCGAGGAGTTCAACCGCTTTCAAGAGGGCTGCGTTGAGGAAAACACCAACACTGAGACCCTTGTCCGTCGGCTGCTCTCCGACGACATCGCGGACAAAGTGATCGTAACGACAATCCAGAAGCTGGGACTGGCTCTGGATGGTACGAATAAGAAGAACTACAAGGAGCGCCTCGCGCGGCTCAGCGACAAACGCGTCGTCTTCATTTTCGATGAATGCCATCACCCCGGTGATGTCCGCTTCATCAAACTGGGTGACGTGGGGAATGGTCGTCCAGGAGGCTGTAGTGCTCTGGGCCGTCAGCCGCCGGACCGTGTCCATCTCCTCGATGTCGATTTTC
>CAZPSB010000025.1:0-920 GCA_964589025.1 uncultured Jannaschia sp. | reverse complement strand
CGATGAATGCCATCGCTCCCAGTTTGGCGAAAATCATCGCGCAATCAAAGAGTTCTTCCCTAATGCTCAACTCTTTGGATTCACCGGAACGCCGATTTTCGAACAGAACGCATCGTATCAGCAGATTGACGGGGAACAGGCGTCCTATGTCACGACCGATGACATTTTTCAGCAGCAACTGCACGCCTACACGATCACCCACGCCATTGAAGATCGAAACGTCCTTCGCTTCCACGTCGACTACTTCAAACCTGATGGAAAAGGTGCGAAGGCAGCTGGTGACACGGTGCAGAAGCGCAAGGTCGTGGAAACGATCCTTGAAAAGCATGACGCGGTAACGGCGAACCGCCGCTTCAACGCGGTTCTGGCGACGGCCTCGATCAATGACGCCATCGAGTACCATAGCTTGTTCAAGACCATCCAGGCGGAACGCCTAGCCGCTGATCCTGACTTCGTGCCGCTGAACGTCGCCGGCGTGTTCTCGCCTCCTGCCGAAGGCAGCAAGGACGTCAAGCAGCTGCAAGAAGACCTGCCCCAGGAAAAGGCCGACAACGCCGTCGAGCCGAACAAGAAGAAGGAAGCGTTGAAGGCCATCATCGCGGATTACAACAAACAATTCGGGGCCAATCACAGCATCAACGAATTCGACCTGTATTATCAGGACGTACAGAAGCGGATCAAAGACCAGCAGTTCCCGAACCAGGACTTGGCCCACAAGCACAAGATTGACATCACCATTGTCGTCGATATGCTGCTCACAGGCTTTGACTCGAAATATCTGAACACCCTCTACGTCGATAAGAACCTCAAGCATCACGGCCTGATCCAGGCGTTTTCACGCACCAATCGCGTGCTGAACGACACAAAGCCCTATGGCAATATCCTCGACTTCCGCCAGCAGCAGGCTGCGGTCAATGACG
>CAZPSB010000024.1:0-17594 GCA_964589025.1 uncultured Jannaschia sp. | reverse complement strand
ATTGAATTTTTTGGCCAAGCTTTCATCATCGGTCAAAATCATCCCGCCGCGCGGCCCGCGCAGGGTTTTATGCGTGGTGGTGGTGGCCACATGCGCATGGGGAAACGGCGATGGGTAATGGCTTGACGCCACCAAACCCGCAAAATGCGCCATATCCACCAAAAGATATGCCCCAACACGATCGGCAATCTCGCGCATTTTGGCGAAATCAATGATGCGCGGAATGGCCGACCCACCGGCGATGATCATCTTGGGGTGATGTTGCATGGCCAATTCGGCAACCTGATCATAATCAATCTGCATATCTTGGGCGCGCACACCATATTGAACGGCATTGAACCATTTGCCCGATTGGTTGGGTTTTGCCCCATGGGTCAGATGGCCACCGGCATCAAGGCTCATGCCTAAAATGGTATCGCCGGGTTGCAACAGGGCCTGAAACACGCCTTGGTTGGCCTGACTGCCCGAATTGGGTTGCACATTGGCAAAGCCGACATTGAACAAGGCCTTGGCGCGATCTATCGCCAGGTTTTCGACAATATCCACATATTGACACCCACCATAATATCGACGCGCTGGATAGCCTTCGGCATATTTATTGGTCAAAACACTGCCTTGGGCCTGCATCACCGCAGCGGATACGATATTTTCGGATGCAATCAATTCGATCTCATCGCGTTGACGGCCCAATTCTTGCTGCATCGCGGCAAACAGATCGGCATCGCGGGTTTCAAGTGATTCGGTGAAAAAGCCTGTATCACGGTGATTTGTGGTCATGGATGCCTCCGTTCGGCGGGGATGTCGTTTAAAAATATCTGCCCGTCTTTTAGGATATATGAACCGATTTCAAAAGAACCAAAGCGTCTTTTTATGCCAGTTTGCAACAGGGATTGCCATTTACGCCATCCCGCGCAAGATTGAAGCGATGACATACCGAAAGACATTATGACACACACACCGCCCATTGCCTTTGTGGCATCCCCAAGCCCGCTTGCGCAAACCGCATTGGCGGCCCTGACCGCACGCTATGGCAATGTGGCACCCGATCACGCAAAGGTGATTGTGGCCTTGGGCGGCGATGGGTTTATGTTATCGACCCTTCACATGACGCGGGATTTGCCCGCACCGGTTTACGGCATGAACCGCGGCACAGTTGGGTTTTTGATGAATGCCTATGACCAAGACGGCCTGATTGACCGCCTGTCACAGGCCGAAACCGCGCATATCACGCCATTGCATATGCGCGCCGAAACCATTGGCGGGGATGTGGTTGAACAAATCGCCATAAACGAAGTCAGCCTGCTGCGCGCAGGCCCGCAAGCGGCCAAGTTGAAAATCTATGTTGATGGGCGGCTTAGGATGGAACATCTGGTATGTGATGGTGTGATTTTATGCACGCCTGCGGGGTCAACCGCCTATAATTATTCGGCCCATGGCCCGATCCTGCCGATCAATGCCGATGTTCTGGCGCTCACGGCGGTGGCGCCGTTTCGGCCAAGGCGATGGCGCGGCGCATTATTGCCAAAAACCGCCACCGTCCGGTTTGAGGTCACAGACCCCGCCAAACGCCCCGTCATGGCCGATGCCGATAGCCGATCCGTGGCCAATGTCGCCGCCGTTGAAATCAAATCGCACCCGGATTTATCGCATGAAATCCTGTTTGATCCTGGCCATGGTTTAGAAGAACGCCTGATCCAAGAACAATTTGTCTAGCCACATATAATCTGATTAAACGCATAAAATGACGCAACGTTAAACGCGGGCCAAAACAACAAGGCCAAAATCACGGCCAAAGGGGGAATCATGTCGGGACAAAAACAAGACAGCCTGCGCGATGCGGCCTTATTTTATCACGAAAACCCACAGCCGGGTAAATTGGAAATCCGTGCCACCAAACCCTTGGCCAATGCGCGCGATCTTAGTCGCGCCTACAGCCCCGGCGTCGCCGAGGCTTGCCTTGAAATCAAGGCCGATACCGCCAATGCGGCGCGATATACTGCGCGGGGCAATCTGGTGGCGGTGGTGTCGAATGGATCGGCGGTGTTGGGGTTGGGTAATATTGGGGCGCTGGCCTCAAAACCTGTGATGGAGGGCAAGGCGGTTTTGTTCAAAAAATTCGCCAATATTGATTGCTTTGATATTGAACTGGACGAAACCGACCCCGAAAAATTGGCCGATATCGTTTGCGCGCTGGAACCCACCTTTGGGGCGATCAATCTAGAAGACATCAAAGCACCCGATTGTTTCATCGTGGAACGCATTTGCCGCGAAAAGATGAACATCCCCGTATTTCACGATGATCAACACGGCACCGCCATTGTGGTGGGCGCGGCCGCAACCAATGCGTTAAGGGTTGCGGGCAAACGGTTTGAAGACATCAAAATCGTATCCACCGGGGGCGGCGCGGCAGGCATTGCCTGTTTGAATATGCTGCTGAAACTGGGCGTGCGGCGCGAAAACGTGTTTCTATGTGATTTGGATGGCTTGGTCTATCACGGGCGCGCGGCCGGCATGACCGCCCAAAAGGCCGAATACGCCCAAGGCACCCAACCTGCCACATTGGATGATGTGATCGCAGGGGCGGATCTATTTCTTGGCCTATCCGGCCCCGGTGTTTTGACCCAAGATATGGTGCGCAAAATGGCCGACCGGCCCATTGTGTTTGCCTTGGCCAATCCGACGCCGGAAATCCTGCCGGAATTGGCGCGCCAAGTGGCCCCTGATGCGATTATCGCCACGGGGCGGTCGGATTTCCCCAATCAGGTCAATAATGTTTTGTGTTTTCCGTTTATTTTTCGCGGCGCGTTGGATGTTGGCGCGACCGAAATTAATGACGCGATGAAACTGGCTTGTATTGATGGCATTGCCGAATTGGCCCGTGCCACCACCAGCGCCGAGGCCGCCGCCGCCTATCAGGGTGAACATATGACATTCGGGGCCGATTACCTGATCCCCAAACCGTTTGATCCGCGCCTGATGGCCGTGGTTGCCAGTGCCGTGGCGCAGGCCGCAATGCAATCGGGCGTGGCCACCCGCCCCTTGGCCGATATGGATGCCTATCGTGACAAACTGAACCAATCGGTGTTCCGGTCTGCCCTGATCATGCGCCCCGTGTTTGAGGCCGCCGCAACATCAACCCGCCGCATTGTTTTTGCCGAAGGCGAAGAAGAACGCGTGCTGCGCGCCGCCCAAGCCATGTTAGAGGATACAACCGACCGCCCCATCCTGATTGGCCGCCCCGAAGTCATTGAGCGCCGCATCGAACGCGCCGGGGTGAAAATTCGCCTTGGAACAGATTTTGAAGTCGTGAACCCCGAAAACGACCCCCGGTATCGTGATTATTGGGAAACCTATCATCATTTGATGGCGCGCCGTGGCGTTACGCCCGATTTGGCCCGCGCAATCATGCGCACCAATACCACCGCCATTGGCGCCGTCATGGTGCATCGCCAGGAGGCAGATTCGTTGATTTGCGGCACCTTTGGCCAATATCTGTGGCATTTGAAATATGTGCAGGAAATCCTGGGCACCGATGCCCATCACCCCATTGGCGCACTAAGCCTGATGATCCAAGAAGACGGGCCTTTATTCATCGCCGACACGCAGGTACATCACACACCCACCCCCGATCAAATCGCCGAAACCGTGATCGCGGCCGCGCGCCACATTCGCCGCTTTGGTGTCACCCCGAAAATTGCCCTATGTTCCGGCAGCCAGTTCGGCAATCTCAATAGCGATAGCGGCATTCGAATGCGCGCCGCGATTGATATTTTAGATCAGGCAGATGTCGATTTCATGTATGAAGGCGAAATGCATCTGGATTGCGCACTTGACCCTGCGTTGCGCGATCGGATTTTCCCGCAATCGCGGCTGGATGGTGTGGCCAATGCATTGATTTTTGCCACCACCGATGCCGCCAGCGCGACACGCAACATTTTGAAAATGCGCGCAGGCGGGCTGGAGGTTGGGCCAATCCTGATGGGCATGGGCAACCGCGCCCATATCGTCACGCCCTCCATCACCGCGCGCGGGTTGCTTAATATATCGGCCTTGGCGGGCACCCCGGTTAGCCATTATTGTTAAGGCATATACGGGTGATGGGCCTAAAAGCGCATCACACCCCCGTTTTTGCGCATCCACCACCACCCGCGCAGCCCGCTAGCCGATAGGGCAAGGCAAAACAGTGGCACAAGCCATTGTATAACGATTAAGCTGCCTGAAAAAGGAATATACGCATCGCCAATCTGCCATGCGATATATGACACGCCCATATTGATCAGAAAACACACGATAAACAGGCCAAATCCAATCGGCACCCATGCGGCAAAACCCGCGCGAATACGAAATGCCAATGCGATCATGAGGGCGGAAAAGCCACCTAAAATTGCAACCACCCCGAGGTCAGGATCAGGGTCTGTTATACTCATCAGCAACAACAAAGCCCCATTCGCGCCCATCATCAAACATGACAACCCGGCCATTTTGGCGGCGTCTTGGGCGCTGGTTTCATCATAAATGGCCATCCAATAGCCAAAGAATTTTGATGTCGGGCGCATTGTGGTATCTCTTTTTTGTGTCTCACAAGGTTGCGATGGCCTAGTGGCCTATTGCTTTGTGTCGCATCCAAAATCGGTTAGCCTTTGATAATGCGCAGACAAGACACCGGCAATGCGCTATCGCGATCTTTATCAACCGGCCTTATCAAACCCGGATGCATGGTGGGGTGTAAACCCACGGCCCAGATTTATGCGCCTGCCCAAGTGATCTGCGCCTGCCCCGCCGTCAGGGGCGCGCCTTTGGCCCGGTCAAAACGCAAATAGGCAATCGCCTGGCCGTTGGCTTGGGTGTAAATCACCCCGGCGGGGCGGTCACCGGCCATGATATCGGTACCGATGGGGGCGGTGCCTTTGATCTGAACGGTGACAAGACCTTTGCGTAATTCGGTTTTGTGTTTCATGCGGGCGGTGACCTCTTGCCCAACATAACAGCCCTTTTTGTGGTCCACACCCATCAGGCGGTCAAAACCGGCCTCAAGAATATAAGTGTCATTGGCAATCAATTCGATCCCCGTTTCGGGGATGCAGGCCGCCACGCGCAATTCATCCCAATTGATGATGGGCGCGCGCCCCGGCATGCCATAGGCGCGCCAGCCAAGGCTGGCATCGCGCGGGTCGGCATAGGCGCCTACAGGCATCGGGCCAAGCCGCCCCCGCGTGACCACAATATCGGTTTGTCCAATCGTCACATCCGCGCGCAGGCGGTATAGGGTCAAACGCTGCAACAGCGCGGGCGCGATATCGGATTTCACATCCAACAAAATATCATCGCCACGATCCAGCAAAAAGAAATCCGCCAGATATTTGCCCTGCGGCGTCAATAAGGCCGAATAGGCCAACCCGCCCGCAGGTGCATCACGCGTGACCAACCCGCCCAAAAACTTGGCCCGATCCGCGCCGGTTATCGCCAAAACCGTGCGATCTGTTATTGTTTCACCTGCCATGTCGATGCCCTTATTCCACAATCACCTGATGCTATAGCTAAGTGCGCAAACCCAATTGGCCAAGATGTGATGGCATTGACCCGACCCAAAAGGCGCTTTAGGCACATGCTATAGCAAATTTCGGGTGCAAAGGGGATTGTCATGAAACTTGATCACGGGCGTCATTATATGGCCATTCCCGGGCCTTCGGTTATGCCTGATCGTGTGTTGCAGGCCATGCACCGCCCGGCGCCCAATATCTATACCGGCGCCTTGGTGGATTTGACCGATAGTTTGATCCCCGATCTGAAAACCATCGCAGGCACCCAACATCACGCCGCCATTTATATCGCCAATGGCCACGGCGTATGGGAGGCTGCACTAACCAACACCCTTAGCCGCGGCGACAAAGTGTTGGTTCTGGGCACGGGGCGGTTTTGCCTGATGTGGGGCAAAATGGCCAATGGGTTGGGCATTGAAAGCCAAGTCATTGATTTCGGGCCGCAATCCGATATCGACATGACCCGCGTGGCCACGGCCCTACAAGATGATACGGATCACAAGATCAAGGCCGTTCTGGCCGTGCATGTTGACACATCCACCAGTGTGAAAAACGATATTCAGGCATTGCGAAAAACACTGGATGCGGCGGGGCATCCGGCCTTGTTGATGTCTGACAATATCGCCTGTTTGGGATGCGATGAATTTCACATGGATGATTGGGGCGTTGATGTGATGGTCACCGGCAGCCAAAAGGGCCTGATGACGCCGCCGGGTATGGGGTTTGTGTTTTTCAACCCCCGCGCCGATCAGGCCCGTGATCACGCCGATCTGGTGACACCTTATTGGGATTGGCGGCCAAGGTCATCACCGGCGGAATTTTACCAGTATTTCTTTGGCACCGCGCCGACGCATCACCTTTATGGCCTACGCGAAGCCCTGACCATGATTGTGCATGAAGAAGGCCTCGCATCGGTTTGGGCGCGCCACGCCAAATTGGCGCGCGCCGTTTGGGCCGCGGTTGAAACCTGGGGCATGGGCGGGGATATGCGCCTGAATATCGCAGATCCCGCCAAACGCAGCCATGCCGTCACCACGGTGAATTTTGGCAATCGCAACGCGCACCGATTGCGCAACTGGACGACCCAACAGGCCGGCGTAACCCTTGGCATTCCCCTTGCCGGGGTCGAAGCCGAAGGCAGCGCAATATCAAACTATCTGCGCATTGGGCATATGGGCCATATCAACCCGCATATGGTTTTGGGTGTCATCGCCAGTTTGCAGGCTGCGATGATCGCGTTGGATATTGCGCATAATCCCGGCGGGGTGGATGCGGCGGCGCGCGTCTTGGCAGATTAACGCGCGCGCAATCCGTGTTTAACCAAGACGGGTTTTCAACATCGCACCCACGGCGCCGAAATCCATCTGGCCGTTATATTGGGCCTTCAGTGCGCCCATCACCTTGCCCATATCACGAATGGATGTGGCGCCGAGCTCATCTATGGCTTGGGTGATGGCGGCGTCGGTTTCGGCCTCATTCAATTGGCGCGGCAGGAAATCTTGGATCACCTCAATTTCAGATCGTTCTTGTTCGGCCAATTCCAACCGGGCACCTTCTTCGTAGGCGCGCGCGCTTTCTTGGCGTTGTTTGATCATTTTGCCAAGCGTGTTGAGGATCTCATCATCCGACACGCCATCGGGCATGCCATCGGCGCGCGCTTCGATATCTTTATCTTTGATCGCGGCATTGATCAGGCGCAATGTCCCAAGGCGTTTTGTATCTTTTTCAAGCATGGCGGCCTTTAGGCCGGATGCGATTCGATCACGCAAAGTCATGAAGTCTTCCTAAATCTGTTTCGCCCGTTATGTAGGCCATTTGACACCGCGCAACAACCGGAGCTTTTGCCGATGCGTGCAGGCCATGGCTTGACCCGCCGCGCCGCGCGCCCTAAAGGGTTGACGATTTCATGATATTTTCCGGAGCCCCAAGATGACCGCGCGCCCCACTGCCTGCCTTGCCCTTGCCGATGGAACCGTCTTTTACGGGCGCGGATTTGGCGCCACCGGAACCCGCGTGGCCGAATTATGTTTCAACACCGCCATGACCGGGTATCAGGAAATCATGACTGACCCATCCTATGCGGGCCAAATCGTGACCTTTACCTTTCCCCATATCGGCAATACCGGCGTGGCATTGGATGATAACGAAACCGCCCGGCCCATTGCCGAAGGTTTGGTTGTCAAATGGGATCCGACCGATCCATCCAACTGGCGCGCTGCCGGTGATCTGCAAGGATGGCTTGCCCAAACGGGCCGCATCGGGATTGGCGGTGTTGATACACGCCGCCTGACCCGTGCGATCCGCCAACAAGGCGCACCGCATGTGGCGCTGGCCCATGATCCCAATGGGGATTTTGATCTTGAGGCTTTAATCAAAACCGCCCGTGGATTCGCCGGATTAGAAGGCGTTGATTTGGCCAAGGATGTAACCTGTGCGCAATCGTATAAATGGGATGAAACCCGGTGGGCCTGGCCCGATGGGTTTGGCAAACGCCACGGGGATGGGCCAAAGGTTGTGGCCATTGATTACGGCGCGAAACGCAACATTTTGCGCTGTTTGGCCAGTGTGGGATGCGATGTGATCGTGATGCCCGCAACCGCAACCGCCCAAGACGTGTTGGCACACAGCCCCGATGGGGTGTTTTTATCCAACGGCCCCGGTGATCCGGCGGCCACGGGCATCTATGCCGTTCCCATGATCCAAGACATTCTAAAGACCGATATCCCTGTATTTGGCATCTGCCTTGGGCACCAAATGTTGGCTTTGGCTTTGGGGGCGCAAACCATCAAGATGAATCACGGCCATCACGGCGCCAATCACCCGGTGAAAGATCTAGACAGCGGCAAGGTGGAAATCACATCCATGAACCATGGGTTCACCGTCGATAGCCAAACCTTGCCCGATGGGGTGAAAGAAACGCATGTGTCGCTTTTTGACGGGTCAAATTGCGGCATCGCGGTGCAGGGCCGCCCGGTCTTTTCCGTCCAACACCACCCCGAAGCCAGCCCCGGACCCCAAGACAGTTTTTACCTGTTTGAACGCTTTGCCGATGCCATGCGCCAACGTAAATCTGCATAAAGGTCAAACCCGCATAGGGCAAATCAAAACCAAGGCTTATTAAAATCCGGGCAATTCTTTTTTCAACCGCACGACAAAGGCCTTGGCCAGATGATCTTTTAAGGCCTGCGCCGCGCGCGGGCCGTCACGATCGGCAATGGCGGTGACAATGGCCTTGTGTTCGGCCAAGGCATCCTTTCCGCGCCCCTCAGTGGCAAGCGAGGTATGCGCCATCAACGCCATGGATCGGTACACAAGATCAAGTTGTTGCACCAAATACCGGTTATGACTGGCCAAATGGATTTGGCGATGAAACCGGCGATTGGCCCGTGCCAAAGCATCGGGATCATCCAATAAGGCATAATCGGCGGCCACCATATCAGATAGAACCTGAATTTCTTCAGCCGCGGCATGTTGGGCGGCCAGACGCGCAGCCAGGCCTTCCAATTCTTGGCGCACGGCATAAAGTTCGGCCATTTGTGAATGATCCAAAGAGGCGACGATCAAACTGCGCCCGTCACGTTCCAACAGGCCTTGGGTTTCCAACCGTTGCAGGGCCTCGCGGATTGGGGTGCGGCTGACGCCAAAACGATCGGCCAATTCCGATTCCACCAATCGCGCGCCGGGGCGGTAAATGCCGGTATCTATGGCCTCAAGTATCAGATCATAGGCATCTTTTTGTGTGTCAGGCAAGGCGGGCATCAGGGTGTCCTTTGGTCTGATGTGACCTTAGGCCCGCGCCCAAGGCGGCGCAACCCGCACGAGACACAACGCCGCTTGGACGCGCATGGATAATCGCCCTAGATTAGGCCTATGACAGATAAAATCGAATGCGACATTTATATTTCTGGCGGGGGGTTGGCCGGTTTGCTGGCGGCCGCGGCCTTTGGGCGGGCGGGGTTTTCGGTGGTTCTGGCCGACCCAAACCCGCCCCTTACCGACGGCGCATCTGCGCAGGCCGATTTGCGCACAACCGCGTTGTTACAACCCGCGCGCGATTTATTGGCCCAAATCGGCCTTTGGGATCGGCTAATGCCATTTGCCACGCCTTTGCAGGTGATGCGGATTGTGGATGCGGGCGGCGATGCAAACATCCCGCGCGGGTCCTATGAATTTGACGCGGGCGATATATCAGACCGGCCCTTTGGCTGGAATGTGCAAAACTGGGTGCTGCGGCGCGAAATCATGGGGCATATGGCGACATTGGGCCGCGTGCAGATCCGCACCGGGGTTGGCACCGCATATATCATCACACGGATGACCAAGGCCCATATCAGGCTAAGCGATGGTGTAATAGTGCGCGCCAAATTGGTCATTGGTGCCGATGGGCGGGCATCGCCCGTGCGCGACATGGCCGGGATTGGCACGCACACGCGGCGTTATGGACAAAAGGCATTGGCCTTTGCGGTGGCCCATCCGGTGCCCCATCACAATACATCAACCGAAATTCACCGCAGCGGCGGGCCATTTACCCTTGTCCCCCTGCGCGATCATGATGGCACACCGGCATCGGCGGTCGTCTGGATGGATCGCGGCCCCGAAATTCAACGCCGCGCCATCTTGGATGAGGCCGCCTTTAACGCCGAGGCCACCGAACGATCCGCCGGTCTGTTTGGCCAGCTAAGCCTGATCACACCGCGCAGCACATGGCCCATCATCACCCAAACCGCCGATCGCATGGTGGGCGAACGCATCGCCCTGATGGCCGAGGCCGCCCATGTCATGCCCCCCATCGGCGCGCAAGGGTTAAACACCAGCCTGGCCGATTTGCGCGTTTTGTTAGACTTGGCCCGGCAAAACCCCGATGACCCCGGCGCCATATCCGTTTTGGCAGGCTATGAAAAACAGCGCATGGCAGAAATACGGTTGCGCGTATCGGGGGTGGATATATTGAACCGGGCCTCGATGGCGAATACCCCGGTATTGCGTGATTTGCGCCTGCGGGGGTTGGATGCGCTTTATACCTTAAAACCCATGCGCAAACTGGCGATGAAGGCGGGGTTGGGCGCAACGCGATAGCCCCATTAAAACCCCGCCTTGCCGCCTTGATTGCGCGCGTGGTTTTGTTCGATAGGGTTATGCCAAAGGGCCGGGGCGGCGTTCGTCGCTAAGCAATACATTGGCCTCAACCTGGCCCGCACCGGGCAAGGGCATGATGCGGCGGCGCAAAACACGTTCGAAATCGGCCAGATCGCGGGCCACAACGCGCAGCCGGTAATCATATAAACCCAGCACATGTTCGACGGTTTGCACCTCGGGGATGGCCTGCACAGCGCGTTCGAAATCGGCCAAACTGGCGCGGCTTTTGGCATCCAGTTTTATGCCCAGAAATACCGTGACCCCAAACCCCAATTTTTCAAGATCGAAATCAACCCGGCGGGTTTCAAAAATACCGCCCTGCATTAAACGGTTGATGCGCCGCCATGTGGCCGGTTGGCTTAGCCCCACATCGCGCGCGATATCAGATGTTTTGCGCGTGGCATCTTGTTGCAAAAGCGCCAGAATTTTATGATCAATCGCGTCGGTTTCCATCATAGCGGCAGATATTCTTGGGATTTGACAGTGGCAACATGCATCAGGGCCTCGATCTCGGCGATATGGGGCAGGGTCAGGATGCGGTGGCGATAGATATCTTGGTATTGGGCCATATTGCGCGCAATCACGACAAGGCGGGCATCGACACGCCCTAAAAATGTTTGAATTTCAATAACCTCTGGCACCTTACGGGCGGCAAAAATGAATTCATCAAAGGCACGACTATTGGCCTTATCAAGGGTAAAGCGCAACGACACCCGCACATCATAGCCAATCGCGGCCCAATTGATCTTGTAACTTTGGCCTTTCACAATGCCCGCGCGTTCCATCCGGCCAAGACGTTTGTAACATGTGGCCAATGGCAAGCCGCATATGTCGGCTAAGGCGCGCACCGGTTGGCCCGGGTCGCGTTGCAGATGGCGCAAAATACGCCGGTCATGATCATCAAGCATGATTTTTTATTTTTTTGCTAAATAAAGAATATTTTTTTCAAAATTACATGATTTTTTTCTATTTTCATAGATATGATTTTACGCGCCGCATTGGCATAAGAATGCCAGAAATATGCATATAAAAGGGTATAAAAATGCGCGTTTATTATGATCGCGATTGCGATGTGAACCTTATCAAGGACAAAAAAGTTGCCATTTTGGGCTATGGATCCCAAGGCCACGCCCATGCGTTGAACCTGCGCGATTCGGGTGCCAAAAATCTGGCCGTCGCCCTGCGCGAAGGGTCGACATCGGCCGCCAAAGCCCAAGCCGAAGGTTTGCAGGTTATGGGCATCGCCGAGGCCGCCGCCTGGTGTGATGTGATCATGTTCACCATGCCCGATGAATTGCAGGCCGAAACATACAAGAAATACGTCCATGACAATCTGCGCGAAGGCGCGGCCATTGCCTTTGCCCATGGGTTGAACGTGCATTTCGGCCTGATCGAACCCAAACCCGGCGTGGATGTCATCATGATGGCCCCCAAAGGCCCCGGCCATACCGTGCGCGGCGAATATACCAAAGGCGGCGGCGTGCCTTGTTTGGTTGCCGTTCACAATGATGCATCTGGCAAGGCGTTGGAAATTGGCCTGTCATATTGTTCTGCCATTGGCGGTGGCCGGTCTGGCATTATTGAAACCAATTTCAAGGAAGAATGCGAAACCGATCTATTTGGTGAACAGGCCGTGTTATGCGGCGGTTTGGTTGAATTGATCCGCGCGGGATTTGAAACCTTGGTCGAGGCCGGATATGCCCCCGAAATGGCCTATTTCGAATGTCTGCATGAGGTCAAATTGATCGTCGATCTGATCTATGAAGGCGGCATTGCGAATATGAATTATTCGATTTCAAACACCGCAGAATATGGTGAATATGTATCTGGCCCACGGGTTTTGCCTTATGATGAAACCAAAGCGCGGATGAAGGCGATTTTGACCGATATTCAAACCGGCAAATTCGTGCGTGATTTCATGGCCGAAAACGCGGTTGGCCAGCCCTTCTTTAAGGGCACGCGCCGGATGAATGACGCCCATCAAATCGAAGCAGTGGGCGAAAAACTGCGTGGTATGATGCCGTGGATTTCCGATGGTAAAATGGTGGATAAGGCCAAAAACTAAATCCGTTTACATATCTAGCCGATCATACACCCGCCCAAAAGGCGGGTGTTTTGTTGCGGTGGCATGATGCAGAATATCCCGCTATGATGCGATGATAAATCATATCCCCCAAGGTTTCATGGCATCCTCTGAGATATATAAAAAAACGCAGGTGCACGCGCTTTGGCGCGATGGCCCAGATTCAGACTGGCAAGATGTCAAGGTGCATATCGGGCAATCCAGCCTGATGATTTCAACACGCGATGATGTGGCAATTAGCCATTGGTCTTTGGATACGGTGCGCCGCGTCAATCCGGGCCAAAACCCGGCGATATTTGCCCCAAGCCATCAAAAAGGCGAAGAAATCGAATTGGGCCATGCCGGGTTTATCGCCGCCCTGCATCAATCCATGCCCCCCCCCGCCCAACATCGCGGCACAAGATGGGGCCGCCTTGTGATATTGGGCGTGATCCTTGGGGTCATATCACTGGGGGTGATTATGTTGCCCAATATATTGATGCGTCAGGCCGCGGCGGTTTTGCCAGATGTCGCGCGTGGCGAAATTGGGCAGCGTATCGTGGCGCATCTTTTGCAACGCACAGCGCAAACATGCACCACCCCCCCCGCCGATACAATTCTGGATCACTTGGTGCGCCACACAATTGGCGATACGATTTCACGCATTGTCATTGTTCAATCCGGCCTGCCGGGTACGGTGATTTTGCCCGGTGACATATTGGTTGCGCCAGTTGGTTTGATCACGAACCATCCCACATCGGATGTTTTCACCAGCCATTTATTGACCCAAGATCTGGGCCGGCTGCGCCAAGACCCCGTGCAAGATCTTTTGCATATATCCGGCATCGGGGCGACGGTGACTTTGTTAACCACGGGGCAGATTGATGATCTATATCTCAACCAATATGCCATTGATTTGGCAAACCGGGTTCAAACGCCATTGCCGTTTAATGAATTGCTGGCCCATGCCCAAACCATTGCCGCAGACCGTGGGGGGCAGCCAGGCAATCAGGCGACCCTTGATGCATCTGATTGGCGCCGCCTGCAATTGATTTGCGCAAGCGGGCCATAACCCGCAGGCGGCCTTATTGCAGGCCGCGATAAGGGTTCAACCTGCCATCTTTGAACGGCAACCGATACCCATCTGGAATATCCACAACAACAACTTGGCGCTGGGTTATATCGCCCGCCGCACTAGGCCGCGCGCCGCCGCCTTGGGATAGGCCACAAATCTGTGTACGGCCCGTATTCAGGTCTGCACTGCCTTGGGCGGTGTTTGGCGCAATATACGCGCATCCCCGGCTGTCAATGGATTGCGTCTGAACATAGCCGGGGGGTAAATTTTCAATCGCGCTGACATAGCCGGTATCGGTTGCATCACATGCCCCCAACCCGATCACCAAAACCGCATATGCCCCAAAATGCCGATAGATCATTTTAACCCCTTGCATGTTGCGGATATGTTGCATGTTACGATCAACATACTGCCCCTATTGCGTGCCAAACATCCGGTCACCAGCATCACCCAACCCCGGAATGATATAGCCTTTTTCATTTAACTTGTCATCAAGGGCCGCGGTGACGATTTGCACATCGGGGTGATGGGATTGCATCTTGGCCACCCCTTCGGGCGAGGCCAAAAGACATAAAAACCGAATATCGCACGCGCCTGCCTGTTTCAACATATCAATCGCCGCAATGGATGAATTGCCCGTGGCCAACATCGGATCCACCACAATGGTCAGGCGGTCTTTTAATGCCGATGGCACTTTGAAATAATACTCTACCGGTTCAAGTGTTTTAGGGTCGCGATACAGGCCCACAAACCCCACCCGCGCATTCGGGATCAGATCAAGAATGCCATCCAACAACCCATTGCCCGCCCGCAAGATTGAAATCAACGCCAATTTCTTGCCTTCGATCACCGGGGCCTGCATGGGCATGATCGGCGTTTCGATATGCTTGAATGTCATGGGCAAGCCGCGCGTGACCTCATAAGCCAAAAGATGGCTGATTTCGCGCAACAATTGCCGAAATGATTTGGTCGAGGTGTCTTTTTCGCGCATCAAGGTCAACTTGTGTTGCACAAGCGGGTGATCCACAATTGTCAAATGCTGTGTCATGGGTGGTTTAACCTTTCGGCAAGTGTGCCCCGTGTTGTTTCATCGCAAAACGCCGCCTGCAAGGCCGTCTGTGTGATCTGGTCAAATTCGGGCCTGCCCCAGCCAAAAACATTGGCTAGATTTTCATATTCATTCGTCATGCTTGTGTGGAAAAATGGCGGGTCATCTGTGGAAATCGTCACCGGCACACCCGCCTTGCGCAGACGATCAACCGGGTGATCGCGCCAAGATGGATAAACGCCCAAGGCCACATTTGAACCCGGGCAGACCTCAAGCACGATGTTATGTTCGCCAAGATATTCCACAAGCTTTGGGTCATCAATCGCGTGTACACCATGGCCCACCCGTGCGACACCCAAATCATGGATCGCATCCCAAACCGATTGCGGCCCGCCCCATTCACCGGCATGGGCCGTCAGATGCAAACCGGCCTCACGCGCGCAATCATAGGCCCATTTGAAATCGGCCAGCTTGCCCGCCATTTCATCGCCCCCAATGCCAAAACCGCGAATAAATTCGCCTTGGGTATGGGCCGCGCATAGGCCAATGGGTTTGGCCGCATCGCCCCCAAAATGGCGAATCGCCGTTACAATACCGCGCGCAACAATACCAAAATCGCGTTCGGCCTGATCGGCGGCATCGTGTATCGCGGCCAGATAATCGCGCCAGGCGGCCAAATCACCACCGCCGCAAAAATCGGGGCTGATGAATAATTCGGTATAAATCACACCTTGCAAGGCGCTTTGTTCCAACACGGCGCGGGTCAGATCGGCAAAATCTTGTGGGCAGGATAAAACCTGTGTCGCGGCCTCATATGTGGTTAGAAATTCGTCAAAGCCCTGATAGTTATAATGACCATTTTCATCAAAAATACCGCCCAGATCTATGGCTTTGCGCGCCGCCAAATCGCGGATGAAACGCGGCGGGGCGGCGCCTTCGATATGTAGGTGAAGTTCAAGTTTGGGGGAATGTTGCATCGGGTGTCTTTCCTAAAACCGGGCGGGGCGCGGGTTGTAAAATGGGTATATGTTACAAAAAACTGCGCCCCGGACCTTGGGCGCGAAGACCAAGATGATGCGCAATTGATGCCCCCACATCAACAAAACCCCGCCGCCCGATGGCGCGCGGTGCCGGGCCTGTGGCCAGAATGGGCACGGCTTCGCGGGTGTGGTCGGTGCCCGGCCAAGTGGGATCATTGCCATGATCGGCGGTGAACACCATCATATCATCGGGGCGCAAATCCGCCATCACGGGGCCAATAGCGGCATCAAACCATTCCAACGCACGGGCATAGCCCGATACATCACGACGATGGCCAAAAAGGCTGTCGAATTCTACGAAATTGGCAAAGGTCAAACTGCCAAGATCGGCGGTTTTCACGGCATTGTGTAGATGGGTCATCAAGGTGGCATCGCGGCCTTTGGCCGAATTCTGTACGCCGCTATGGGCGAAAATATCGGATATTTTACCAATGCCATAGGTCATGCGCCCGGCATCGGCCACCCAGTTCAACAAAGTGGGCGCAGGCGGCATAATGGCGTAATCGCGGCGATTGGTGGTGCGTTCATAGGCGCCCGGTGTGCCGATAAAGGGCCGCGCAATCACCCGCCCGATCCGGCGGTCATGCAACATAGGGGCCAAGGCTTGGCATAAATCCAACAGGCGGGTCAGGCCAAAACTGTCTTCATGGGCGGCGATTTGAAACACGCTATCGATTGAGGTATAACAAATCGGCCACCCCGTAGCCTGATGATCGGCCCCATGACGGGTGATGATGTCGGTGCCGCTGGCATGGCAATTGCCCAAAATACCATCCACCCCGGCAATATCTTTCACCGCCTGCACGATATCATCGGGAAAGGCAGGCACGGTTTTGGGGAAATATCCCCAATCCCATGGCACCGGCACACCGGCCAATTCCCAATGCCCCGAAGGGGTATCTTTGCCCTTGCTGATTTCATCGCCCACACCCCACAGGCCACAGGGCGTATCCACATGCAAATCGGGCATATGCAGGCCGGATGCCAATTCCAATGCCGCCCCCAAACCAAGACCCGCCAGATGGGGCATATGCAAAGGGCCACTGCGCCCGTCATTGGCCCGGCCTTGGGCGCAGGCCTGCGCGATATGGCCAATCGTATTGGCACCGATATCGGGCAAATCACCGTTAAAATACTGATCGCCATCGCGCGCCCCGCCAATGCCGGCGCTATCAAGAACCACCAAAAAGGCACGCCCCGTCATGCGATCACCGCCTGTATCAAACGGGGCCGCGTCGGGGGATTGGGGCCTGTCACAAAGGCCTTTTGTAAAACATGGCCGATGGCATCGGCCTGATCTTTTGAGACCGCATGGATGCGCAATAGCGGTGCGTGATCATCCACATGATCCCCGATCTGCGCGATATGCGACAGGCCAACAGATAGGTCGATTGTATCGCTTTCGGTTTTGCGGCCACCGCCTAGATTGACCACCGCTTCGCCCAAGGCGCGGGTGTTGATGGCGGTGACATAGCCGGGATCAATGGGATATATGGCCATGTCCACCGGTGCCTTGGGCAAATGGGCCTGCCAGGTTTCGACAAAATCCGCCGGGCCGCCCAAAGCATGAACCATACGGCCAAAAATATGTGCCGCTTTGCCGCTGGTCAGGGCTTGGGTGATCTGGGCCGGGCCATCGGAAATACCGGCAAGGGCCAAAGCCTCGGCCGCCAAGGCGATGGTCAATTGTATC
>CAZPSB010000023.1:0-17608 GCA_964589025.1 uncultured Jannaschia sp. | reverse complement strand
TTTGAAATAGCCCCTGTATTTTATCATGTGCAATGAATAACAAGGGGGTCAACAACATGCTAAGGGCGATCACCAATAACATGGTTTCGCTAATTTGTGCGCTAAACACCGATTGCTGCACCCCAAAGGCCACCAATACGAACCCAAATTCCCCTGCCTGCGATAGGCCAAGCGTGAATAACCACCGATGCCCGCCGCGCAATTTGAACACCAAGGCAAGGCCAAAAAGAACCAGCCCCTTAACCCCCATCAACCCGGCGGTTAGCCCCAAGATTGAGGCAGGATTATCAAACAAGACCTGAAAATTGATACCTGCCCCCACCGTGATAAAAAACAGACCCAATAACAGGCCTTTGAACGGTTCGATATCGGCCTCAAGTTCGTGGCGGAATTCGGAATTGGCCAAAACCACACCGGCCACAAAAGCCCCCAATGCAGGGCTAAGGCCCACCACGATCATCAAAACGGCAATGCCGACCACAATCACCAAGGCAATGGCGGTATACATTTCGCGCAGCCGCGACATATGGATAAAGCGGAATAAAAACGGGCTAAGGTAGCGCCCGGCCAAAATCACCGCCGCCACCGCGCCCAAGGTCATCAAGGTCACCCCCCATGCGGGCAGGCCTTCGACCAATGACATGCTGTGATGGGCGTGATCATCAATTGGGCCGCGCTGGATGGATCCGTCATCGGCGAATTGCATATTGGCCTGCACGGCCAATAACGGCAGAAAGGCCAAAATCGGAATGACGGCGATATCTTGGGTCAATAATACCGAAAAAGTGGATCGGCCGCCTTCGGTCTGCATCAATTGTTTTTCGTTTAGGGTTTTTAGAACAATCGCCGTGGATGACAATGCCAGCGCCAAGCCAATGGCCAGCGCCATTTGCGGTTCAACCCCCAACAGATAGGTCCCCGTCGCAATCACCAGCGTAGATAGCACAATCTGCGCCCCACCCAAGCCTACAAGTTTACGCCGCATATCCCATAGGGCAGTTGGGTCAAGTTCAAGCCCGATCAAAAACAACATCAACACCACACCAAATTCGGCATAATGTTGTAATTCTGCGGTCTCGGATCCCACCAGCCCCAAAATCGGGCCAATTGCGATCCCGGCAATCAGATATCCCAAAACCGAACCCAAGCCCAGCCGCACAGATAAAGGCACCGCAATCACCATTGCGCCTAGATAAATGAGGGCCTGAAGCAAAAGGGTATCCATGACTGTTCGCCTTTATGTCTTGTGTTGCGCGCGCAAGATCGTTGTTTTCAAAACCATTGCAGGCCAATTGGCCAGATGCAAGCCCCTTGCGTCATGCGATAAAATACCGTCAATTGGCCGCATTGTTGCAAGCAGGGGTTTGACATGAAACGATCACATATCAATGCTATCATGGCGCGTGCGGATGATTTCATGAAATCTTTTGGCTTTGTGCTGCCGCCCTTTGCCTATTGGGCCCCCGATGAAATGAAGGCCCAACGCGGCCAGATTGACCGGATTATCACTGGCCGAATGGGGTGGGATATCACCGATTACGGGCAGGGGGATTTCGAAAATCTTGGCCTGTTTTTGTTTACCCTGCGCAATGGGCAGCTGAATGATCTGCAAAAAGGCGGCGGCATGTGTTATGCTGAAAAATTATTGATTTCGAAACAAGATCAAATCAGCCCCATGCACCGCCATTATCTAAAGGCCGAAGATATCATCAATCGCGGCGGGGCGGGTTTGGCGATTGAATTATTCGGATCGGCCCCCGATGGGTCATATGACGAAACCGCAGGCGGTACGGTTTTGTGCGATGGCATCGCGCACGATTTCAAACCGGGTGAGGTGATCATCCTAAATCCCGGCGAAAGCATCACCTTGATGCCGGGCGATTGGCATGCCTTTTGGGGCGAAGGTGGCGATGTGTTGATCGGTGAGGTATCCACCGTCAATGATGACGAAACCGATAATTGGTTCAAAGACCCAATCGGACGTTTTGCCAATATCGAAGAAGACGTAGACCCAACACATCTGTTGGTATCCGATTACGGCACGTGGTTGAAATAAGGGCGGTGTACCACCCGCCCAGATTTTGGTGTGCGGGCGCGGTTCAAATGAAACAATATACCATTGGATCAATGGCGTGTTTGGGTAAGCGTTAAGGTTTCGTTCGCATTAGAGACATAATTTCAAGTTGTGGTTTTAGCCATTTTTCTGTGTCTGGGCTTAACCATTGTATCATCTTTATGCAGTTCGAATATTCTTTGGTCAGGTCTCGATTAAATATTGGTTCATGGTGCGAAATGCGATTTCGTAATGCCAGTATAATTTTCGCAAGATTATGAAAATTTTGACGTGTTTCATTCTTTGGTAAATGCGGAAAATCTGCGTGAATATTTTGCCATAAATCCGCATGATATTTATCAAGCAACATGTTGACCCAAAACCCAAAACTTAATTCGGCGGTTATACGCCCTGAGGTGATATTGTTTCTTTGGTCACGTATTTTACCTTCAGCCCGTAACAATATCCCCTTCCCCTTGGATCCCAATAACGAGTGTAGGTTATGATCTTTCCACCAATTACTTGAAAATACAGATTGTAATTTGGGTTCGATTTGATTGCGCAAACAGATTTCAATCAAAGCAAGCAGAGGATAAAACGAAGCAGAAATTTTCATATTCCACGCATAAAGCGCAAGCGCCCGCTTTTGATTATAATTGGCAGAGATCAAGTATGTACGGAATCGTTCATTTGAAATTGCGGCAATTAAACTATGCGTCATATCAACATATTGTGTGTAAGTGCGTTGATAAACAAAATATAGAAAAAGCAAAGCCAGTCAATGAATTATTGACCAATCTATCATATTGGCGTATTTTGAAAGCGTCGGAAACAGTTTGAAGTTTCCAATTTGATAGAACCCCGCGACAGCCGTAAAGGTCCTCGCGGGGTTCGCATTTAAGAAACCACCCCCAACACTTTGGTCACGATATCCGCTGCATTCATTCCGGCGGTGGCGTACATATCCGCAGGGCTGGCTTGGTCTATGAATGTATCGGGCAGGGCCATGGATCGGAATGTCAGGCCGGTATCGAACACGCCTTGTTCGGCCAAAAGATGGGCAACATGGCTGCCGAAACCGCCAATGGCGCCTTCCTCAATAGTGATGATCGCGCGGTGTGTGCGGGCCAGATTTAGGATCAAATCACGATCCAAAGGTTTGGCAAAACGCGCATCGGCAATGGTTGGGGTAACCCCATGGGTCGATAGTATTTCCGCCGCAGTTTGAATTTCCGCAAGGCGCGCGCCGAAATTCAAGATGGCGATATCCTGCCCTTGGGCTATGATGCGGCCTTTGCCGATTTCCAACACTTGGCCACGCTCGGGCAGATCAACGCCCATGCCTTCGCCACGCGGAAACCGAAAGGCCGATGGGCGGTCATTGATGGAAAGGGCGGTGGCAACCATATGCATCAATTCGGCCTCATCTGCGGCGGCCATCACGACGAAATCGGGCAGATTGGCCAGATAGGCAATGTCAAAACTGCCCGCATGGGTGGCACCATCGGCGCCCACCAGGCCCGCGCGATCAATCGCAAACCGCACGGGCAAACGTTGCAGCGCCACATCATGCACCACTTGGTCATAGCCGCGTTGCAAAAACGTGGAATAGATCGCACAAACCGGTTTCAACCCGCCCGCCGCCATGCCTGCGCAAAAGGTGACGGCATGTTGTTCGGCAATACCCACATCAAAGCACCGATCGCCAAAGCGTTTGGCGAATTGATCAAGCCCCGTCCCATCGGGCATGGCGGCAGTCACGGCGACGATTTTATCGTCATATTCGGCCTCGGCCAACAGGGCATTGGCAAAAACCTTGGTATAAGATGGCGCGTTTGAGGGCGGTTTTTTCTGCTGGCCCGTGGCAATGTCGAATTTTGCGGTGGCATGTCCGCGATCGGGGCGATGTTCGGCATAGCCTTTGCCCTTGACCGTCACCGCATGGATCAAAACCGGCCCGGTCGCGCGGGATTTGACGGTGCGCAGCACAGCCAAAAGTTGATCCATATCATGGCCATCAATCGGGCCAACATAGGAAAAGCCAAGTTCTTCGAATAATGTGCCGCCAACAGTGGCCGATTTCAATAATTCCTTGGCGCGTTTTGCGCCTTCTTGAAAAGGTTCGGGCAATAGCGATACGGCGGTTTTGGCCGCAGCTTTCAGGTCTTGGAATGGTTCACCGGCATAAAGGCGCGATAGGTAAGATGACATTGCGCCGGTGGGCGGCGCGATGGACATATCATTATCGTTTAAAATCACAATCAGGCGTTTGCCCAAATGCCCGGCATTATTCAACGCTTCATAGGCCATTCCGGCACTCAGCGCGCCATCGCCGATCACGGCAATCGCATCGCCAAGCCCGGTGTCGCATATCCCGCCCAGATCGCGCGCAACGGCAAAGCCAAGCGCGGCAGAAATGCTGGTGGATGAATGGGCCGCGCCAAATGGATCATAGGGCGATTCACTGCGTTTGGTGAACCCGCTTAGCCCGCCTTTCTGGCGCAGGGTCACCATCCGGTCCCGTCGCCCGGTTAAGATTTTATGCGGGTAACATTGGTGGCTGACATCCCAGATTAATTTATCGCGCGGGGTGTCAAACACCGCATGCAAGGCCACCGTCATTTCCACCACCCCCAGACCCGCGCCCAAATGCCCCCCGGTTTGGGATACGGTGGCGATGGTATCGGCGCGCAATTCATCGGCCAAAGCCCGCAATTGTGCGTCTGACAGGCGTTTGATCATGGCCGGATCGGTGATTTGATCCAATAGCGGGGTTTGGGTCATTTTGCGCCCTTTCTTTCCGTCAGGTTTACCTGTCACGCGTCACGATATAATGTGCAAGTTCGGTTAGAACATCGGCATTAGGGCCAAAATCGGCCAAGGCGGCCTGCGCCTGCGCCACAAGATCATGGGCGCGGGTTTTGGCGCCATCAAGGCCCAACAAGGATACAAAGGTCGCCTTGCCCGCATCGGCATCTTTGCGCAGGGCCTTGCCGGTGGTTTTGACCTCGCCTTCAACATCCAAAATGTCATCACTGATCTGAAAGGCCAACCCGATTGCCTTGCCATAGTGCAACAAAGGCGTGGGGTCATGATGGGCCATGCGCGCGCCTGCGGCGGCGGCCCATGCGATTAACTGCCCGGTTTTATGCCCCTGAAGCGCGGTAATCGCGGCCAGATCAAGCGGTGTTTTTGCCGTTTCTGCGGCGATATCTTGCATTTGGCCCAACACCATGCCGCGTGCGCCTGCCGCTTGTGCAAGGCTACGGGTTAATGCCAGCCGCGCCTTGGATGGGCCAATTTCGGGGCGGGTGACCAGATCAAAGGCCAAACTTTGCAACGCATCGCCCGCCAGAATGGCGGTTGCATCATTCCATTTGACATGCACGGTGGGTTTGCCGCGCCGCAAATTGTCATCATCCATCGCGGGCAGATCATCATGTATCAGGCTATAGGCATGCAGGCATTCAATCGCCATGGCAGGGTAAAGCGCGCGCATGGGGTCAATGCCAAACAAGCGCGCACTTTCCAAGGTCAAAAACCCACGCAAGGCCTTGCCGCCTGTGCAGGCATATCCCATCGCATCGGCCAGATCCCCTTGGGGCAGATTTGCCAATTCCTGTGCCAAATGATCTGCGATCATGGTTTGGGCCTGATCAAGCGCGCGGGCGAACATCATTTAGAAATCTTCGGCAGCTTGCGTTCCCGTAGGGGTTTTATTGGCGTCCAATGTGATTTGGGCGACCTTTTCTTCGGCCTCTTTCAGCTTGGCCTCGCAGCGCGCCTTTAACGCGGCGCCGCGTTCATAAAGTGTGATTGCATCTTCCAGCGGCACATCGCCGCGATCCAGTTGCGCCACGACCTGTTCTAGGGCTTTGATTGCGTCTTCAAAGCTCATGTCTGCGGTTGGGTTTTCGGTGCTCATGATTTTGGCCTCATTAATGCGCGCAGATGGGCGGCCACGGATTCGGCCAGTGCCCCAAGATCATATCCCCCTTCAAGGGTCGAAATCAAACGCCCTTCGCATAATTCATCAGCCAAGGCACGTAATTTTTCGGTCAGCCAGGCGAAATCATCGGTCTGCCATGCCAAATTGGCCAGGGGATCATCCACATGTGCATCAAACCCGGCTGAAATCAAGATCATCTCAGGGCGCCAATCGCGCAGCCGGGGAAAGATTTGGGTGTCATAGACCCGCTGCATATCCGCCCCGGTTGATCCCGGATCAAGCGGGAAATTGGCGATATTATGCGCCACACCCGTTTCCGACGCCCCGCCCGTACCGGGATAAAGCGGCATTTGATGGGTTGAGATAAACAAAATATCGGGGTCATCCCAAACGACATCTTGTGTGCCATTTCCGTGATGAACGTCAAAATCAACGATGGCCACCCTGGACAGGCCGCGCATATCAATCGCATATTTGGCGGCGATTGCGATATTGGAAAACAGACAAAACCCCATGGCACGGGTTTTTTCGGCGTGATGGCCTGGCGGGCGTGTGACGACAAAGGCATTATCGGCCCGCCCGTCCAAAACCGCATCCACGGCGGCCACGCATCCGCCCGCGCCGCGCTGTGCGGCCTGCCAAGTGGCGGGGCTGGCATAGGTATCAGCATCAAGCGAGACCACCCCATCAAGCGGCATCAGGGCGCGCAAATCATCAATATGCGCCGGTGGATGGGCCAGATGCAGCATCGCATCGGTGGCCAAGGGCGCGTCTTGTCGGATTAGGTTGGCAAATTCAGGCGCGTCCAGTGCGCGCATCACCGCGTGATATCGCCCCCTTTGTTCAGGATGGCCCGGCGGGGTGATGTGATCGCCCGCATGGGGGTTTTCGATTAAAAGCGTGGTCATAATATGGCCTTTTTAGGGCTTGGTGAGCGGGCTGGTGTGGGGCTTTGGCGGTCTTAATCGGGGGCCAACATATAGCCAACCCCGCGCACGGTTTGCAGGTAACGTGGGCGTTTCGGGTCAACCTCAAGCTTACGGCGCAGGCGGGTGATTTGCACATCCACCGCGCGATCTTGGGCCTGATCAATCAGGCTGCCTTTGTCGCGATTGATCAAATCGGCCAGATCCGCGCGGGGGATGGTGTCATGTGGGCGGGCGGCAAAAATGCGCATCAAGGCGGTCTCAGTCGCGGTTAGGCGCACGGGGTCAGGCCCATGCCATAATTCGCCCCTATCATTGTCATATCGCACCGGCCCAAGGGTTAGGATGCTGGGCGTTTCGGCCTTGGCATCTTGTTGCGGCATCCGGCGCAAAATCGCGTTGATACGCAAAAGCAATTCCTTGGGTTCAAACGGTTTGGGCAGGTAATCATCGGCGCCCGCCTCAAGACCTTTGATGCGATCTTCGGCATCGCCTTTGGCGGTTAACAACAAAATCGGCGTTGTGTCTTGTGCGCGCAGGCGGTGGCAAAAACTGAACCCGTCTTCGCCGGGCATCATCACATCCAGAACAATCAGATCAAACCGCAAACTGGCCAGCAATTTTTCTGCCTGCGCGGCATCGCGTGCGGTGCTGGCCATATATCCATTGCGGATCAGAAATTTCTGCAACAGCCCGCGAATGCGTTCGTCATCATCCACAATCAACAAATGCAGGTCGATATCCATCGTTTATGTATCCTGCGTAAAGGCATCAAGGTCATATTGTTTCAGGTCAGGGTCCATCATATGTTCCAATACGGTGCGAAACCCGGCCACGGCTTTGGGTCCGGCGGCGCTATAGGCTGCCCTTAGGCGTCTTTTTTGAACGTCACTTAGCTTTTGTTCAAGTGCAATCCCGGTTTTTGTCAGGCGCAAATGGCGTTCACGGCGATCTTTACGGCCTATGGTGCTTGTGACAAGGCCATCTGCGATTAAGCTGCGCAGCACACGATTAAGCGATTGTTTTGTAACCCCTAAAATCCCCAACAGGTTGTTCACCGTTGTCCCAGGGCAACGATGGATAAAGTGAATCGCGCGGTGATGCGCCCGCCCATAGCCATATTCGGCCAGTAACCGATCAGGATCACCGGTAAATCCGCGATAGGCGAAAAACATGGCTTCAATCCCGCGGCGCAGTTGATCATCGGTTAGAAATAGCAGGTTTTCGCCATGTCCTGATCGGCCGGTTGGTTTTGGATCTGGCATATCTGCCCCTTTATTGCGCCCTGTTCTGGCCTGAATTTATGTCAGTGTTGTTGACATTCCAAGCCCGGATTGTTACCGAAATATACGTTTTAGGTTATAATATGGAATGTATACCCCCGGTTACGCAACCGTTTTACGCGCGGGGCAAATCAGAAGGAAAAGATCAATGGCAGGTGGCTATGATGATCGCGACGGGATGATCTGGATGGATGGGCATCTTGTGCCTTGGCGGGATGCCAATGTGCATATCCTAAGCCACGCAATGCATTACGCATCATCCGTGTTTGAGGGCGAACGCGCCTATAATGGCCGCATTTTCGAAAGCCGCAAACATTCCGAACGCCTTTTGAATTCGGGCCGCTTGATTGATTTTGAAATCCCTTGGACGGTCGATGAAATCGAGGCCGCGAAATATGCCGTCATGCAGGCCAATGGATTATCCGATGCCTATGTGCGCGCGGTGGCCTGGCGTGGGGCGGGCCAGGATATGGGGGTCGCGTCTGCGCGCAACCCGGTGCGTCTGGCCGTGGCCGCGTGGGAATGGGGCGCCTATTATGGCGATGCCAAGATGAAGGGCGCGAAATTGGATATTTCCAAATGGAAACGCCCAAGCCCCGAAACCATACCCAGCCATGCCAAAGCGGCGGGTTTGTACATGATCTGCACCATGTCAAAACACGCCGCCGAGGCAAAGGGATGTTCAGACGCGATGATGTTTGATTATCGTGGCTATGTGGCCGAGGCGACCGGCGCGAATATCTTTTTCGTCAAGGACGGAGAGGTCCATACACCGCTGCCCGATTGTTTTTTGAACGGCATCACCCGCCAAACCGTGGTAGGCATGTTGCATGATCGCCAGATCAAAGTACATGAACGTCATATCGAACCCGCCGAATTAGAAGGGTTTGAACAATGTTGGTTGACCGGCACCGCCGCCGAGGTCACACCCGTTGGCCAAATCGGTGATTATAATTTTGAGGTCGGCGCATTGGCCCGATCCATCGCGCAGGCCTATGAAGAAAAAGTGCGCGCCTAAAAAGGCGCGTGGCTGGCTTGATGGGGGGGCTGATTGGGGGCGTCGGTTAATTTGCCTTGTCTTTGGGAATAATCGGCAAAGGTGCCACGGGCACGCCATCCTCAATCAGGTCGCGCACCTCATCGGGGGTGCTTTCGCCATGGATTGGCGTTTCGGGTTTGTCACCCAAATGCATGGCGCGGGCCTCTTGGGCGAAACGCGACCCGACATAGGTTGAATGTTTATTCACATGATCGCGCAGCGCCTTTAGCATATGTTGCGTGTGTTCCGACAAGGGTGCAGAAACAGGGGCCGGATGCGATGCGTCATTGATGGGCGGTTCGGCCCGCGTGGGTGTTTTGGCCTTTTGGGTGGATACACGCGGCGCCATCATGGCCTTTGACACATCCACCGCGCCGCAATCAGGGCATGCGACCAAACCCCGATCCAATAGCGTGTTAAACGCATCGGCCGATTGAAACCAACTTTCGAATTGGTGCCCGTGGCAACATTTTAGCGCATAGCGTATCATGATAGGATCACATATCCTTTCGCGGCCAAAGATCAAGCTTAGGCTTTGCGCAAATGTTTCGGGTTGAAATTGCGCAAGATCGTGCGCAATTCGGGTTCATCCACGCGCGACGCGGCCTTTTTGCATGACATCCAGCGCCGTTTGCGGGCCTTCATTTCAGGGTAATGATCATCAACCTTGCGCACCTCAAGCGCAAAAAGTGCAACAATACAAGGCAAAGACACCGTTTCATCCAACCATTTGGTATAGGAATACAGGCCCACGCAATCATGATGAATGCGTCCGCGCACGCCCGCCTCTTCCCAGGCTTCTTGTTGGGCGGCCCCTGCGGGGGTTTGGCCATCCATCGGCCATCCTTTGGGCACAATCCAGCGCCCCGTATTGCGGGTGGAAATCAACAAAACCTCAACCCCTGATTTTTTACGCCGAAACGGGATCGCGCCAAATTGAGTGCGCGTGTCACGTTTCGCGGCATTTCCAATGCGCAAAGGGGCCGGGGTGAATTTGTATTTTGCCATGGGTATAGTATTTCATGCTATGATCATGACTTCAATAACCCCGGATATCCTGCCGGGTTTTGTATGGTGTATGGGTTCTATAATATGGTTTTGTTTCTAGGATCCGAGATTTATCGCAATTCCAGCTATGGCCCCTGGCATCCGTTGCGTGTGCCGCGTGTGTCAACCGTGACCGATTTATCGCGCGCCATGGGGTGGTTGCCGGCTGCGCAGTTTCGCACCAGCCCGCGCGCCAAACCCAAGGCCTTGTCGATTTGGCACACACCCGATTACATCACCGCCCTAAAGCAGGCCGAAGAAACACAGGCCGTATCCGATGATATTCGGCATCGTCATGGGTTGGGCAATGTGTCAAACCCCGTCTACCCCGAAATGTTCCGCCGCCCTGCGACCGCCGCAGGGGCGTCTTTATTGGCGGGGGAAATATTGGCGCAAGGCGGTATCATATATCATCCCGGCGGTGGCACGCATCACGGTATGCGCGATCGTGCGAACGGGTTTTGTTACCTGAATGATCCGGTTCTTGCGATGCTATCGCTGCGCCGGGTGGGTGTGCGGCGTCTGGCCTATATTGATATTGATGCCCATCATTGTGATGGGGTTGAGGCCGGATTTGCCGGTGATCATGATGCGATCTTGATATCCGTGCACGAAGAAAACCGGTGGCCTTTTAGCGGAAAACTGGGCGATACAGGCGGCGGTAATTGCATCAATTTGCCTGTGCCGCGCGATTTCAACGATAGCGAAATGGCCTATATTCGCGATCATCTGATCCTACCCGTGACCGAAGATTTTGCGCCTGATGCCATCATTTTGCAATGCGGCGCGGATGCGGTGGCCGAAGACCCTCTATCGCGTTTGGCCCTATCCAATAACGCGCATTGGGATGTGGTGCGCGCAATCTTGCGCCTTGGGGCACCGCGTCTTTTGGTGCTGGGGGGTGGGGGATATAACCCTTGGTCTGTGGGTCGATTATGGGCGGGGGTTTGGGCCATGTTAAACGGGCATGATATTCCCGCCCATCTGCCGACCGCCGCCCAAGATGTGTTGCGCGCCCTGACCTGGAAAAATAGCCGCGCAGGCCGCAACCCACCCGCCCATTGGTTTAGCACTTTGCGCGATACCCCCCGCCCCGGCCCGGTACGGGGCCAAATTCGCCATGCGGTGGGGCAGCTGCGCGCGCGGCATTTTATGTGGCCCTAAAGGGGCGTGTTGCGATAATCATGCCCTTATGTCTAAAGATCCTGTCACCACGATTCGCAATATCGGCCCTGCCATGGCCGAAGATCTGGCCAAAGCCGGGATTCACACCGCCGATGATTTGCGTAATCTTGGCGGGGACGAAGCCTATCGCCGGATGTTAAACACAGGCACGCGCCCGCATTTCATCGCCTATTATGTGCTGCATATGGGCCTGCAGGGCCGGCCATGGAATGATTGCAAAGGCGCCGAAAAAGACGCCTTGCGCGCATCATTTGACGCCATCAAGGCCCATGTAGCGCAATCGGGTGTGGATCACGCGATTGAACATATTCTGGATCAAATCGGTGCGGGCATCCGGCGATAAAAAGGCCGCTCTAGGCGCGGCCTTTTGAATGCATGTTTGGGTGGCTTAGCCAACCAGTTCAAGACCCGAAAAGAAATAAGCGATTTCTTCTTTCGCGGTGTCGGCCCCATCGGACCCGTGAACCGAATTTTCACCGATGGATAGGGCGAATTCTTTGCGGATTGTGCCCTCGGCGGCGTCGGCGGGGTTGGTGGCGCCCATGACTTCGCGGTTTTTGGCAATGGCATCTTCGCCTTCTAAAACCTGCACCACGATGGGGGCCGATGACATGAATTCGCATAATTCATCATAAAAGGGGCGGTCTTTGTGAACGCCGTAAAACACACCGGCCTGTGCCTTGGTCAGGTGAATCCGCTTGGATGCGATCACACGCAGGCCCGCGGCCTCAAGCTTGGCGACAATTGCGCCAGTCAGGTTGCGCGCGGTTGCATCAGGTTTAACGATTGAAAAGGTCCGTTCTAGGGCCATGGGGGTTCTCCGACAGGTGAATAAATATCTGCCGCGCGCCTAACACGGTTGGCCGCGTTTGGAAAGAGTTTTAGATGTTTTATAAATCGGTTGGGAAAGCATGCGATGATGATTGGCTGTCACCGCTTTCAGCCGCAATAATGGCAAGGGTTTCGTGGTATTCTTGGGCTTCAATACCTGTAATGATATCGGCATTAGGTTCGATTTTTTGAATTTCGGTTTCAATATCCTGCAAAGAAACACGAAAAAACTCTCTTCGACCATTGGCGCGGTTTACCCGGAATTTATCAAAGGCCGCATGCAGCCCACGTTCAACCGAAGGTGCGTCTTCGCAATAAATCATTGCGTGCGTGTCGAATAAAAATGGGACACTCGCATCACCCAGTTCTTTTACACGATCCATCGGGTCTAATCGGCGCGTCATACCAATTTTATAAATCCCTTCTCCAAAGGCCCCCACATTTGAAATAACATAGATATGGCCTGCGCGTGTCTGTTCAGCCATAGATTTTGCGCGTTCTGCCTGACCTTTGGCTTGTTCTAATTGCTGGCTAAGTTCGGCAATGCGGGCTTGGTATTCGGCGGCATCTATACCAGTGGCTTTTTCTGCTTGGGCTTGTGCCGTTTCCAATAACGCGCGGTATTTGTTTTCCTCTTTTTCAGCAGCAGCAGCTTCTTTCAATAGTTTTTCTTCTTCGCGTTTTTGGCGGCGTAGTTCGGTTGCATGGTCGCGCTCTTCTTTTTGCTTTTCTCGGTATTCATGCGTTAGCCACAACTCTTTTAGTTTCAATTTGAAATAGGGTTGTGTGATCGAAATGTTAAGCGTTTTATTTAGCTTATTTATGTCTGCATAGGCTTTTTGAATGCGCTTTTCCATTGTGGTGGCATTGCGCCATGTAGCATTGGATAGGGCCGCATCACATTCATTGTTGAATGCCCGAAGACTAAGGCGCACAGCGCGATCAGTCATTTTTTTGCCTTCGGTTTTACTACCACTGATTTGCCATTCTGTGCCTGCATGAATTGCGGTTTTGGCTGATATCATCGCTTTTTGTTTGGCGCGTATGTTGGTGATGTTGGCCTTGAATTGGTCAGAATCATCAAAATTAAAATGAGGTTTGTAAACACCAAGTTGACCCAGAGTAATTTGTTCATCGTAAATTGCCGCTTCTCGCATGAGCCTGTCATAGGTGTCACGCTTTGTTGAATAGGTTTCTTTTAGTTTTGAAAGATCGTGTTCAAGTTTGGTTTGAGTGTGCCGAACCTTTTCAACCTCAGAATCGGCGTCAATGACATGCTCAAACCGGGTTTGCAGTGTTTGTAATTTCGCTTGCACTGTGCGCAGTTTTGATGCGCTGCGTAGCCATAAAAACACCAAAAGAAAAGGAAGCAGTAAAAAGATAAATGCAATAATAATTTCCATTGAATCGTCCTGATTTTATTTGGCTTATCAATGGCACGATATTGCAAACGGAAAATAGGGTACGCATAAAATTGTTTCTAATTTTTGCGTCGTGCATTTGATCTAGGCAATTTCTATTCACCTAAACCGGTTTTAGCCCGGCACGAAACCGGCGCATATTGGTTTGGTAATTTTGCGCCGCTGTGATTAGGTCGGCCTGTGCGGTGTCATCCAAGGCGCGCACCACTTTGCCCGGCATGCCCACCACAAGGCTGCCATCGGGGATGATTTGGCCTTCGCGGATTAAGGCCCCCGCGCCGATCAAACACCCCGCACCGATCACCGCACCGTTCAAAACCGTGGCCCCCATGCCGATTAAACTGCCCGCACCAATGATGCACCCATGCAGCATCGCCTTATGCCCAATGGTGCAATTTTCGCCAATCGTCAAAGCAAACCCCATATCGGTATGCAGCACCGCGTTTTCTTGTATGTTTGAACCGGCACCTACGCGAATTTCTTCATTATCGCCGCGCAGTGTGGCCCCAAACCAGATGCTGGCGGCGGGTTCGACCACGATTTTGCCAATCACATTGGCATCGGGCGCAATCCAGGTGTCATCCGCAATTTGGGGGGCGATATCATCAAGGCTATAGATCATTCGGGTTTGCGTTCTGTGATAAATTCGTTTTGCAATCCGCGCACGTGATCGGCCAGCTTTGGTTGTTGCATCCGGCGCAGGCGTTCGGCGGTGATGATGGTTTTTAGCCGCGTCTCGGTGGTATCAAGATCATCATTGATCAAGACATAATCATAGCTGTCCCAATGGCTGATTTCATCCCATGATTTTTGCATGCGTTTGGCGATGACATCTGGCCCATCCTGTCCGCGCGCCACCAGCCGCCGCCGCAATTCAGGGATGGAAGGCGGCAGGATGAAAATCGACAATGTATAAAGCCCAAGGGCCGAATTGCGGATTTGTTGCGCCCCTTGCCAGTCAATATCGAATAACACATCGCGCCCGGCCTCGATCGCGTCGGATACCGGCGCCATGGGTGACCCATAGAAATTGCCAAACACATGCGCATGTTCCAACATCGCGCCTTTGGCGACTTGGGTCTTAAAGGCATCTTCAGACAGAAAATGGTAATCTTTGCCGTCCAATTCGCCGGGGCGGGGCGCGCGCGTGGTGGCCGATACCGAAAATCGCAGACTGTCATCCCATGCCATCAGGTGCCGCGCAAGCGTCGATTTGCCCGCCCCCGATGGCGATGACAGGATAATCAGCAACCCGCGCCGGTCGGTGTTATGTGCCAGATGTGTCATGCAGATCCAGGGCCTTACATATTTACCATTCATGGATTGGCCAAGATCCCGCCGCCGGCCAATCGGGGCGGGATCATAAGGGTTAGGGTGCGGCCCGCAGGGCGGGGCGGGTTTTCGACAATTCTTCGGCCACCAAAAACGCCAATTCTAAAGATTGGCTGGCATTCAGGCGCGGATCACAGACCGTGTGATAGCGCGCGGAAAGATCTTCGTCCGTGACGGCCCGCAGGCCACCGGTGCATTCGGTCACATCCTTGCCGGTCATTTCAAAATGCACACCGCCGGGGATGGTGCCTTCGGCGCGATGAATATCGAAAAATTCCTGCACTTCGCGCAGCACGCTGTCGAAGGGGCGGGTTTTATAGCCGCTGGCGGCCTTGATGGTGTTGCCATGCATCGGATCGCAAGACCACAACACATTCGCGCCCTCAGATTCAACCGTGCGAATCAAACGTGGCAAATGATCGCCCACTTGGCCCGCACCAAAGCGCGCGATCAATGTCAACCGGCCCGGTTCGTTTTCGGGGTTCAGGCGGTTTATCAAAACCTTAAGGTCATCCTCAGACAGGCTTGGCCCGCATTTCAGGCCAATGGGGTTTTGCACGCCACTGGCGAATTGCACATGCGCGCCATCGGGTTGGCGGGTGCGATCGCCGATCCAGATCATATGGCCGGATCCTGCCAACCATTGGCCGGTGGTGGAATCAACGCGGGTCAGGGCCTCTTCGTATTCAAGCAACAATGCCTCGTGGCTGGTGTAGAAATCAACGCTGGATAATTCATGGCTGGTGGCGCTGGTCAAACCGGCGGCAGTCATGAAATCAAGCGCATCTTGAATGCGGTTGGCCATATCGCGATAGCGTTCTGCATCGGCGTGATCGGTAAAGCCCAAAGTCCAGGAATGGACGTGGTGAATATCGGCATACCCGCCCGTTGAAAACGCCCGCAACAGATTAAGCGAGGCCGCCGCCTGCGTATAGGCCTGCAACATTTTTTCGGGCGCAGGAATGCGGGCCTGGGGGGTAAAGGCATCTTCGTTGATAATATCACCCCGGTAGGATGGCAGTTCAACGCCGTCTTTGATTTCGGTTGCAGATGATCTTGGTTTGGCAAATTGGCCTGCCATGCGGCCAATTTTAACCACCGGCACCTTGGCGCCATAGGTTAAAACCATCGCCATTTGCAGCATCACTTTGAATGTGTCGCGGATATTATCGGCGGAAAATTCGGCAAAGCTTTCGGCGCAATCGCCGCCTTGCAACAAAAACGCATCGCCGCGTGATGCGGCGGCCAGATCGGCCTTTAACTGGCGCGCTTCGCCGGCGAAAACCAGCGGGGGGTATTGGGCCAATTGGGCTTCAACCGATTGCAATGCGGTTTGATCCGGGTAATCGGGCATCTGAATGCGCGGTTTGGCGCGCCAATCTGATTTGGCCCAAACTGTGGTCGCGGATGAATCGGTCATGGTCTTTATCCTTTGTCCCTTCTGGTGTCTCTATATGCGCTAAAACGGCGGGTTCCAATCCCGCAATTGCATCGGGGGGATTGCACTATGTCGCATTTAGTGGTTTCGCTGAAATCAGAGTGACAAAAACGAGGCCATCATGCCGGAACACACAGGCCCCAAAAGATTTGTGTTTGTCCTGCTGGATCAGTTTACCATGCTGTGTTTCACCAGCGCGGTTGAGGCCCTGCGCATTGCCAATCGCATGGCAGGCCAAGATTTATATTCCTGGGTCTTGATGGGCGAAGGCGGCGATTTTGTTTGGTGTTCCGCCGGGATCGGGTATAAGGTCGATAGCGATTTAGGCGAATGCACCCGCGATGATGTGATTTTCATATGCGGCGGTGTGGATGTGCAAACCGCCACAACAAAGCCGGTGTTGAACTGGCTGCGCCGCGAGGCCCGAAAAGGCCCGGTTGTGGGCGGGTTATGCACGGCAGGGTATACCTTGGCCCGCGCCGGGTTGTTGGATGGCAAACGCGCCACGACCCATTGGGAAAACCATGACAGTTTCATCGAAGAATTTGAACAGGTTACGCTAACAAAATCGGTTTTCGTGATTGATGGCAACCGCATCACCACGGCGGGGGGCACGGCATCCATTGATTTGGTATTGAAACTGATTGCCAATGATCATGGCGAAGATTTGGCCAATCTTGTGGCCGATCAATTGATCTATACCTCAATCCGCACCGATCAGGATACACAGCGTTTGTCGATCCCCACGCGCATCGGGGTGCGCCACCCGAAATTGGGCCAAGTCATTCGTATGATGGAACAAAATATCGAAGACCCCATCAGCCCGGCCATTCTGGCCAAAGATGTGGCCATGTCGACCCGTCAATTGGAACGCCTGTTTCGGCGGTATTTGAACCGATCTCCGAAACGCTATTACATGGAATTGCGGCTTTCCAAGGCGCGCAATTTGTTGATGCAAACGGATATGAGCGTGATCAACGTGGCCTTGGCCTGTGGGTTTGCATCGCCGTCGCATTTTTCAAAATGCTACCGCGCGCAATACAACACCACCCCTTACCGTGAACGCGGCAATCAGGGTGCGCGGGTGATATCAACACCCTCCAC
>CAZPSB010000022.1:10883-17618 GCA_964589025.1 uncultured Jannaschia sp. | reverse complement strand
CGCGAAGCGTCTTGCAGATACGCGGCAGGTGGTCACGGTTGATCTGCGCAATCATGGCCAAAGCGATTGGTTCGATAGCCACACATATAACGATCTGGCCGGTGATCTGGCCCAAGTGATCGAACATATAGGGCCATCTACGGACGTGCTGGGCCATTCAATGGGGGGCAAGGCGGCGATGGTGCTGGCGTTGTCCCATCGCGAACTCGTAAACCGCCTTGTCGTCGCGGATATCGCACCTGTGGCCTATGGCCATTCACAAATCGAATTCATCAAGGCGATGAAAGCGGTCGATCTGTCCCGCGTCACACGCCGGTCCGAGGCAGAGGCGCAACTTGGCGATTTGGGTGTTGATCCCGCGCTGCAAAGCTTTTTCACCCAATCGCTGGATGTGCCGGACAAACGCTGGCGGCTCAATCTTGATGTACTGGCAGACCAGATGCCCCACATCATGTCATTCCCCGAAGTGACAGGTACGTTTAGTGGCCCTGCCCTGTTCCTGTCCGGGGGCATGTCCGATTATGTCACGCGCGAACACCGCCCGATCATCAAGGCCCTGTTTCCCAATGCGCGCTTTGCCAAAATCCCCGGTGCAGGGCATTGGTTGCACGCAGAAAAACCACGCGAATTTATCGCGGCTTTGTCAGCCTATTTGGCCTGACCCAAAGCCAAACGTTCAAGATGTGATCTTTTTTGCAACCAGATAGGACACGGGCAATGCGGCAACCGCCCCAACCGCAGCCGCCAACAGGATCGGTTGCAACGTTCCGTATCCCATTGTCAGAACGGCAATTATGAAACTGCCAGCCAATGTCGTGGCAATCAACGAATATAGAATAGAAGCAAGACGCAACATCATATGTCTCCTTGCGCAAAACAGGCGCGCGTTACCGTGTCTTGCTCATATTATCTACGCTGAATGTGTCTTGCGTTGATTTGTGTCAAGTCGCACGGGCAGATCACCTTGCACTGGGCGGATCGCCTTGTGTAAATGGCGCGACCAGTTTCACCTTTCGGAGGATGCTATGATCCGCGTGAGCCTTTTATGTTTTGCCCTGATTGCCCTGACCGCCTGCGAAACCGCCAAAGGCGCGGGCCGCGACATTGAAAAAGCGGGCGATGCAATTGCCGATACAGCCCAGAATGTTCAGAATTCGCTGTAAGCGGTTTTCACTGGCCTGATCGATCAAGCCGGGGCGGGGCGACCAACGCGCCCGCGCCCGAAAATGCAGTTTTAGTGCGTAGCGACCCAGGCGGATGCGGGCGAAGATGCCGGTTCCTGCCAGGACATTTGCGTCGATAGGACCGATCCGCGCGGCATGGCAGAGCATTTGCGCCCGCGCAATTTGCTGGCGCAGCTGCGTGCGTCCATACGTGGATCGTAGTAAGAATTCTGGATATGTGCGACGTTGATATGTGTCATTTTATGGTCCCCGTGAGATTGGACAGATGCGCGCTTGTCCTGCAAACACAACTGGATGTTGCGCGCCTTGATTGATTTTGATGGGTACACGGGTAAAGCGTCGATCGGGCTTTAGGGGCCGGGGGCCTGTCGGGCGGGGCTTGCGCCACCGCCTCGGGCGGTATCGACGGAACTGCGGGGCGAACCCCGAAATTCGTTCACTGGGAAAAACGTAAGGTCTTGGGTCGTAACTTGATCAGATGCCGAGAGAGCGGCAGGACGAGAACTGGATTTGCGCCTGCATTCTGGCTTCGGATTCACGAACAGACAGGCCGGATGGCATTCCACCGTTCATATCGGACTGGCGGCGTTTCAGTGCATCCAATGCGTCCAGGCGACGGGTGCGGGCGATGTTGGTGTAGTTGAGGTTCATTTTGTATTCCTTCCCTAGTGGTCATGAGCGACATCCATAGGTTGCGTTCATTTTTAAGACAATTTAAGGGAGAATTCTTGAAACGGTTTGTTTCCGTTTGGGAAATCAGGCGGGAAATCTAACACGTATTTACAATTAATTGTTAAAAAACAGTTAATTAACACTTGGCGAATTCTTGCCTTAATCACCGAATTTAGCCCATATTACTGACTTTCCCCACCAAATCAGACCTGTAAATGTGTCAGCAAAGCGCCGAATGAACAGCCAATGTGGCAAGACTATGTTCACCTTGTGGTTGAAATATGGTAGCGCTAGCCCAATGTGGCGCGGCTGTGACCCGAAATCCGAATCATCTTCGGGCCAATTGGCGTGCCCGCCCCGGCCCAAATCCCAAAATCACGACTGCCAATCGTCCGAAACCTAGCCCCGAACAGCGCGCGCCAGACCCGAGGTCAGGACGCCATAAGACGGGATGGATAATCGGATTGCTCGTCCGGTTGCCTTTTCTCGAACGGAACACTTGGCTCCGACAGGCCCGGAAGATCGGGTTGCCGGCGATCCAGAGACTCCAACGCCTCAAGGCGTCGCGTTCTGGCAACTGAAAAATAGTCAGGAATCATAGCTAAAAAGCCCCACACACTCGTACGGATAACAATTTGCGTCAAAAATGTGGCAAATCAAAGGAATACTTGTGAAACGAACTGTTTCCAGGCCTCAAGGCAGACCGCAAATTTCCGGCCCACCCATTCAGAAAAAGTGAATTGGATTAGTCGCTTGGCAGAAGATGCTTTAACCCAGCCCCAAGAAAACCGACGAGGTTAACTATCCATCTTGAGTGCGGAAATAAACGCCTCTTGCGGAATGTCGACTTTGCCGAACTGGCGCATTTTCTTCTTCCCCTTTTTCTGCTTGTCCAGCAGCTTGCGTTTGCGCGTCATGTCGCCGCCATAACATTTGGCGGTTACGTCCTTGCGCATCGCAGACAGGGTTTCGCGGGCAATCACTTTGCCGCCAATCGCAGCCTGAATCGGTATTTTGAACATATGGCGCGGGATCAGATCTTTTAGTTTTTCACACATCGCCCGGCCCCGCATTTCGGCGCGGTCGCGGTGAACCATTGTCGATAGGGCATCAACCGGTTCATCATTGACCAAAATCTGCATCTTGACCAAATAATCTTGGCGATAGCCGATCATTTGATAATCAAAACTGGCATAGCCTTTGGTCACCGATTTCAGGCGGTCATAGAAATCAAACACCACCTCGTTCAGGGGCAAATCATAGACCACCATCGCGCGGCTGCCGGCATAGGTCAGGTCTTGTTGAATGCCCCGGCGATCTTGGCACAATTTCAACACATCGCCCAGATATTCATCGGGCACCAAAATCGTGGCCTTGATGCGGGGTTCTTCTAGATGGTCCACATGGGTCAGGTCGGGCATATCGGCAGGGTTGTGCAATTCAACCATCGTGCCATCGCGCATATGAATGTGATAAATCACCGAAGGCGCGGTTGTGATCAGGTCAATATCATATTCGCGTTCCAGACGGTCGCGGATGACCTCAAGATGCAAAAGCCCAAGAAACCCACACCGAAACCCAAAGCCAAGCGCGGCCGATGTTTCCATTTCAAAGCTGAAACTGGCATCATTCAGTGCCAGTTTTTCAATCGCATCGCGCAAATCTTCGAAATCGGCACTATCAACGGGGAACAGGCCACAAAACACCACAGGCTGCGCGGGCTTAAACCCGGGCAGGGGGGCATCGGCGCCTTTTTTCTCATGCGTGATAGTGTCGCCCACGCGGGTGTCGCGCACCTGTTTGATCGAGGCTGTGAAAAACCCTATTTCACCGGGGCCAAGTTCATCAATATTTTGCATCTTGGGGCGAAACACACCCAAACGATCAATCGGATACGTGCCGCCGGTGCCCATCATCTTGATCCGATCACCCTTTTTGATCACGCCATCAATCACGCGGATCAACACAACAACGCCAAGATAGGGGTCATAGTAACTATCGACCAACATCGCCTTTAGCGGTGCTGCGCGTTCGCCGGTGGGCGCAGGCAGGCGATTTACGATTGCCTCAAGAACATCGGGAATGCCAATGCCGGTTTTGGCCGAAATTTCAACCGCCTCGGATGCATCAATACCGATGACATCTTCGATCTGGTCGCGCACGCGGTCGGGTTCGGCGGCGGGCAGGTCCACCTTGTTTAACACCGGCACAATGTCGTGATCGGCATCAATGGCCTGATAGACATTGGCCAATGTCTGCGCCTCAACGCCTTGGCTTGCATCGACAACCAATAACGACCCTTCGACCGCGCGCATGGACCGCGATACCTCATACGCGAAATCGACATGGCCGGGCGTGTCAATTAGGTTCAGAATATAGGTTTGCCCATCTTGGGCGGGGTATTCAATGCGCACCGTATTGGCCTTGATCGTGATACCGCGTTCACGTTCAATATCCATACTGTCTAGCAATTGTTCCTGCATGTCGCGTTCGGCCACCGTATTGGTCATTTGGATCAAACGATCCGCCAATGTGGATTTGCCGTGGTCGATATGCGCCACAATTGAAAAATTACGAATGCGCGAAAGATCTGTCATGGGTATGCCTGTGTCCAAACTTAACTTGATCTATCCCAGACCCCACCCCGAGGGAAGGCCCCGCATATACGAATATGTATGAAATTTGCCCATGAATGATTGAATATTTGAACTGGTTTTGCGAATATGCATAAAAAGTAAGAAAATATATGAGGTTTTCGAAATGTATCGCCGTATTTTATGGATTTGTGCCGCCTGCATTATTGTGCCTATTCAGGCCGCGTCAAACCCTATTGAACTGGCCTGCAATCAATCCACCCGCGAAAATGCAAACCCGGTTTTATGCAGTTGCATCGGCCAAGTGGCCCGCGAAACCCTGACTTTTAGCCAAATGCGCCAAGGCGCGCGGTTCTTTGACAATCCGCAGCGCGCGCAAGATATCCGCCAATCGGATCATATCGCGCATGAAACCCTGTGGTTGGCATGGCGTAATTTTGGCGAAGCCGCCGAAGAAATGTGCGGATAACCCAAACCCCGCACAGGCGATTTGTAAGTCTCAAAGGGCCCACCATATGATGTGGTAGGCCCTGTTTGTGTTGGCTTAGTTGGTGTGATTGCTGTGGTTATGCCCATGACCGGTACCGTGATTCAGGTCAACGGGAACCATCAATGTCAAAGGGGCATGATGTTCGAATTGCAAAACCAGTTCAAATTCATCCCCTTGTTCCAAGGGCCGCGTTAGCCCAAGCAACATGATATGCAACCCGCCGCGTTCCAACGTCACGGTTTCGCCTTGGGGGATGGCAATACCATTTTGCATTTCGCGCATGCGCATCACACCATCGCCATCCATGATATGGGTGTGTAATTCAATGCGTTCGGCCACATCAGATAGGGCCGCAATCAGGCGGTCATCTTGGCCTGATGCGTTGTGAATCGCCATAAAGGCCGCGCCTGATTGGGCCATTGGGCTGCTGGCGCGGGCATAGGCGCCCTGCGTGTTCATGCTGTCTGCGGTGGCTATAAGGGGCAGGGCAGATAGGATTGCGGCAAGGGCAAAAGACGTGAAACGCATTCAAGGCTCCGTAACATTGTGATTGTGTAACATGTGATGCATAGGGTGATTGTGCACAAAAGAAAACGCCCCGAAAACGGGGCGTGTCATTTCATCGCAAAGGATTGAAACCTTAGGCTTGTTCGGCCCGCGCCTTTTCAATTTCACGCTTTACCTTCAATGCCTTAGAAGACAATTCCGCATCTTTGGCCTTGGCCATGAATGCATCCAAACCGCCGCGGTGATCCACTGTGCGCAGCGCAGCATTCGATACACGAAACCTAAACCGGCGATCCAAAAGATCAGACCCAAGGGTCACTTCGGTCAGGTTGGGAAGGAAGCGGCGCTTCGTTTTGTTATTGGCGTGGCTGACATTGTTACCAACCATTGGGCCTTTTCCTGTCAATTCACAAACGCGCGACATAGATCGATTCCTTGGGTTATACTTTAATATCTCAGCAAGGCGTGCAAACGCGCCCCACAATTCAGTGTGCTGTCACTAGGCGGCGCGGTGCCGCGTGTCAAGCGGTGAATCGCGGTATTTGGGGCATAAACTGCGAATTATCGGGTCAAATCCAGTGTGACCGGAAAATGATCAGAGGCCACAAGCAACGCCGCGCGCAGGGCAGGGTCACGTGCAATCGCGCGATTTTCAAACGGGTGCCAGATACGCCACTGTCGGGCCAAGGGGCGCAAAGCGGGCGATACCATGATATAATCCAGCAAGGCCGATAGGTGGCGGTTTTGGGATGGTATATAAAACCGAGCCGTGTTTGGCGGGTATGCATTGCGCCCCAAGGCCATATATGCGTGCGGGTCATATAGACGCCGCGCAGGCGGGCCATTTAGCCCCATAATGATTTCAACACTGGATTGACCAAATAGTTTTTCATAGTCGTCCAAACCCGGCCCATCATTCAGATCGCCCAAAACGATCACGGGTTGGGCCATGCGCAAATGATGGTCTGCAAGGTTGCGCAGCCAAACGGCCTGGGCCAATTGTTTGCGCCGATTGTCGATGGATATGCGCGTGGCCTCGGTTTTGGTGCGTGCGCCATGGGGGGCTTTGGATTTCACATGCGCCCCGATCAGGCGCAGCGCGCCAAGCGGCGTGTTCAGCGCCAATTCAAGCGGCGGTTTTGAAAACACCGCCCTGTCTTGGCTTGCATCCAGATCAAGATCAGCTGCAAACACTTTATCGAATCGCGGTGCATCCCCCATGACCCCATCCATAGCCCGTGCCCCTTGTGGGTCATGCCGGGCGGTGATGCGGGTGGGATCGTATAAA
>CAZPSB010000022.1:0-10873 GCA_964589025.1 uncultured Jannaschia sp. | reverse complement strand
ACTCCTCCAGGATGATGGTCACCTTTTCCGTGGCCTGGGCATCAAGGCTCGGGGAGCGCAAAAGGGCATTGGCAAACCCGCCAATGGCGCGATGCGCGCGCAGGCCGCTGGTGATTGCGAAATGTTCCAGCGCGGCAATGCCATTGCGGGTGGGCGATATATCGGGGGCTTCGACAATCAAAATGCCATCGGCATCTATGTGGCGTAAAACGGTTTGAATAGCGTGGATTTGTTGGGCCTTGGTAATGTTATGGCGCGCCGACCAATCTTGGGTGGGGGTCAGGGTGCCATCATCATCAAACAGGGTATCGAACCATTCGATATTATAGGTCGCAATCCGCAGGGTGTTTGGGTCATTTGCCATGGGCGGCGGTAATATGTTCCCAGGCGCGGTTAATTGCGACAAGGCGCGTTTCGGCCAGTTTCGCGGCCTCTTCGGGGACGCCGCGCGCGCGCATCCTATCGGGATGTGTGGCGCGTATGGCGGCGCGCCAATGGGCGCGAATATCAGATAAGGCCATATCAGGGGTGACACCCAGAACGGCGTAAGGGTCGGGTTCGGCATCGGGCACATGCCGGGCCCGCATATGATGAAACATCAGATCATCCATGCCAAAAATTTCAGCCACGCGTTTTAGAAATGCATCTTCGTCCGGATGATAGGTGCCATCGGCGGCGGCGATGTGAAACAGGCCCTCCATCAGGTCGCATAGCACACTGTCCGGCCCACAAGGTTTGGCATCGGTGCGAAACATGCGGGCGATGCGGGTGGCGTAATCCTCAAACCCTGCAATATCTTCGCGGGCTAGGTTGAACACACGCGCGGCGGCGCGTTCTTCGGATGGGGCGATGTGAAACACCTGCCGAAAGGCCGATACCTCGTCACGGGTGACTTGGCCATCGGCCTTGGCCATTTTGGCCGATAGCGCGATCACCGCGATGGTAAAGGCCACGGATCGTTCCGGCGGGCTGCGCAAGGTGTCAAACACCGCCGACAGGCCCTGACCAGTGGCCAAGGCCGCAAGGGCATCGGTTATGCGTGACCATAAAGACATGGCCCCATCATAGCCCGGTTCGCGTGGTTTTGTCAGGGCAAACTGGCGCAGATCACAGGATTTTTTGCATCAAGACTAAATCATGCCAGCGGTCAAATTTCCAACCGACCTGCGGCAAGGTTGCGATATGTGTATATCCCAAAGCGGCATGAAACTGTACCCCGCCGGGGTTTTCGCCGCTTATGCCTGCGATGATGGAATGAATGCCATTGGTGCGGGCATGGGTTTCGCAGGCCGTCATCAGCGCGCGGCCCAATCCACGCCTGCGGGCATCGGGTGATAAATGCACAGAATGTTCCACCGTATAGGCATAGCCCGGCCCGCCCCGGAATTGGAAATAGGTGACAAAACCCAAAACCTGCCCGTCATTGTCTTCGGCAACAATATAAGGTTGTGCGGGCATTTGGCCCGCAATCATATCGGCGGTTTTGGGCGCGTTGGTAAAGGTTTGGGCCGTGTGTTCGATCACATGGTTCCAAATCGCGGCAATTGCAGGGGCGTCATCGGGATGGGCGGGGCGAATCATAGGGCAGCCTTAATGTGGCATTTTGGTAAAATACGATACGATTTGCGCGTTTAATTGCGTTTGAACAAAGTGTCTTGTTCTTGTTTGGATCGTTGCGTTTTGCGCAGATCAATTGCGATATTTCGGCCTTTATCCACCGCTGCGCGCGCGGCCAGCCGATCTAACCAGCGTGCCATATTCGGTTTATCGTCAAGGGTTTGATCCTGTCCTAGCCATAGGGATGCCCAAGGAAATATCGCCATATCGGCGATGGAATAAAAATCACCGGCGACAAAATCATGCCGCGCCAATTGCCGATCAAGCACGCCATAAAGCCGGGCGGTTTCGCTGCGATAGCGATCTTTGGCATAGGGGATGTTTTGGGGCGGGTCCATCTGCGGGGCGTATTTCAAAAAATGATGCGCCTGCCCTGCCATCGGCCCAACGCCCCCCATTTGCCACATCACCCATTGATCAACGGCAATCCGGTCGCGTTCGCTTTGCCCATAAAACTGCCCGGTTTTGCGCGCCAGATATTGCAAAATAGCCCCCGATTCAAAAATAGATATCGGCGCGCCATCCGGCCCGTCAGGGTCTATAATTGCAGGCATACGGTTATTTGGTGAAATTTTTAGATAATCCGGTTTGAATTGATCGCCCGCGCCAATATCAATCAGGTGCAAATTATAAGGCAGGCCCATTTCCGCCAGCGCAATGGTAATTTTCCACCCATTTGGTGTGGGCCAATAATAAAGGTCAATCGGGGTGGTCATCTGGGCCTCGGGCATTTTAATCATGTCATGATAAGTCAACCAATTTTATAGGCTGGTTTCAACATTTGTTCGGCTAAAACCGCGATATTGATTGAAATATGTTTGATTTATACGCGTATTCGAAGCTTAAAACACGATCACAGATATATTTTGGCTAGCGCGATACGTATTACGCCTTATACTATGTATGCATTACAGAGATATAAGGAATTTCCATGAAATATTATGCCTTAACCCTTGGCTGTGTCGTTTGCCTTTCAATGCCTGCTTTTGCGCAATGGTATGAGGGTGGCACATTGCACCTTGCCACGGTCGAACAATGGCAATCTGGATCTGCGGCAGATCAATTGGCCACGTCTGCCGATTGGTCGGTTGCGTTGATAGGTCAAAGCCAAGCCTTGCAGATTGGTATGGACGGCATCAGAGACCGCGCCGAGGATTTGTCATCCTGTGTGACAACGGCATCATCTGATGCGCCATCCAACAGTGCCGCCAATCAATTGGCGATCGCATGTGCACAATTGATGGGGTGGTGAGGCGCATATCTTGACCTTAACATCGCTTGGCTTTAGGTCAGGCGCGTGGCGATTTGTGAACCGGATTGCGGGCCACGTAAACTATCCGCTAAAGAGGTCGAGGACATCTGGCACCCATCAGACCCCGACCAAAACGCGTGGTGTGGGGTAACCCCATCGCATTTTGTTGCAGAAGTCGAAGGAGATGACAATGGGCCAACGTCCTTTACCCAAAACTGCTAGAAAACAAACCCGCGCCATACATGCCGGCACAAGACGCAGCCAATACGGAGAGGTCAGCGAAGCCATCTTTCTAACCCAAGGCTTTGTCTATGATACCGCCGAATCCGCCGAGGCGCGGTTTGTCGAACTGGGCGATGATGAATATATCTATGCCCGCTATGGCAACCCCACCGTGCGCATGTTCGAAGACCGCATCGCCGATTTCGAAGGCGCCCAAGATGCCTTTGCCACCGCCAGTGGCATGGCCGCGGTCAATGGCGCGTTAATGTCAATTTTGCAAGCAGGCGATCATGTGGTGGCTGCAAAGGCGTTGTTCGGATCATGCCTTTATATTTTAGAAAATGTTTTGCCCCGTTTCGGGGTTGAGGTCACATTTGTCGATGGCACCGATTTGGACCAATGGCGCGATGGGGTGCGCGCGGGCACCAAGGCGGTGTTTTTCGAATCTATCTCAAACCCCACGCTTGAGGTGATTGATATCGCCGCCGTATCCAAGATCGCCCATGATATGGGGGCGATGGTTTTGGTTGATAATGTCTTTGCCACGCCTGTGTTTCAAAATACATTTGCCTTGGGCGCGGATGTGGTGATTTATTCGGCCACCAAACATATTGACGGGCAGGGCCGGTGTTTGGGTGGGGTTGTGTTGGGGTCGCGCGATTATATTCGCGGGCCGCTGGAAACCTATCTGAAACATACGGGCGGGGCGATGTCGCCTTTTAATGCTTGGGTTTTGTTGAAATCCATGGAAACGCTTGATCTGCGATGCCGCGCGCAGGCGGCGACGGCCAAGATATTGGCGGCGGGTCTGGATGGGCATGAAAAACTGACCCAAGTGATTTTTCCTGGCCTGCCATCCCATGCACAGCATCAGGTTGCCTCTGCGCAGATGGACCACCCCGGCACGATGTTGGCCATTGATGTTGCCGGTGGGCAAAAGGCGGCGTTTCGGTTTCTCAATGCGCTGAAAATTTTCACGATTTCCAATAATTTGGGCGATGCGAAATCCATTGCCACGCATCCCGCCACCACCACCCATCAGCGCCTAAGTGCCGATCAACGCGCCCAATTGGGTATTACGCCGGGTTTGGTGCGCCTATCGGTGGGGTTGGAACATGCCGATGATTTGCTGGATGATCTGATCACCGCATTGGGTGCGGTGTGATGCCGCCGATTTTGCGCCCCTATCGGCCCGGCGATGCGGCAGATTTGGCGCAGGTGTTTCACGATGCGGTGCATCAGGGCGCCAATACATTGTATTCAAAGCAGGAATGCAATGCATGGTCGCCCCATCCATTGCCGCCCCAAGATTGGCAAACCCGTTTGGCCGATACGGTGACTTTTGTGGCTGAATCTAACGGTCAACCCATTGGGTTTATGACCCTTAGCCTGCAAGATGCCCATATTGATTTTGCCTATATACGCCCGGATTTCATGCGCCAATCCGTGGCCAGCCGTTTATGCGTTTTGATCGAAGGGCGCGCGCGATGCGCGGGTCTGGTGCGTCTTGAAACCCATGCCAGTCGCATGGCCGAACCCTTTTTCAAAAGCCAAGGATGGGCGGTTGTCGAACGCCGCATCGTGCAAAGCAACGGCATTGCGATTGCCAATGCGCAAATGATGAAAGATTTGCCGGCCTATGATCCGTTGAATTTGGTTTAGGCGGATGGCCAGAACAGGGCGGGCACGGTTTTTATAAATGATTATTTTTTGTGCAAGGCGCGGTTTTTTTGGTCAAAAACCCTGAAATCAATCCTGTTGGTGCGGTGCGGGCCGGGCGACCCATGGACGGGGCAAACACAACGTGATGTGCAATATCGTGCATGGCCAGTGCCCTGTGCATCTTGTGCAGGATCGACAAGAGGAGACCGGGCCGAAATGAAAAAAATCGAAGCCATCATAAAACCGTTCAAATTGGACGATGTAAAAGAAGCCCTGCAAGATATCGGCGTCCAAGGCTTAAGTGTGACCGAGGTCAAAGGATTTGGCCGTCAAAAAGGCCATACGGAATTGTATCGCGGGGCCGAATATGTGGTTGATTTTCTGCCTAAGGTTAAAATCGAAGTCGTTCTTGCCGATGATCAGGCCGAGGCCGCAATCGAAGCCATAATCGAGGCGGCAAAAACAGATAAAATCGGTGATGGCAAAATTTTCGTTTCCGATATTTCACAGGCGATCCGTATTCGCACGGGCGAAACCGGGGAAGACGCGCTTTGAGGCGCGGTTTCCATATTGTCCACCCACAGGATGCGGCGCATCCTTAACATTTCAAACATCAAGGAAAGATCACGATGAGCAAAGAGAACGTTCTAAACATGATCAAAGACGAGGATGCCGCCTATGTCGACATCCGCTTTACCGATCCACGTGGTAAATTGCAGCACGTGACCGTCATGGCCGACCAGGTTGACGAAGATTTCCTAGACGAAGGTTTCATGTTTGATGGATCATCCATCGCCGGTTGGAAAGGCATCGAAGCATCCGACATGAAATTGATGCCCGACACGCAATCGGCCTATATTGATCCATTTTATGCCGAAAAAACCATCTGTCTGCATTGTTCGATTGTCGAACCCGATACCGGCGAAGCCTATGATCGTGACCCACGTTCCACGGCAGAAAAGGCCGAAGCTTATTTGAAATCTTCGGGCATTGGGGACACGGCGTTTTTTGGGCCAGAGGCCGAATTTTTCTTGTTTGACGATGTGCGCTTTTCGGTCGAAATGAACAAGGTATCGTATCAGGTTGACGCGCAAGATGCGGCCTGGAACAGCGATGCAGAATATGAAATGGGCAATATGGGCCATCGTCCCGGCATCAAGGGCGGGTATTTCCCCGTAAACCCAACCGATGCGGCGCAGGATCTGCGGTCTGAAATGTTGTCAACCATGAAACAAATCGGCATGAAAGTTGACAAACACCACCACGAGGTCGCGTCATGCCAGCATGAATTGGGTTTGATTTTTGATTCGCTGACCAAACAGGCAGATGAGCTTCAGAAATACAAATACATCATCCACAATGTGGCCCATGCCTATGGCAAATCGGCCACCTTTATGCCCAAGCCGATCGCCGGTGATAACGGCACCGGGATGCATGTGAATATGTCAATCTGGAAAGACGGCAAGCCTTTGTTCGCAGGCGATAAATATGCCGATTTGTCGGATGAGGCATTGTATTTCATCGGCGGCATTCTAAAGCACGCCAAAACCTTGAACGCCTTTACCAACCCATCGACAAATTCGTATAAACGTTTGATCCCTGGGTTTGAGGCCCCCGTTCTGCGCGCCTATTCGGCCCGTAACCGTTCGGGCTGTGTGCGCATCCCTTGGACCGAAAGCCCCAAGGCAAAACGGGTTGAGGCACGGTTCCCCGATCCTGCGGCAAACCCCTATTTGTGCTTTGCGGCCTTGTTGATGGCGGGCCTTGACGGGATTGAAAACAAGATCCACCCGGGCGATGCATCCGACAAAGATCTATATGATCTGCCCCCAGAAGAATTGGCCGGCATCCCCACCGTTTGTGCATCTCTGCGCGAAGCATTGGAAAACCTTGCGGCCGATCATGATTTCCTTTTGAAAGGCGATGTGTTCACCAAAAGCCAGATCGAAGGCTATATGGAATTGAAATGGGAAGAGGTATACGCCTTTGAACACACCCCACACCCCGTTGAATACAAAATGTATTACGGTTGCTGAATGGTGATGTGATCATCAAAACAGGGCGCGCTTTATGCGCCCTGTTTGTGTTTGCGGGTCTTGGTTTGTTGCCGAATGGGGCGAATGATTACCGGCCAACGCCTTTATAGGCCATAAATCCGGCCTGTTTGGCGTCGGTTTCGGAATAGACATTGCGCAAATCGGCCATATGCGGTGTTGCCATAACCCCCGCAAGGCGTTTTAGATCAAGCGCGCGAAATTCATTCCATTCGGTCAGCACTACAATCAAATCGGCATTTTTTGCAGCACTGTAGGGATCGTCACACCAAATCACCCCCGGCAGCAAATCTTTGCCTTCCCGCGCGCCTTGTGGGTCTACCACGCGCACCTGCGCGCCCCCCCCAATCAGCGCAGGAATAATCGTAAGCGATGGCGCATCGCGCATGTCATCGGTATTGGGTTTGAACGTGACCCCCAACACGACGATTGTTTTGTCGTTGAATGTGCCATCACATAAATCACGCAGCTTTGTGACCATGCGCAATTTGGTGTCTTCATTCACACGAATAACGGTTTCCACAATATTTTGCGGTGTGGCGTGATCTTGGCCGATGCGGGCCAAGGCCTTGGTATCTTTGGGAAAACATGATCCACCATAGCCGGGCCCGGCATGTAGGAATGTTTTGCCGATGCGCCCATCCAGACCAATGCCTTTTGCCACCTCTTTGACATCGGCATTGACCTGTTCACACAAAGCCGCAATTTCATTGATAAAGGTAATCTTGGTGGCCAAAAAGGCGTTGGCGGCATATTTAATCATCTCGGCGCTTTCAAGGTCAGTGGTGACGATGGGAAAATCGCGCAAGAAAAGCGGGCGGTAAATTTCGGCCATCACATCGGCAGCGCGGGGGGTTTCAACGCCAACAACCACACGATCAGGGCGCATGAAATCATCAATCGCCGCGCCTTCACGCAGAAATTCCGGGTTTGAGGCCACATCAAATTCGACCGCCGGGTTGGTGTGTTCGATCACCTGTTTGATTTGATGATTGGTGCCAACCGGCACGGTGGATTTGGTGACAATCACCTTATAGCCATTCATCGCCCGTGCAATATCGCGCGCGGCGGCCATGACATAGGTCAGATCGGCATGACCATCGCCGCGCCGTGTAGGGGTGCCAACAGCGATAAATATGGCATCGGCCTGATCCACGGCGGCGGCCAGATCTGTGGTGAAAGACAAACGCCCGGCGGCCACATTTTTGGCGATCAAATCATCCAGACCAGGTTCATAAATTGGCACATGCCCTGCACGCAGCATGTCGATTTTTTCGGGCGCTTTATCGACGCAAATGATCTGGTGCCCGAAATCGGAAAAACACACACCCGACACAAGGCCCACATAGCCCGCCCCGATCATTGCAATTTTCATATCTGCCCCCGTCAATATCTGTCAGACGGCACAAACCGCCCTTTTGGCCGCCCTTTTGGGATAGTATTATCACCTTGCGCGTGGGGTTCTACAGGATAATTGACCCAGGCCATATATGGGCGGCAAGGGCATATCGCGCCCTTGCCGTAAGATGGGTTTAGCGATTGTGATCGTTACAATCGGCAAATGCATCTGCCATGGCGGTGATCACATTGGGGTAAAGTGTTGCACCGGGTTCAAACCCTGCCCCAAGCGGGTCAAGCGTTGCAACATGCATATCAAGGCCGGCAAACACATTATCCAGAATATCGTGATTAAACTGTGGTTCAGAAAACGCACAGATATGGCCCAATTCTGCGATCTGCGCGCGCAAATTTTGCAAATGTGCCGGGCCGGCATCTGATGCATCCGATAGATGAACCACGCCCGCAGGGCGCAGACCATAACGTGTTTCGAAATACTGATAGGCGTCATGGAACACAATGAAAGGGGTGTGGTGATGGTCTAATTGTTGCGCGATTTGTGTGTCCAAATCCTGCAACATGGCCTGTGCGGTTTGGGCATTGGCGGTATAGGTGGCGGCATTTTCCGGGTCATATTCCGATAGGTTTGCCGCAATCACCGATAGCCAAACCTGCGCATTGGCCGGGTCTAGCCAGGCATGTGGGTCGGTTCCGTCATGGTCATGTGTGTGGTGATCATCATGATCATGATGTGTGTCATGACCACCATGGCCATGGTCGTGATCTTCTTCGTGGTGGTCATCATGCGCGTCATGGTCATGCGCGTGGTCATCATCATGGGCCGGGCCAAATTCGTCCAATCTGCGAAATGCGTACTGGGTTGTGCCGGGGGCCTGCAACAGGCCAACATGCTGCGCATTTTCTGCGATTGTATGAAGCGGGCCTTCCAGCCAAGGGGTCAAGTCTTGGCCAATCCAAAACACGATATCGGCTTGTGATAAGGCGCCTGCCTGTGACGGGCGCAGGGAATATCCATGTGGCGATGTTTCCTGCGGCAATAACAATGTGACCTGTCCCAAATCCCCCATCACCATGGATACAAGCGAATGCACGGGCGCAATATCGGCCACAACACGCGGGGCGTCGGCCAATGCAGACCCCCCGAAAAACACGCTTGAGGCAATGATGAAACTTGATTTCGCAAATTTAGATCGCATAGGTATCATCCCTGATATGTTATAGTGTAACGATTTTGATTTGCAGTTGATATATGGTATTTTATAACATATCAACCTGAAAATAAGCACAAGGAATACGGGTATGGACGCAATCGAATTCGCCCCTCATGATCATAGGCAATGCATGTCTGCCGCCTTGGCGCGGGCCGAAACATATTGCGATGCGCATGGGTTGAAATTCACCGCAACCCGGCGGCATGTATTTGAATTATTATTGAAAAACCATCGCGCCATTGGCGCCTATGATATTTTGGATAGCCTGCGTCAGGCGGGGTTGGGTGGTCAGCCGCCGGTGGTGTATCGTGCGCTTGAATTTCTGACCAAGCACGGGTTTGCCCATAAAATTGAACGCAAAAACGCCTTTATCGCTTGCCATAACCCGACGCCTGCGCCATCGGGTGTGTTTTTTATTTGCGCCTCATGTGGGACGGTGGCCGAAACGGTGATGAATGCCCTGCATCGTGGGGTTGAAAGGGCGGCGGCGGAAATTGGTTTTACCCCCAAGACCGCCACATTAGAGATCGAAGGCATATGCCCCACCTGCCGCGATTCGGGCAGCGCATGACATTGATCGCCATTGAAAATTTGAATGTCGCCTTTGGTGGAAATACCGTTTTGCATGGGGTTGATTTTACAATATCCAAAAGTGAAATCGTCACAATTCTTGGCCCGAACGGATCAGGCAAAACAACGCTATTGCGGGTCATTTTGGGCGCTGTGCGCGCCAATGGCGGGGATGTGCAGCGTCAAAAAGACATCAAAATTGGCTATGTGCCCCAGAAATTGCACATCGATACAACCTTGCCTTTGACGGTGCGCCGGTTCTTGGATTTGCCGCGCCGTATTTCAAATGCGGATGCGCAGGCCGCTTTGGCCCAAGCCGATTGCGCCGGTTTGATTGCATCGCAAATGACCGATTTGTCAGGTGGTCAATTTCAACGCGTTTTATTGGCCCGTGCGTTGTTAAACACCCCCGATTTGTTGGTTTTGGATGAACCCACCCAAGGCCTTGATCAAATCGGCCAGGCCGCCTTTTATCAACGCATTCAATCTGTGCGCGATCAGATGGGATGCGCGGTTTTAATGGTCAGCCATGATTTGCATGTGGTGATGGCGGCATCGGATCGTGTGGTGTGTTTGAACGGGCATGTCTGTTGTCAGGGGCACCCGCATCAGGTGGCCTCGGCGCCGGAATACCGGGCCTTATTTGGGGCGGGCACCCGTGGGGCATTAGCGCTTTATCAACATCACCATGATCACACGCATGAGGCGACGGAATGATTTTTGATTTCGGAAATTTCCTGATCCGCGCCGGGTTTGCCGGTTTGGGCGTTGCCTTGGCGGCGGCCCCTTTGGGCTGTTTCATCGTTTGGCGGCGCATGGCCTATTTCGGCGATGCCGTGGCACATGCCGCGATTTTGGGTGTGGCTTTGGCCTTGGCGTTTTCCATATCCATTTTTATTGGCACAATTTTCGCAGCACTTGCGATG
>CAZPSB010000021.1:11863-18009 GCA_964589025.1 uncultured Jannaschia sp. | reverse complement strand
TCGCATGTGGCGGCAGCATTTCCACAAGCCGCGCGGTGATATCTGTCATTGGTCAATCCCATTCCAGACCGGCATCGGTGCGCCCGCGCCGGTCATGGCGCAGATTGGCATATAGAACATGCGTGCGCCATCGCCCGTTAATCTGCAAATAACTTTGCGCCACGCCTTCATATTTGAATCCGGTTTTTTCCAAAACCCCGCGTGAGGCTTTGTTTTCGGGCAAACAGGCGGCCTGCAGGCGGCTCAGGCCCAAGGTATGAAAACTATAATGCACAACGGTTTCCAACGCTTCGCGCATGAAACCTTGGCGCGCATAGGGGGCGCCGATCCAATAGCCCAATGTCGCCGATTGCGCCGGGCCGCGTTGAATCATGTCAATCGTGATGGCCCCGATCAGGGCGTCACAATCGCGTTGCAGAATAAACAAAGCGATGGCCGTGCCACGCCCCATGGCGCGCCGCGCCCAATACACACGATTGGTGAAACTTTTGCGCGTCAGGTGATCTTCGGCCCAGGCGGGTTCCCATGGGTGCAAAAAATCCGCCGATTGTGCGCGCAACCCGGCCCAGTTGCGATAATCGGAATGGCGCGGCAGGCGCAGGGTCAGCCGGGGTGAAATCAGGTTGATTTGCGGTGGGCGTATCAACATCAGGCGGCCAGAATGTCCAATATTTGCGGCAGGGCAAGGGCGTTATCCACCGGGCCATAAAGCGCCATTGCCGCCTGATTTGATTGCACCATTGCGCGACCATAATCGCGGGTTTGATCCAAACTGACACTATCCAGGCGGTCAATCACCTCGGACAGGTCTGGAATGCGGCCCCAGATGGATAAAACCCGCGCATGGCGTTCGGCGCGGGCGGATGGGCTTTCTAATCCCATCAACATGCCGGCCTTTAATTGGGCGCGCGCGCGGTTTAATTCGGCCATGTCCAGATCATCGGCCACATGGCGCAATTCATCGGTGGTCACGCGCATCAATTCGGGTAAATCATCGCCGCTGGTGCCGGCATAGATGGTCAACATGCCGGTGTCATCGAAACTGCCGGCTTGGGCAAAGATGGTATAGCACAGGCCGCGTTTTTCGCGGGCCTCTTGAAACAGGCGCGATGACATGCCGCCCCCCAAGGCGGTGGCATAGATTTGCGCAGTGTAAAAATCATCACTGCGATAGCCCGGCCCTTCAAAAGCCAAGGTGAAATGGGCCTGTTCCAAATCTTTGATCTGGGTGTGGGTGCCGGTATGAAACCGCCCCGGCGCAGGCGGGATTTGGGGGCGGGGCGTCAGATGGCCAAAGGCCTGTTCGGCCATGCCGATGATAGCGTCATGATCAACGGCCCCAGCAGCCGATAGAATCAATTGATCCGGCCCGTAATGGGTGTTCAAAAAGGTGTTGAAATCGGATGTATCAAACCGTTTCACCAGATCCCCCTGACCCAAAATCGGGCGGCCAAGGGGTTGATCGGGATAGGCGGTGCCTTGCAGCCAATCAAAGATAATATCATCGGGCGTGTCATTGGCTTGGCCGATTTCTTGTAAAATCACGCCGCGTTCGATTTCAATCTCACGCGGGTCAAAAACAGGGTTCAGCACGATATCGGCGATCAGATCAAGCGCCAGCGGCACATCGTTTTTCAACACACGCGCATAATAGGCGGTGGTGTCGCGCGATGTATAGGCGTTAAGCGCACCGCCCACATCCTCGATTTCTTGGGCGATTTGCAGGGCACTGCGCCGCTTTGTGCCTTTGAATGCCATATGTTCCAGAAAATGCGCCACGCCATTTTGCGCAGCCGTTTCATGGCGCGCGCCCGCATTGACCCAAAGCCCAAGCGTGGCCGATTGCAGCCCCGGCATATATTCGGTCACAATGCGCAGGCCGTTTGATAATGTGTGAAGTTCAACTGTCATATGCGGCGCGCCGTCCTTACGAATGTTTCAAGCGTTTCCAAATCATTCGCCACCGGCGTGATGCGTTCATCGCGCGTAAATAAATCGGCCATGCGCGGGGGCAGGGCAGGGCGAATACCGCAGGCCTGTTGCACCGCATCGGGAAATTTTGCCGGATGCGCCGTGGCCAATGTCACCAAAGGGGTTTTGCCAAGGTGGTTTTGCGCCACATGCATACCAACGGCGGAATGGGGGCATAATATTTCGTTCATTGATTGGGCGGCGGTTTGGATCATGGCCAAGGTTTGCCCTTCGGATGTGCGGCCCGATGTGAATGTATCGCGCAATCGGTGCAGGGCGCCTTGGGATATGTGGAATGTGCCTTTGGTTTTCAGATCATCCATCAATTGCGCGACCGCGCGCCCATCGCGATCATAGGCGTCAAACAATGCGCGTTCGAAATTTGAACTGACCTGAATATCCATGGATGGGCTGATCGAGGGCGCAACCCCCGCCATTGTGTAATCGCCACTGCGCAATGCGCGATCAAGAATATCGTTTTGGTTTGTGGCTATGATCAGATGTTCAATCGGCAATCCCATGCGTTTGGCCAGATAGCCCGCAAAAATATCGCCAAAATTGCCCGTGGGCACACAAAAGCTGATGCTGCGATGCGGCGCGCCAAGTGATACAGCGGCGGTGAAATAATAGACCACCTGCGCCAGAACACGCGCGAAATTGATAGAATTGACCCCCGCCAACGCGACCTCATCGCGAAAGGTGAAATCGTTGAACATATCCTTCAGGCGGGCCTGACAATCATCAAAATCCCCTTCAACCGCCAAGGCATGGGCATTGGGGGCGGTCACGGTTGTCATCTGCCGGCGCTGCACATCCGACACGCGGCCATTGGGATAAAGGATAAAGATATCAACTGCATCAAGACCTGCAAAAGCCTCAAGTGCGGCGGCTCCGGTATCGCCGGATGTGGCACCCACAATGGTAATTTTATCGCCCCGGCGCGCCAGAACCGATTGAAACATTTGCCCAATCAATTGCATCGCGAAATCTTTGAAGGCCAAGGTGGGGCCGTGAAACAATTCAAGCAGAAAATGATTATCCTGCATTTGTTTCAATGGCGCGCGGGCGCCGTGGCCAAACCCCGCATAGGCGCGCGCGATAATGTCTTGGAATTGGGTATCGGTGAAACTGTTTCCGACAAAGGGGCGCATGACGCGAAAGGCGGTTTCTTCATAACTTAACCCCGCAAGGGCGGCGATATCACCTTGTGACATTTGCGGAATTTCCGCCGGAACATATAGACCGCCATCGCGGGCCAAACCGGTGCGCATAGCGTCTTCGAATGCAAGAACGGGGGCTTTGCCGCGGGTGGATACATATTGCATCGCGTTATCCTTATATCCTTCGGGGGCGCATACGCCGAATAAAGTAAACCGTCATCCCGAACCAAACCAATGCCAAACCAAACCATTGAATAGCATAAGATAAATGATTGTCGGGGATATGATCAATCGTCACCGGCAGGGGGGTTATGGTTGTGTCAGGCGGGGATAGATTGGCCGCAATAATCAACACCGGTTCGGTTTGCAAATGATCGGCCAAGGCGGCCACATCGCGGGCAAACCAGATATTGCCCGCCACGTCATTGGCGGGGGTAAAGGCATCGGTTTCCTGGGGCCAATGCAAATGGCCGGTCACAATTTGCATTGGGGGCGCAACCGGTGGCACATCGCGATTGGTGGGGATCAACCCGCGGTCAACCAAAACACGCCGACCTTGTGTTTCAAAGGCCGAAATGATGCGGTAAGCCGGGCCAAAATCACGGTGGCTGACCAAAACGCGCACGTAATCTTGTGTGAATTCACCCCTGGCCCGCACGGCAAGATAACGATCAGTATCGGGTGATATCTGCGCGGGCAAATCAACAGGGGCAATGGCGATGCGGGTTTCAATCCTATCCAATATGGCCTGTTTTTCGTGATTGCGGGCCAATTGCCAAATGCCAAGCGATGTTAACACTGCAACCCCGACCACACCAAATAACAGGGGTAAAATCAAACGTCGCATTGTGTTTTCTTTCCAAACAAAAGATGCCCGTTGCCGGGCATCTTGAATTTTATATCGATCGCGCCACCGGCGTGCGGCATATGCGCATGGCTTTATTATATGCCCCAGATATAAACGGCAACGAACAAGAACAGCCACACAACATCAACAAAGTGCCAATACCAGGCGGCGGCCTCAAAACCGATATGTTTTTCAGCCGTAAAATGCCCTGCATTCAGGCGCAACAGGCAAACAAACAAGAAAATCGTGCCCACAATCACATGGAAACCATGAAATCCAGTGGCCAGAAAGAAGGTGGAAAAGAATTTATCTTCGCCAAAAACCCAATCTTGATGCACCAATAATTCCCAGTATTCATAGGCTTGCAGCCCTGTAAAAATGACGCCCAAGGCCACGGCGATGATCAACCCCCAAGCCACATCTTTGCGGTCACCATCATGGACCAACACATGGTGTGCCCATGTCACCGCACAGCCCGACAAAAGAAGGATCAAGGTGTTGATCAAGGGCAAGTGAAAGGCGTCAACCTGATAGAATTCTGCCGGAATATAGGTGGATCCTTCGTAGATATTCATCGGGTAAATGGCATGTTTGAAAAACGCCCAAAACCACGCGACAAAGAACATGACCTCGGACATGATGAACATGATAAAGCCGTATTTCAGGCCGATGCGCACAACCGGCGTGTGATCGCCTTGGTTTGATTCGGTCACCACATTGGCCCACCAGCCATACATCACATATAAAACGCCCACCAAGCCCATGAAAAACAGCCATGGCGCCGATCCATGCATCCAGTTTACAGCCCCAAACAGCATCGCAAACGCGGCCACAGATGTAATCAGCGGCCATATAGAGGGCGGCAAAATATGGTAATCGTGGTTTTTTACATGTGCCATATTTTTATATCCTTCGATCAATCATCTTAATTGGCCACATCAAGGGCGGCATAGTCTTCGGGCATGTCATCGACATGAAATGTATAAGACAGCGTGATAGCGGGGATATCACGGGTTTCAACATTGTCCAATATGTCTGGATCGACAAAAAATGTCACGGGCATTTCAACCCGTTCACCGGGCATCAATACCTGTTGTTCAAAACAGAAACAGGCGATTTTAACGAAATATAGGCCTGCCTCAAACGGGGCGACGTTAAAGCTTGCGGTGCCTGCAATGGGGCGGTCGGTTGGGTTGTAGGCCTCATAAAAGGCAAGGCCCGTTTCACCAATGCGAATATCAACCGATGGCACCGCCGCCGAAAATTCCCACGCCATATCATGCGCCAATGACGCATCAAACCGGATGGTGATGGTTTGATCTAAAATGTCATCACTGGGGGCGTCGGCGGTGGTTGTTGTGCCGCCATAGCCCGTGACACGGCAAAACAAATCATAAAGAGGCACCGCCGCCCAAGCCAGACCCGTCATAAGGCACACAACCCCAACCAGACCCAACACAACGCGTTTGTTTTGTGTCGCTTGTGGTATCATTCGGCGGCCTCATCAATTGCGGGGGTATGGATATGCGCGGTTGATGGTCAAAGGCTTCAAGTGACGCCCCCTGCCGGACCTTGGCAATACTTAGGCCAAAGACAATCACGACAAAGGCCGCCAGACATAGGCCAAGGCCTATATTGCGACCCGCGCGGCGTTTGTGAAGATCATGCTGTTTTTGAATCGGCATATCTTATATCCCCCCAACAAACAGACGCAGGGCCGTATCGCCCAAAATGGCCCCGAAATGCAGGAAAAGATACAAGATCGAAAACCGGAAAAACCATTTTTCTGTCTTGTGATCGTTTTGAATGGCGTCTTCATCTTGGCCACGCCAGATGCGCCACGCACCGGTTAGTAAAATGGCATTCAAAACCACACTTGTCGCCAGATAAATTGGTCCGCCAATAGATGTAAACCCAAGGCCAAGGGCCACCGGAACCAACAAAACCGTGTAAATGAAAATCTGCTTGCGCGTTGCACCCCGCCCATGTGTGACGGTCAACATGGGCACATCGGCCTTGTGGTAATCTGATTTCATGAATAACGCCAAGGCCCAGAAATGGGGCGGGGTCCACATGAAGATCAGGCCGAACATCAGGATTGCTTCGATGGAAATGGCGCCTGTGGCGGCGATCCAGCCGATCATGGGTGGAAATCCCCCCGCCGCACC
>CAZPSB010000021.1:10888-11853 GCA_964589025.1 uncultured Jannaschia sp. | reverse complement strand
ACAATGTTTTGTGGCGTTGATCGTTTTAACCACATCGTGTAAATCACGGCGTAGAAAAAGATGGTGAATGCCAAAAGACCCGCCGCCAGAATGTTGGTGGCCAAGCCCAACATCACAACCGACATCACACTGATGGATATGCCAATGCCAAGGGCTTCGCTTTGTGTGACGCGGCCTGCGGGGATGGGGCGTGTGACAGTGCGGTGCATGACGGCATCAATATCGGCATCATACCACATATTCAGCGCCCCTGACGCCCCCGCCCCCAGGGCGATGAATAAAATCGCGGCAAAACCAATCATCGGGTCGATTGGGCCGGGCGCGGCCAATAGGCCGACCAAAGCCGTGAACACAACCAATGACATCACGCGCGGTTTCAACAATAGCACATAATCAACAAAGGATGCATCATCACCTTTGTCACCTGTATGTGTATTGATTTGCGTATCCGTCATGCCAATGGCCCTTGTGTTATATGCCGCGTGTCATGTGCCGATTATTGCACCGCTGCCAATTCAAGAGACCGCGGCGCGCGCATTCCCGATGATGCAAATTCCTGTGCATCGCCATTGATCCAGGCGTCGTATTCTTCGGGCGTGACGGCGAAAACGGTGATCGGCATATAGGCGTGATTCGCACCACATAATTCCGAACATTGGCCGAAATACACGCCTTCTTGGCCGGGGTCGACTTCGAACCACAATTCGGCCAAACGCCCGGGCACACCGTCTTGTTTGACGCCAAAGGCGGGAATTGTCCAAGAATGGATCACATCGGCGGATGTAACCTGCACCACAACGGTTTGCCCGGTTGGCACCACCATTGCGGTATCAGTCGCCAACAGGAATTCATCGCGGTTATACCCATAATCGGCCAGTTCATCTTCGTTGGCCGGGGCCATGATCAGGGTGAGTGATTTGTCGGTTCCCTCGTTCCAGCTCTTGAATTCCACGGTTCGCTCCCAG
>CAZPSB010000021.1:6686-10878 GCA_964589025.1 uncultured Jannaschia sp. | reverse complement strand
TTCATCTTCGTTCAACATATAGCTGAAATATTCGATGCCATGTTCGGGGTATTCATAAGACCAATACCACTGATAGCCAGTGACTTTGACAACAACATCGGCATCGGGGATGGTTTGTTGGCGGAACAAAACCGGCAGGGAAAACGCGCCGATGACCATCAGGATAATCAACGGTATGATTGTCCAGGCGACTTCGATCTTGGTGTTATGGGTAAATTGCGCGGGTGTCGGGTTTGCGCGGGCATTGTGGCGGATGATGGTCCAAATCAACAACGCGGTCACAAACACAACAATCGCGGTCACAATCACCAAAAGAAACGTGTCCAGATCACGAATATCGCGGGCCAGATCGGTCACGCCGGGTTGAAACCCCATTGCGCCCGGTTCGGGGGTGCCGATGATATCAAGACCTTCGCGCAGGCCGGTGGTCTGTGCTGTGGCGGCATTTGTTGCAACAAATGCGCCAATGCCTGTGAAAAGACCCGCTAATTTCGATGCAATCTGCATATGTCCATTCCGTTTCTCTAAGGCATGCGGATCATGGGCCACATGCAATCAGTTGTGTTTTCGTTATCGTGCATCATATAGGCATGATACATACAAGACAGGTGGTCTTAATGTCTCACCCTGCGGCAAATGTGATGCATATCATGGCGCGCAACATAAGCGGAGAACCGAAAATGGCAATAGATAACCCCTTTCAACCGTTTGAAACTCAAATAGACCAAGACACCGCCCTTGATATTTTGCGCCAGGCCACCGCAGGCGCCGATGATGGGGAATTATTTATGGAACGCCGCCAATCCGAGGCTTTGGTGTTTGATGATGGGCGGGTGCGATCGGCCAGTTATGACACAATCCAAGGGTTTGGTTTGCGCGCGGTCAAGGGGGATGTGGCGGGCTATGCGCATTCAACCACATTAGATGAAAAATCATTGGCGCGCGCGGCGCAAACCGCGCGGTTGGCCGTGGGGGATGGGGGCGGTGTGATGGCGCCGTCACCCGCCGGAACCAATAACCGCCTTTATGCGCCCATTGACCCGATTGCCGAAATCGCCTTTGCTGCGAAGTTGGAACTTTTGCCTGAAATTGATGCCTATGCGCGTGGGCTTGATGCCCGTGTGGTGCAGGTGTCGGTGTCGCTGGCGGCGTCGCACCAAGATATCGTGATTTTGCGCCCCGAAGGCCGCCAGTTCCAAGATACCCGCCCGATGGTGCGGCTTAATATCTCGGTCATTGTTGAACAAAATGGCCGCCGCGAATCAGGGTCGGCCGGGGGTGGGGGGCGCATGGGCATCACCGGGTTGATGGCACGCGATCATTGGCAGCCCATCGCACAAGAGGCTCTGCGCATTGCCATTGTCAACCTATCCGCCGTGCCCGCCCCTGCGGGGGAATTGGATGTCGTGCTTGGCCCCGGTTGGCCGGGTATCTTACTGCATGAGGCCGTGGGCCATGGGTTAGAGGGCGATTTCAACCGCAAGAAACAATCGGCCTTTGCCGAATTAATGGGCCAACGCGTCGCATCCCCCGGTGTGACGGTGTTTGATGATGGCACAATTCCCGACAGGCGCGGGTCGATCACCATTGATGACGAAGGCACCGCATCGCAAAAAACCACCCTGATCGAAGACGGGATTTTGGTGGGTTATATGCAAGATCGCCAATCGGCGCGTTTGATGGGTGTGGCCCCAACCGGCAATGGGCGGCGTGAAAGTTACGCCCACGCCCCCATGGCGCGCATGACCAATACCTATATGCAGGGCGGCGATGCCAATCCGGCCGATATTCTGGCCGATGTCAAAGACGGGATTTATGCCGTGGGCTTTGGCGGCGGGCAGGTCGATATCACCAATGGCAAATTCGTCTTTAGTTGCACCGAGGCCTATCGCGTAGAAAATGGCAAAATCGGTGCACCCGTCAAGGGTGCGACCCTCATCGGGGATGGCCCCACCGCGATGCAGAAAATTCGCGCTATTGGCAATGATATGTCCCTTGATCCGGGCATGGGCAATTGTGGCAAAAACGGCCAGTGGGTGCCGGTTGGCGTGGGCCAGCCGACATTGTTAATTGGTGGATTAACCGTCGGCGGGGCGGCATTATGAACGCGCTAAAAATGATGTTTCGCAGCCGGGTCAAAGGGCACCGTATGTTGTCAGGCAAAGCAATTGTTTTGATTGGTTTAATCACATTATGTGTGCCCGCTATTTTAGGGGGTATTGCCGCGTCTTTTGTTGCCTTAGTGGATCAATATTTTGTATCAATCCGCGATAGTATTGATGCGGTTGGTGTCTTTGCGCTTATACTCGTTTTTTCCCCCATCTATGGCATTGTTTTGGTGCCTTTGGGCATGTGTATCATGGGGGTGGCCATGCGGTTTGGGTATGCAGGTTGGGCAACGGCCATGTTAACGGCAGGGGTGGGATGTTTCGTATTCGTTGCAGTGCAATCCGGGCCGATATCGCAACTCTCACGACTATATGCCGAGGCTTTATTGTTTGTGCCCATTTGTGTGATATACGCAACGATTATGTGGTGTTCTGCATTATGGATATGCCCAGATGCGTTACGGGCTCGGCATGATTAATCTGTGGTTAACTATCGCCTTGTAATAAGGCATCATGTCAGATGCAGATTATTTTTCATCAGGTTTTGCCGAACCGGCCCTGGATTACACCCCGCCCCCTGCGCGCGACCAAGATGATCAGATCGCGCGGTTGCGTTTGATCCGATCGCGCCGCGTGGGGCCTGCAACCTATATACGCCTGATGGCCCAACATGGCACCGCACAGGCCGCATTGGCGGCGTTGCCCGATGTGGCCAAAGCCGCAGGTGTTGAAACATACCAAACCTGCACCGATGCCATGGCACGGGCCGAATTGCGCGCCGCCAAACGTATGGGCGCGCGGATGTTATCCTTGGGGGATGCGTTATACCCCGCGCCCTTGACCGATATAAAAGACCCCCCGCCGGTTTTATGGACCTTGGGGGATTTATCATTGTTGACCCGGCCCATCATTGCCATTGTGGGCACACGAAATGCGTCATCTTTGGGCGCACGCATGGCGCGGCATTTGGCAACCGATTTGGGCAAGGCGGGGTTTGTTGTGGTATCCGGTCTTGCGCGCGGCATTGATGCCTTGGCCCATCACGCGACCTTGGAAACCGGCACCATTGCCGTGCAGGCCGGCGGATTGGATATTTTATACCCCGCTGAAAACGCAGGCCTTGCGCGCGATATCGGCAAATGTGGGTTACGCATCAGCGAACACCCCTTTGGGTTGGAACCCCAAGCCCGCCATTTTCCCCAACGTAACCGCCTTGTATCGGGCCTTGCGCAGGCCGTTGTGGTGGTTGAGGCAGCGGCGAAATCAGGGTCGCTGATTACGGCCAAAATCGCCTTGGATCAAGGGCGCGATGTCTTGGCCGTGCCGGGGCATCCGATGGATAGCCGCGCATCGGGGTGCAATATATTGTTGCGCGATGGCGCGGTTTTGGTACGCAACGCCCAAGATGTGATTGAGGCTTTGCAAGATGGGTTTGTCCCCCAACCGCCCCTACCGCTTGGCCCGCCTGCCGCCGCCCCCAAACCGCAACCATCGCCGCCACCGCAACCGGCCATGCCTCAAGATACTGTCGAAGCCGCCATTTTGGTGCATCTTGGGGTGCAGCCCATTGCCGAAGATCAATTGATTCGCGATATCGGTCATGATGCGCGCACAGTATCGCAGGCCTTGGTTATGTTGGAAATGACACAAAAAATCGAACGCAGCGCGGGCGGCATGGTGCGTTTGGTTGAATGATGGCCTTTGGCACCTTTGTGACCCAAGGGGCGCATATTCATAGATGTATCATTTTACCCTTTGATCCTATAATCGGGCAGGGGTGGTGTGTTCAAAACAGGTGGCGTATGTTGGTTGTCGTCCACATTGATTCCCAAGATGATGCCAAACAGGATCACCGCCAAAGATATAGCCGCAGCATAAAGCGCCAGTTTGCGCATTGAAAACGGGCGTTCGCCAAAGCTGCGGCCATGGATACCACATACCACAATCTTTTTGGGGATGTCGTCATATGTGTAATGCATGATCCAGACCGGCAGTAAAATCCGCCGGTAATGAATGCCGCTTGTGTCGGTTTCATAATGCATGTTGATCACGCGTTTGCCGCGCAATCGTTTGGTGAGAATGCG
>CAZPSB010000021.1:0-6676 GCA_964589025.1 uncultured Jannaschia sp. | reverse complement strand
GTTTAATACCGAATTAGACCGCACAAAGTATGGAGTAAAGTTCAATTCTCCTAGCTTCTTTAAAAAGATGAAAGAGAATGCGATTGCGGATCAAAATGTCTTTGTCGCGTTCAAACGCGTTCAAACCTTCATCCACAGTTTGATGATGGCGTTCTGCGCCAAACCCGGCCAAATAGCCCGGCGTATAAGGGCGCAGGCGTTCAGGGTCAAAATCATGCAAAATACCATCACGAATCAAGGGTGTAACATGCGATGAGGCCGGCACCAAAAGATCATCAAATTTCATATGAAACGCGCCCGATGTCGATCGCGTATAGGTTATCTTTCCTGATTTGACACGATATTTTGCGGTGTATTTGATCGCTTCTTGGGTGTCGAAGGTCCAAAAGGGCACATATATCCCCACAATCCGCGCCTTATCCACCACATCGCCCAGATCATCTGGTGCAGCCAGGCGTTTTTGGGCCCAATCCCGCGCGTTTTGCGTGGCGGTGGTTTGATCAACCGAAAACGGGATCATCGCGGTGCTGGCATAGGCCTTGTCAGAGGTGGCCAAAACCACCGGACTATCGCAATAGGCGCATCTGTCAGACAGGGCCGCGCCGGTAAACACCACATCCCCGCCACATGTCATACAGTGATGCACATATGTGCGATGTTTCAGATCAGGTTCATCTTGTTGGGTCGGATCATAGGCAAATTCGCGCGCCGCTTCGCGCGCCGCCGCGCCAAATGGGTCACCCGCAATTTTGCGCTGGGTGCCGCAACTGGTGCATTCCAAGGCCTTAGCCTTGGGGGAATACACACATTGCCCGCCGCAATTGGTGCATTGCAGGTCATCTTGAATGGCGGTTTGTGTCATCAATCAGATTCCAACATCAAAAGAATGATTTCCATGATGACATATAATCGGACCAAAGATCGGTCTATCGCACCGTCAAAATCCCCGGTTGCGCCCCAATTGCCGATCACGGTGGCACAAAACCATGTCATCAAGACCCAAATCCCAATGATTGACCACCCGCCCAATGTCACAATCCAACCGGTTGAGCCTTGTTTGAGTTCGCGGCGTCCTTCGTAGATTTCGATTAGTTTCCTGACCGGATACATCCCGCAGGCCGTTGCAGCCCCAAACAGGATAAGCGTGGCGAATATGGGAAAAACAATTGACATTGTGACCTCGGGTTGGGGTGATGCGCCTTAGTTTAGCATCAAAATGGCGGGCAAAAAGGCAAAAAATTTGGGGTATTTTAATACCTTAATTTTAAGATATTGTTTTCAATCGATTTATTCGAAAAAAAACCCTTGCGCCTTTTGTTTTGGTTTGTATAACCAACCCATCTTTAGATTCCCCAAACATATAGGGATAGAGTTATGAAAACTTTTTCTGCCACGCCGGCGGATATTGACAAGAAATGGATCCTGATCGACGCCGAAGGCGTTGTTTTGGGCCGTCTTGCGTCGATCATCGCCATGCGTTTGCGCGGCAAGCACAAGGCCACCTTTACGCCATCCATGGATATGGGCGATAATGTAATCGTTATCAATGCCGATAAGGTGCAGATCACGGGCAACAAGCGCAATAAACCAAATTACTGGCACACGGGCTATCCGGGCGGTATCAAATCCCGCACCACTGGCCAAATCCTAGAAGGCGCGCATCCCGAACGTATCGTGGTGCAGGCCGTCAAACGTATGTTGCCCGGTGGTCCATTGTCGCGCCAGCAGATGACAAATCTGCGCGTTTATCCTGGTGCGGACCACCCGCATGAGGCCCAGCAACCGGTTGTTCTGGATGTCAAATCCATGAACCCCAAAAACACGCGGAGCTGATAAATGGCAGATGTTTTGAATTCTTTAGAAGATTTGCAAACCTCAACCGATGCAGGTGATGTTGCCGCAGTGGTTGATGCCGCGCCGCGCGAACCTGTGCGTGATGCGTTGGGCCGGTCTTATGCCACCGGCAAACGCAAAGATGCCGTGGCCCGCGTTTGGATCAAACCCGGTTCTGGCAAAGTGGTTGTAAATGGCAAAGACATCAACGTGTATTTTGCGCGCCCTGTGTTGCAAATGATCCTGCGTCAACCGTTTCAAGTTGCCGGCGTAGATGGTGAATTTGACGTGATGGCCACCGTAAAAGGCGGCGGTTTATCGGGTCAGGCCGGTGCGGTGAAACACGGTATTTCAAAGGCATTGCAACTTTACGAACCCTCTTTGCGGGGTGCACTAAAAGCCGCCGGTTTCCTAACCCGCGACAGCCGGGTTGTCGAACGTAAGAAATACGGCAAACGCAAAGCCCGCCGGAGCTTCCAGTTTTCCAAGCGCTGAGGCTTTTGCAGGGCTTCAAAACGCTATGTCATTGGAAAAGCGTCACTTTCGAGTGACGCTTTTTCTTTTGGTGGGCTGGCAAAAGTTTTACAGATCGAATTTCGATAAACCAAAACATGCTGTGATCTTACAGTATTTTTACAAGAAAGTGGTTCTAAGCATGGTCGAATGTCGAAGTCGTATAAGAACAAGGTCGAACTGAAAGACGGCCAAATCATTCTTTTTCATCGCCAACATGCAAAACGGCCCATTTATCACATGCGCATCCATGTGCGCGGTATGCGTGACGTGGATGGAAGCAGGCGTATATACGTACAAGAAACGACTGATGAGACGGATTTAGACGAAGCCAAGCGCGGCGCGTTGGAGAAGTTTGACGATCTGCGTTTGCGGATGCGTGACAAGAAGCCAGCGAAAGAGCTGCGATTTAGCGACATGTATGCGCTTTGGTGGGCGCAGAAGGAGGAAGAACTTCGTGTGACAGCTATTGCGAAAGGATGTGCAGGGAAGGTTGACCGTATCGAGTGGCACGGCAAATGCGCGCTGCGATACTTCCTCGCATATTTCGGCGATTTCAAGCTCGACGGTTTAGAGCAGAAAACCGTGCAAGGCTTTTGGGCTTGGCGGTTGCGTTTTGGCGGTTGCGTTATTGGGAAGACTCTGGCGAAGAAGAGCGCAAGAAGGACCCAAACCATGCAATCACACCGTTCAAAAAGACGCTCGACATGGAACAGGCTGTGCTGCGCGAGATATTCGGTTGGGCGCATGCAAACAGGCGCATCACCTACATGCCAATCATCAAGCATCCGCTGTTGCGCAAAGGTGTAGCTGACACGCGACGGGCGAGCTTTGAGACAGATGAATGGACGCGCATCAGCGCATATTTGGATGAATGGGCGGTTGGCAAAGGCAAGAAAGATAGTCGTGTGAACTCCGCCCATATCTATCGCCGCAAGCTGTGTCGCTTGTTCATACATTGGATGGTGAACACGGATATGCGAACAGGTGAGGTGTTCTCACTGCGACAGGGGGATATTAGGCGAACGCTGACTGATGAAGCGCAGATGCTCACACTGCGCATAACTGTTGCGCAGGACACAAAAACGGGTTCACGCTTAACTGTCGCCCGGCCTGAATGCGTTGCCATCTACAAAGAGGTTTGTGAGCTGACAGGGCATACAGAAGCTGATGATTTCGTGTTTTGTGGCAAAGAGGGCAAGCAGCTCAAAGGCTTCTATAAGACGCACAAATTCAAGCTATAGAGCGTTAGATACCAAGCCCAAAAGAGAGCTAGAACAGGACGAAGTGCGCGAACAGGTGGGCTTTTTTACTGTGACGCGAAAGAAGCCGAAAGACAGTTAAATGTTCAAATCGGCGGGCATTTCTCATTCAGTTTCTGCTTTGTGATGTGTATTGGTTCAGGTGTGATCTGACAGTTGGCCGTTTTTCTGGCGGCATCTGTCAGGTCGTGTTCATCGTGGAAGGGTCGCACGCGATCATTGAACAGATCGGCGGCCGTGACCGGCATGCTGTTGGTGTAGAGCCTGGCATGTGCAATCTTGGCACAGGTGTCGATGCGGGTCGGCTGATAGACGCGCTTGACGCCTTTCAATGTGCCAACCCAGAAAGTGCTCTGTGACCCCGGATAGCCAAGATGCGCTGTCTCGATCGCGCAGCAGGCTTTATCGTCGTGCTTCTTCTTTTCAAGGGCTTGCACCTGCGCCCCGGTCAGGATGCCGCCGTCCTCGGCAACCAGAGCGTCCAGCGCCTTAAGCCGGCTTTTGAAATGTGCCAGATCATGACGCGGCCAGATCGACCGGACGCCGGACGGTGAGACAAAGACGCCCGGTTTGTGCAGCTTGTTGGACGTACGGGCCTGACCATAGGCCGGCAAGCCGGCGGCAGATTTGATGGCAGCATCTTCGGTCGCCTGATCCACCCGGTTCGCCAGATTGGGCTTGCGCCTTGTGCGTTCCAACAGGATTTCAACGCCGCCTTCATCGACCGTTGATTTGTAACGGTAGAATGGCCCATGACCCGGCAGGCTTTGGACACATTCCCAAGTTCCCGGCCAGGTTCAGAAATCTGGTCTTGTGTTTGATGATCTTATCAGATGTATTCAACATCGTGATCTCCTTGTTTCGATGGTTTGGTTCGCACCTCCATCACAACGGACAACCATCATCTCTTTCAAGAAATGCGCCGCCCAAAGGCTCATCTCCTTGAACCGTATACTGCGATCCATGACGCAGAATGCGCCATGCGGTGCGGGCCAATTTGTTGGCCAAGACGACTGCCGCCTTGTTGTGGGGCATGCGTGCCTTGACGCCTCTCAGCTATGGCCCCAACCCCAAGGCATCCCAATGGTGTGGACGCATCAAGATGACATTGGCGGCCTGTACCAAAAGCATCCTGAGATAACCGTTGCCCCGCTTGCTGATCCGACCAAGGATTGCCTGCCCCCCGGTGCTGACTGTCGCGGAACGAGGCCGAGCTAGGCCGCAAAGTCATGACCTCTGTCGAACACCTCACCCTTGCCAATGGCGGCGACAATGGCTGTTGAGATCAGCGGACCGATCCCGGGGATAATCATGATGTTGGCACTGTTTTCCTTTGACTTACTGATTGCTTAAATCCCTGACGAGAGTGCCCTGATCCGTTCATCAATCCAGAGCCAATCTCCATATAGCCCAAGGAGTGTGCTGCGCATCCGTGGCGAGATTTCATCACGCCGGTTTCCACTATGGCCTCAAACGCGCTTTGCAATCTATGCCGTCCCGCCCGCACAGTGATGCCTTGTTCGATGGATTTTTCGCGGCGGGCCGCTCCGACCATCGAGGAGCCGGACCAAGCCGAGTTTCACGATGCGCGCAGCTTGGGCGATGCCGTTCACGGCTGGGGATTTTTCAAATGGCTGCTTTGGGGGGAAACCGAAACCGAACCAATCAGATCCGGCTTCCCATCGGTCATGCCAAACCCGCCAAGTCTATGCTTAGCTACAGCTGCTTTTGTGCCACAAGAACCAATCACGCATGAGAATGCGACCAGAGGCCTGCCAAACCAATGCGGCTTGTTCGGCCTCCTTAGATTTGAACGGAATGTCACCACCGACGAAATCTATTTCATTGCGTACATCGTTTTCATATTCCGCGCGTGCGTAACCGTATCCGCATTCAACATGGCTGTGAATGAACAAGTCCCGGGTCGCGTTATCAGTCGCCAAGAATATTCCTGTGTCATCTTTCCCCCAATGAACGTCTAATTCTGGAATATTCTGCACATGGCTGGTCGGCAGATTCAGCCGCCGGGCGACGGACATGACTTGGGGCAAGTAGGCCGAGAACTCTGGATTTGACATGCAGGGAAAGGCGTTTTGACGAAACAGACCCAAATGTTTCTTTTCGTATTTGTCAGCCATGAGATCGTAGCGATGAAATAGCAATGCGTATCCCGCCCAACAGGACCCCAAGACAGGGATGCCTCTGGATTTCGCTTCGTCAAATACCTTTGCCAGCTCGGCCCAATTCGGGAAATCCAGAAACGGGTGTTCAAATCCGCCCGCCGGAAGGCCCGTCACAATAATGACATCTAGTTTGTAGATTTTCTTGGGTGTCGCCTCGTTGTAGAAGCTGTGGAAATAGGCCCTGTGCTCGAGCGGCTCCTCATAGTCCGGCAACCGAAAAAAGGAGATATGCAAGTCTTGTTCGACTTCGGACAGAACTTGGAACCAAGGTGCCTCGGTTGACCTCTTATCCTGCATCAGATTAATGATCCCTACACGGAGATCGGTGGCCTTTGGATTGGGTGCGATGCAAATCGTTGTCTTCAGTTTGGACAAGCCAAAATATTCTTTGTCTGTAGTGATCATTCTACTGTTTCCAATTGTAGGTATTTTGCCTGTGCGTTCACGTTCGGGTATCTGAGCAAGAATGCAACACAGAGCCCTGCGATCATTTCATTCTGCTTGAGAGACGACACAAGTAGCGGGTCTGCTCCAGAGAGAATGATGTTGTCAAAAACGCCAATACGATCAACGGGAAGGTGTTCTTCCCAGAACTTGATTAGTTGTTCTTCAAGCGCCGTACTTGCCGGTTCGAAAGCTGGATAGAACAGATCAAGAAACTGCTGTCTGACATCTGATCTGACGATTTTCCCGATCGCATTTCGAGGTATGTGCTCGACGATGCGAATGGCCGTTGGCACCTTGTAGGTGACCAGCTTTTCCATCAGCGCTTTGATGACAGATATGTCATCAGCATCCGCTTGCGCATCGACTTCAACGACACTCACCAGATCTTCAGCAAGGGAAGGGTGTGGAACACAAAAGGTGCAGGCCGCCGTAACACCA
>CAZPSB010000020.1:16792-18203 GCA_964589025.1 uncultured Jannaschia sp. | reverse complement strand
GCAGGCAGTTGGCCTATCGGGCAAGGATGCGAATTTGGTGACTTGTGATGCGGCCAATCCTGAATTGGGCTTTGTTGGGACACCAACCGACATCAAGCCCGATGTTTTGCGCCATTTATTTGCCGATGACATGATCCCCGTCATTGCGCCGATTGGGGCGGGGCGCCAAGGCGAAACATTCAACATCAATGGCGATACTATGGCCGGGGCGATTGCGGCGGCTTTGGGGGCAGATCGTTTGTTATTGCTGACCGATGTGGCGGGGGTCAAAAACGCCAATGGTGATATTGTCACCGCCCTAAGCGCACAAGATATTGAGGATATGACCACAAGCGGCGTCATTGCCGGGGGTATGATCCCCAAAACAGAAACGGCAGTGCATGCGGTGCGCAATGGCGTGCGGGCCTGCACCATTGTGGATGGGCGTGTGCCAAATGCGGTGTTGATTGAACTGTTTACCGAATATGGCGCGGGCTCGATGATTCGCGCCTGATTTCAAAAGGATAAGATGACCCTGTACCAAGACATCACCGATGCGGCGGCCCGGATGCATCTTGCACCCTTTGGGGCCTTTCACCCCAATGCGAATGATGCCGCCCCCAAGGGATGCAAAACCTTGATCTTGTTTGGCCCGAAAGACCCCGAATTCTGGCCCTATTTCCAATCCACGCCCGAGGCGCAAGATGGCCGGCCTGATCCGCTTGATCGGTGGTCAACCCGGGTCATGGGTGATTTGGCGGTACAATTCGACGCGCAGCCGATCCTGCCTTTTGCCGGCCCACCTTGGCACCCGTTTATCGCATGGGCCAAACGATCAGGCCGTATCTGGCAAAGCCCGGTCACGATATTGGTGCATGACACAGCCGGGATGATGGTGTCATTTCGCGGCGCCTTGGCCTTGCGTGATCACATCGCATTGCCACATGAAACCCAAACACGGCCTTGCGAAAGATGCACCACCCCCTGCGCAACCGCCTGCCCGGTGGGCGCGCTTGGGCCGGATGGCTATGACACCGATGCCTGCCATGCGTTTTTGGACACAAAAGCCGGGCAAGATTGTCTGACCCAAGGCTGCAAGGCCCGCCGCGCCTGCCCTATCAGCCAAAGCTATGGCCGCCTGCCCGCGCAATCAGCCTTTCACATGCGCCATTTTCACCCATGACAGCGCGCTTTTTGATCCTGACCCGGCATGCAAAATCAGATTGGGGTGATCTGGCCTTGCCCGATCATGACCGCCCCCTGAACACACGCGGGCGCGCAGCCGCCCCTTTGATTGGCGCCTATTTGCGGGATAAGGGGGTTCACCCGGATATCGTTTTATGTTCCACCGCACGGCGCACGCAAGACACATGGGAAGGCATCGCCGCCCAAATGGCCGGCCCGCCCGATGTGATATTGCAGCGCGGCCTTT
>CAZPSB010000020.1:12596-16722 GCA_964589025.1 uncultured Jannaschia sp. | reverse complement strand
GCGACCAGTGCAATTGGCTTGTCGTTGACGCCCATCCCGGCATTGGTGATTTGGCGGCCTATTTGGCCCATCGCCCTGTGGCGCATCACGATTTCACCCGTTATCCCACCGGGGCAACAACCGTTTTGCGGTTCGATGATCTGGCGACATGGGCAAACCTTAGGCCGCAATCCGGCAAATTGCAGGGTTTTGTGACACCACGTGATTTGGGTGGCTAATCCGTACCCAATAGACGCAACAGATGATCGGCATGCAAAAACTGCGCGCGGCGGGCGGCGGCAGCGGTATCTGCCTCGTCATCTTGGCCCCAAATTTCGGCCTGATAGTCTTCGTCAAGGCGCGATAGATCAAAGGCCTGATCAGCGCCAAGATGGCGATCCGCCACCGCCAAACCCAATATAATCGACCCCGATAAGGTGATCAGATCATAAATCGCGGTCAGATGAAACGCATCATAGCCTTCTAAGACCTGGCGCAGGGCGGCCATTGCGTTGGCCGGTTGATCCACTGGCATGATCCCCGATGTCACTTGCAACCGCACACCATATCGGCCCGCCGCCCAATCCAGCACCAGATCCCACCCCGCCGCCTGCCGCGCGGCAAGCGCGCTTTGCTTATCAGCGCGATAGCACAATAAATCAGTTTGCCCATAGGCCGCCAACATCGTGATGATATCGGATTGCGCGGGCATCACCCGTTCCAGCGCCGCATTGGCAGATCGGGTAAATGGCATGGTTTCGGGCGCGATATATTCGCCCTGCGCGGCCCATTCTTGTGCCACCGCATCGGCCAAGGCGTGTGTGGGCAAAACCAAAACTTGCTTGCCCGGTGTTTTCACATTGCGCCCGTCAAGCTGCACGTGAAACCCGGTATCGGCACGCGCCACCGTGACCGATGACCAAAACCGCTTTGCCTTCCATTCTGTCATGCTGGCCCCATCAATTGATCTATCACAGCCGGCAAATCATCAAAACGATCTATCTGGGCATGCGCCCCGGCTTTGTGCAAGGTCTCAACCGGGTGATACCCCCATGTCACCCCAATCGTATGGATGCCCGCCGCCCGGCCCATTTCGATATCAAAACTGGTATCGCCCACAATCACGGCATATTCTGATGACACGCCAGTATCGGCCAAACAACGCGCAACCATGGATGGGTGCGGTTTGGAGGGGTGGTCATCGGCGCATTGCACCGTTTGAAAAAATCGCCGCAACCCGCGCCCATCCAATAGACGGTCCAACCCACGCCGTGATTTGCCCGTGGCAATGCCCAACAAAATATGGCTTTGCCCGGCCAAGGCATTCAACATATCCAAAGCACCGGGGAAAAACGGGGACTGCGTATCAGGGTTTTGACTAAGCTTGAGCGCAGCAAAAGACCCTTTATAGGCGGCGCATAGATCCTCTATCCTGTCAGGATGATCGGGCACCAGATGCGCAAAGGCCACCGGCAAAGACAGGCCCACAATCGACAACACCCTTTCGCGCGGCGGCATGGGCAGGGCGCATATGCCAAAGGCATGCTGCATCGCCGCCAAAATATGCGCCTGACTGTCGATCAACGTGCCATCCACATCAAAAATCACCAGCCTTAAATCGCGGGTCATGGCAGGGCATCCTCATCAAAGGGATCGGCAGGTGCATCTGCGATATGCCAATCCAGCGTATCCCATGTCGCCGCCATATGCCGGGGCAAAGGCGCGCTTAGCGTGACCCGCGACCCGTTAAACGGATGATCAAAAGATAATGATCGCGCGTGCAGGTGCAATTTTCGGCTTAATTCGCCCCCCAAATGCGCGCCCCATCCATCGCCTAGGTTTTCTTGCCCCGATCCGCCATATTTGCCATCACCCACAATCGGATGGCCCATCGCCGCCATATGCGCGCGCAACTGATGCGTGCGCCCCGTGATCGGCACAAGTGCACACCATGACACCCGCCCGCCCAAGGCCGACATCACCGCGTAATCGGTGGTGGCGTGTTTGGCATCGGGGGTTTGAGATACCTTATCGGGATCAACAATCCGCATCTTTTCGCCTTCGCCCTTGGCCCCATGCCCGCCCGCCTTGACCAGACCATAGCGGATAGTGCCCAAACGCGGGCTTGGCACACCGGCCACCGCCGCCCAATAGATTTTACGCGTATCGCGGGCCCGAAACGCCGCGGTCAGGGCTTGGGCGGATTTGCGACTGCGCGCCAATATCAAAACACCGGATGTGTCTTTATCCAACCGATGCACAAGGCGCGGCTTTTCATCATGGCCAAAGCGCAAGGCCGCGGCCAAGCCATCAACATGCCGGGTTTGGCCTGATCCGCCCTGCGTTGGCAAACCGGGCGGTTTGTTCAATGCAATCAGATGATCATCGCGAAAGATCACACAATCACGAATCATCTGCGCGTCGGTATCTGACACCGCGCTGTGTTGCACTGGCGCAGGGGCGGCGGCATCGGGCAAGGGCGGAACGCGCACAACCTGCCCTGCTTGTACCCGCGTGGCCGGTTTCACCCGCCCCCCATCAATGCGGATTTCGCCCTTGCGGCACATTTTTTCGATCCGCCCTTGCGGGATATGCGGAAACATGCGCCGAAACCACCGGTCAAGCCGTTGATCTGCGTTATCTGCAGTAATGTCGATCATTTGTATTCGGCTCATGCAAGGCGCCCCATTATGATATATCCCAATGCGCATCCACCAAGCGTTAAACCAAAGCTAAGCATCACATATAAACAGGCCATACCAATCTGCCCCGATTGTGCAAGGCGCAGCGCATCTAACGAAAAACTCGAAAAAGTGGTGAACCCGCCCAAAGCCCCTAACATCACAAACCCATAAACCGGGCTGGTTTTATCATGCAGGCCCAAACCCCATAATCCCCCGATCACGCATGAACCCAATACATTGACCACCAGCGTGCCAAAGGGAAACGCCACCACCTGACCAACCGCCAGCCGCAACATCGCGCCCATCGCGCCACCAAGACCCACCCATATATATTGCATCACCATGATGTGCCCTGTGGCCCGGCAGGCAGGCAAAGTCAAGCGTTGCGCCGCGCCCGCAGGGCGGCAAACCAATCTGCGCGCTTTTTCAAATCGCGTTCAAACCCCCGTTCGACGGGGTCATAAAACACGGCACGCGACATGTGATCGGGGAAATAATTCTGTCCGGAAAACCCGTCTTGGGCATCATGATCATAGGCATAGCCCGCGCCATAGCCTTGATCCTTCATCATCTTTGTTGGGGCGTTTAGAATATGTTTGGGCGGCGGGTGCGACCCGGTGGATTTTGCACTGGCCCGCGCGGCCTTATAAGCCATGTAAGAGGCATTGGATTTTGGCGCCAGCGCCAAATATAATACCGCTTGACCCAAGGCCAATTCGCCTTCGAGCGATCCCAATCGTTCATAGGTGGCCCAGGCATCCAGGCACAAACGCTGCGCCTGGGGATCGGCTAGGCCGATATCCTCAACACTCATCCTTGTGATGCGGCGGGCCAAAAACCGAGGATCTTCGCCGCCCTCTAACATGCGCGCAAACCAATAAAGTGCCGCATCGGGATCAGACCCGCGCACCGATTTATGCAAGGCCGAAATCAGGTTATAATGCGCATCACCCGTTTTATCATAGTGCGCCGCGCGGCGTTGCAACCGTTTGGCCAATGTCGCGCGGTCAATTTCGCCCAGATCACCCCAAGTGGCCATTTGTTCAACCAAGTTCAACAAGGCCCGGCCATCGCCATCGGCCATTTCCAAAACGGCGGCGCGGGCCTGTTGACCCAAGGCCAAAGGGGTGGGCAGCGCGTCATCGGCGCGCGCCAAAAGATCGGCCAAGGCGGCATCATCCAACCGGTTCAAAACCATCACCTGCGCGCGGCTAAGAACGGCGGCGTTCAATTCAAAGCTGGGATTTTCAGTGGTCGCACCCACCAACAAAATTGTGCCATCTTCCATATAGGGCAAAAAACCGTCTTGCTGCGCCTTGTTGAACCGGTGAATTTCATCCACGAATAACAACGTGCCTTGGCCTGTGCGGCGGCGCAGTTTGGCGGCCTCAAACACCTTTTTCAAATCGGCCATGCCGCTAAAAATTGCGCTGATCTGCACAAAGGCCAAATCGGTTTCCTGC
>CAZPSB010000020.1:12127-12586 GCA_964589025.1 uncultured Jannaschia sp. | reverse complement strand
AAAGACTTTAAAACCTTTCTTAAATCGCTTACGCCGCTAAAAATCGCTGATAGGGCCTCGAAATAATAGCCAGATTGTTCGGCCAAAATACGTGCCAATGTCGTTTTGCCTACCCCTGGCGGCCCCCATAAAATAAGCGAAGACAACGCCCCGCCATCCAACATCACCCGCAAACTGCCCGATGGGCCAAGCAAATGATCCTGCCCCGCAACATCGGCCAAAGATTGCGGGCGCAACCGATCGGCCAAAGGGCGCGGGCCTGCGGTGTTGGGGTCTGACGGGTTGGGCGTATCGCGTTCAAATAAATCCATAATCCCTGCCCAATCTGATACGGTTGTGTTGACATTCGGTATATAGGTATGCCGGAAACCAGATTAAGAAAAGATATCCATATTGGGCAAGCCGGCCCCACCCCCCCGCGCCATTCACCAACAGTTAACCAATGCGACATAAAATAAA
>CAZPSB010000020.1:0-12117 GCA_964589025.1 uncultured Jannaschia sp. | reverse complement strand
ATGACAGAAGAACAATACAAAGCCGCCCTGCATAGATTTATCGACAGCGAATGGTCAATCCTCGTCGCGATTAACGTTGCGCTGCCGATTATAATCACCGCGATATTATGCATAATTACGGGTGGGGGCATGCCATTGCCGGTGTTTTTGGCCATTTGTGCAATCTTGGCCATGTTGAATATCATACGGATATATCAAACAAAAACCCTTAGGCGGGCCTATATCACGGTTATGATACTCAACATGCTATCCACCCTTCTTGTTGGTGATTATGCCTTTGTCACGGCCCCATATAGGTTTTGGGTTCTGATCAACACAATCTTGGCCTATTAATTTGTTGTCACCCGAATATGTAGGGGCATCGAATGGCTTTTGCAGCGCACCCTGATTGAGGTCGCAACATTGCCCGTGATTGTCACGGTTTCAGTTGCGGATGCCGAACTTGTGCCTGTTGCATATCCACGAATAGGGCGATCACCGCCTTCAATTTCATAATCAAACGAAGATGCACCACGACGGGCAAAAAAATTAACACGCACGCGGGTAACATTGCGATCTGCATCTGGGCCCAAAACGGCAAATTGGGCCCAGACGTCAACCCATGCACTCCACCGTAATGGCAGGGCCGATATATCATACGCCCTTTTGTGTTCTAACCGATTATGTGCGCCACGCACGGCGCCGGATACGGCCTCGGCCAAGGATTTACCGCGGAATTCATATTGCATATCCGATTTTCCTATTCTGTTTTACATCAAGGAAAAGCGACATAGCCCAAATATGTTATCAAAGGGTAAGGCACGGTGGGTCTTTATGCGTGCCCCACACATCAAAACGCCGCCCGGTTTGGGGCGGCGTTTGAAACGTTTATTTTGCAGCGGCTTCTTCGGCCTCAACCCGGGCGCGGTCGGCCGCACCTTTGGCATCGACATCGCGATCCACAAATTCGATAATCGCCATAGGCGCCATATCACCATAACGGAACCCCGCCTTTAGGATGCGGATATACCCGCCCTTGCGATCGGCCATACGGGGGCCCAGCACATCAAACAATTTGGTCACATAGCCATCTTGTTTCAACTGCGATGCGGCCTGACGACGGGCATGCAGATCACCGCGTTTGGCCAGCGTGATTAGTTTTTCAACAATCGGGCGCAATTCTTTGGCTTTGGGCAAGGTTGTTTTGATTTGTTCATGTTCAATCAAAGACCCGGCCATATTCGCAAACAAGGCCTTGCGGTGTTCATGTGTCCGGTTCAGACGGCGATATCCACGTGCATGACGCATATCTTGTTACTCCAATTCAACTTCTTACTTTGTCCGGGGCCGCTTCGATCATGCGGCCCTCACCTTGGGGGTGATTGCCCCTTATGTTCCCCGCCAAATGCGGGCATTATTGAATTTTTAGAATTGATCTTCGAATTTCTTGGCCAATTCTTCGATATTGTCGGGCGGCCAATCAATGATATCCATGCCCAAATGCAGCCCCATGCCTGACAGTACCTCTTTGATTTCATTCAAAGACTTACGGCCAAAATTCGGCGTGCGCAGCATTTCCGCCTCGGTTTTCTGGATCAAATCACCAATATAGACGATATTGTCATTCTTTAGGCAATTGGCAGACCGCACAGACAATTCCAATTCATCCACTTTCTTAAGCAGCAGCGGGTTGAATTCCAGATCGTCTTCGTCATCGCCGCGGGATGCACTTTCGGGTTCGTCGAAATTGACAAAGGTTGAAAGCTGATCTTGCAAAATGCGCGCGGCATAGGCCACGGCGTCTTCTGGGGTAACAGACCCGTCGGTTTCCAGTTTCAGCGTCAGTTTGTCATAATCCAACACTTGGCCTTCGCGCGTGGGTTGCACATCATAAGACACTTTTTTGACCGGCGAATAAATCGCATCAATCGGGATCAACCCGATTGGCGCATCCTCGGGCCGGTTTTTATCAGCCGCAACATACCCTTTGCCGGTGCGCACGGTCAATTCCATGTATAGATCCGCACCATCATCTAGGTGACAAATCACATGATCTTTGTTCAACACCTCAAGGCCGGCCAATTCCGAAATATCCCCGGCGGTCACAACGCGCGGGCCTTTGGCCGAAATGGAAACCCGTTTTGGGCCTTCGACATCCATACGGATGGCAACGCCTTTCAGGTTCAAAACGATATCGGTGACATCTTCGCGAACGCCGGTTACAGATGAAAATTCATGCAACACGCCATCAATCTGTGCCGATGTAATGGCCGCCCCCTGGAGCGAGCTCATCAATACGCGGCGCAAGGCATTGCCCAAAGTCAAACCAAAACCGCGTTCCAAAGGTTCAGCCACCAAGGTGGCCTTGCGCGTGGAATCAGCCCCAGGTGTTACAACCAATTGGGTTGGCTTGATCAGTTCTTGCCAATTTTTATGGATCATACGTCGCCTCCATTCTTGTCCGGGCCGATCCATGGCCAACGGGACGCTCGAGGGTAAAATGACGATAGCGGGCCAAACCAAGGCTTAGCCCGCCAGTAAACATATTTAAACGCGGCGGCGTTTGGGTGGGCGGCACCCATTATGCGCCATCGGTGTGACATCGCGAATAGCCGTAATGCCAAACCCGATTGCCGCCAAAGCGCGCAATGCGCTTTCACGACCAGAACCGGGGCCTTGCACTTCGACTTCAAGGGTTTTTACGCCATGATCCTGCGCCTTGCGGCCGGCATCTTCGGCGGCCATCTGCGCGGCATAAGGCGTTGATTTCCGGCTGCCTTTGAACCCCATCGCCCCGGCAGAAGACCACGAAATGGCGTTGCCCTGAACATCAGAGATCAAGATTTTAGTGTTATTAAAGGTCGAATTCACATGGGCCACACCCGTTGCGATATTCTTGGAAACCTTGCGTTTTGCGGGTTTACGATCACGTGCCATGGTCTACGCCCCCTTATTTCTTTTTGCCGGCAATGGCCTTTGCGGGGCCTTTGCGGGTGCGTGCATTTGTGTGCGTGCGTTGCCCACGAACAGGCAGATTGCGGCGATGCCGCAGGCCACGATATGACCCCAGATCCATCAAACGTTTGATGTTCATCTGCACTTCGCGACGCAAATCACCTTCGACTTTGTAATTGGCATCGATATGTTCGCGGATTTGCAAAACTTCGGCATCTGACAATTCATTGACGCGGCGGGTCAGATCAATGCCAACAGATGAACAAATTTCTTTGGCAGATGCATGACCAATGCCAGCGATATATGTTAGCGCGATCGGAACGCGCTTGGATGTGGGAATGTTTACCCCTGCAATACGGGCCAAAATGGTATCCTCATGGTTGCGGTTCCGTAACGCCAGAACCTTTTTTCACAACCCTTGCCACATCAAACGGCAAGGTGAACGAACCGAAAATAAAAACAGCCGGATAAACCGGCCCTATTTGATTCTCGGATAAGGGGTGCAGTTAGGCGGTTTTTCGCGTTACGTCAAGCCCCCCAACCCGTCAATTCATGCCCCGCGAATGGTTTGCATCAATAGATGCACATTATCAGGGTCGGCCTGCGGCGTGATCCCATGGCCAAGATTGAAAATATGCGGCCCATTGCGCAATGCATTCACAATGCGGCGTGTTTCATCGACCAAAGCCTGCCCGCCGGTAATCATATGCTGCGGGTCAAGATTGCCCTGAACACAGGTTTCGGGCTGCAAGTTTTTGGCCGCCCAAACCGGATCAACCGATGTATCAATCGCCACACAATCCGCGCCAGTGGCAGGGGCAAAACCCTTATATGCATCGCCCGCACCGCGTGGAAAGGCAATAATCGGCAGGCCGGGATGGCGTGATTTCAATTCCGCAATAATCCGTTTGGCCGGTTGCAGGGCGTATCGTTCAAACGCATCATCAGGCAATGACCCGGCCCAACTGTCAAATAATTTGATCACCTCGGCGCCGGCTTTGACCTGTTGATCCAGATATTCAATCGTGGCCTCGGTCAACAAATCCATCAATGCGTCAAACACCGCCGGGTTGGCTTGGCGCAGCGCATGCGCGGGGCCTTGGTCAGGCGTGCCGCGCCCGGCAATCATATAGGTGGCCACCGTCCAAGGCGCGCCGGCAAAGCCAATCAGGGTTGTTTCACCCGGCAATTCCCGCGCCAGAATACGCACGGTTTCATATACCGGGGCCAGATGATCATGGATATCATCCTTTCCCTTCAACTTGGCCAAATCCACAGCCCCCGTCACCGTTGACAAACGCGGGCCTTCGCCCGTGACAAACCACAAATCCGCGCCCAGCGCATCGGGGATCAACAAAATATCGGCAAACAGGATCGCGGCGTCAAACCCATATTGCCGAATGGGTTGCAACGTGACCTCGGCGGCCAAATCAGGATTATAACAAAGCGACAGGAAATCCCCCGCCTGCGCGCGTGTGGCACGATATTGGGGCAAATACCGCCCGGCCTGGCGCATCAACCAAATGGGGGGCACGTCTTGGGCCTCACCTGCTAGAGAACGCAACAGCTTTTTGGGATGGGTCATGTGAATATCCTGCTTTTTGGCCTGCCTTTGGGATTTGGGCGAACCTGTCGCGCCCTTATCAACCGGAACATGATTGCCCCGTCACGCATCACACCGTAAAACAGCCCCATGACAGTTACAATGCCCTCTCCCTCTGCGCCGCTGAAAATTGGCACGCGCGGGTCGCCTTTGGCGCTGGCGCAGGCCTATGAAACCCGCGCGCGCCTAAGTGCGGCCTTTGATTTGCCCCATGATGCCTTTGCGATTTGCATCATCAAAACCACCGGGGATCGTGTGTTAGATCGCCCCTTGAAAGATATTGGCGGCAAAGGCCTGTTTACCAAAGAAATCGAAGACGCCCTGTTATCGGGCGCCATTGATATTGCCGTACATTCGACAAAGGATATGCCGGTGGATCAACCCGCCGGTCTGGTGTTGGATTGTTACCTGCCGCGCGAAGATGTGCGCGATGCGTTTGTATCGCTAAACCATGACGCATTGTCGGATTTGCCGCCCGATGCGCGGGTGGGCACATCCAGCCTGCGCCGCCGCGCGCAGCTAAAGGCCTATCGCCCCGATCTTAGGGTTGTGGAATTTCGCGGCAATGTGCAAACCCGGTTGCAAAAATTGGCCAATCATGTGGCCGATGCCACTTTTTTGGCCATGGCGGGCCTGCGGCGTCTGAATATGGCCGATACCGCAAAATCCGCGATTGACCCCGATGATATGCTGCCGGCCATTGCGCAAGGCACAATCGGCATTGAACGCCGCACAAATGATACGCGCATAGCCGCCATGTTAGAGACCATTCACCACATCCCGACCGGCCATAGATTGGCGGCGGAACGCGCGCTATTGGCGGGGCTTGACGGGTCATGCGAAACGCCCATTGCCGGATTGGCCGAATTGCAGGGCCAAACCCTGCGCCTAAGGGCCGAGATTCTGCGCCTTGACGGGTCGGACCGCATCACCGGTGACACCACCGCCCCGATTGAAGACGCCGCCGAATTGGGCAAGGCAATGGCGCGCACCATCCGCGCCCAAGCCGGGCCTGATTTCTTGGATTGGATCAAACGGCCCTAACGCATCAGGCGGTCTATGCGTGCCGCCACGCGCCGCAGATGGCGCGCGCGACTGGCCGGGGTTGAACGATCCATCCGGTAATGCGCGGCAAAGATTTTGCGGCATTGCGGCGCACAAAGCAGGCCAATCCCGCGCATCAATTGCCGCCGCCCCGGGGCGCCAATTAACCGCATCATCCAAAACCCCGCCCCGCAGGTGGTAAAGACACCCAATCGTTTAACATGGCGCAAACCGGGGCGAATAGGCGCAGCGGGTTGATCAGGAAGATGAAACGCCAAACCCGGCACCAATACACGATCAAGCCAGCCCTTTATCATTGCGGGCAACCCATACCACCATGTCGGATAAATAAAGATCAACGTGTCACACCATGCCAGATCATCGCAATGGCGTTGCGTGGCGGCCTGATTGCGGGCCGGATCGGCATATACCCCCAAATCATTCGCATCCAGAACCGGATCAAAGCCTTGGGCGTAAAGATCACACAGGCGCGTTTTAACCCCGGCGGCTGACAGGCGCTGCATCACCACATCGCGGATTGCGGCGGTAAAACTATGCGGGTTTGGGTGACAATAGATCACAAGGGCCCGCATCACGCACGGCCTGTTGATCAAATCGCGGCCTTGCGCATTTCATCTAGATAAATTTCACGCAGGCGCGTGGCCACGGGGCCGGGGGTGCCCGTGCCAATCGCCACGCCATCTATTTCAACCACTGGCATCACAAAGGTCGAAGCTGAGGTGATAAATGCCTCATCCGCCGATTGCGCCTCGGCCGGGGTAAAGGGGCGTTCTTCGATCTGCATTTGTGCGGCTTGGGCAAAGCGCAAAACGGCGGCGCGGGTAATACCGGGCAAGATTTCATTACCCAAATGGCGGGTGATGATCTTGCCGTCTTTGACAATATAGGCGTTGTTTGATGTGCCTTCGGTCACATGGCCATCTTGCACCATCCATGCATCTTGGGCACCGGCGGCCTTGGCCATCATTTTACCCATGGATGGATACAATAATTGCACCGTTTTAATATCACGCCGCCCCCAACGCAGATCATCAATGAAAATCACCTTGATGCCGGTTTTTGCCTTTGGGCTATCGGCCAAACCGGGCACAGATTGGGTGAATAAAACAAGGGTAGGCTTGGCATTTTCAGGATAGGCAAAATCGCGTTCTGCCGCCCCGCGCGTGATTTGCAGATAAATCATGCCATCTGTAACATCATTACGCGCCACCAATTCACGATGCACCGCCAAAAGATCATCATCGGAAATCGGCATGGCCATATCCAATTCACCCAAAGACCGGGCAAGGCGTTTCACGTGACCATCAAAATCAATCAATTTGCTATCCAGCACGCTGGTGACCTCATACACACCATCGGCAAATAAAAACCCACGATCAAAGATAGATATTTTGGCGTCTTCCGCAGGCAGATAGGTGCCATTGACGTAAACGATACGAGTCATATGAATGCAATCCTGAACTAAACCATGTGTTAGTTTATCAATCTGCCAAAGACCTACAATACATAACATGTATCTGTCACATTTATGCGACGATGGCCGAAATTTTGGGCTTTAGTCAAACTGACATATTGCACCCTCACCCGCCCCTTGCCAATTGGAAAGGGATCACAAAAGGGCAAACGCAATGTATCGTATTTTAATTCCTTTAATGGCCGCCATCATCATGTCCTGCGGGGTGCTTGACGAAGATTATGCGACATCGGGGTTTCGCAATCTGGATTCATCTGGTTATGTTCCAATCAGCGGAAGCAATGTACAGCGTATCTATTTAGAAGACCCAAATGTAGGCAGGGTTGCATATTCAACCGCAATTGATACCGATGATGCCACGGTCATGGCCTATGCGGGGATTCAAACGGGCTATAATATAGGGTCAACTGTGACCACAACCGGAACCGCAATATATAATGTGCGTTATGGGTATCGCGTTATGACAACGCGCGATTCCCGTACACAGGCAAACACGCTTGATGCGTTGCGCATAGCCGAAACTGGCACACTTAGCCTGACTGCAAATTTTGGGGCGGGCACCTTAACCGGTTCAAATAGCGAAATTGCCATCAATGGCCGGATTAACGGATCAGATTTATCAGGCCGTGTGAACGCAAATTACAGCGATTTTTTCCTCACCCATGGCAATGTGACCGGTTCGATTGGCGCAAATCTTGATGGCCATATCGGGACAACCGGTGTTCTTGGGGCGTTTCATGGCAATAATTCCAACACCGCAGTTGCAGGCGGGTTTGTTGGCACGCCGTGATTTGAAATCGCATTTATAGATTGATATGCGTGTTTGCGCACCAACCCCCTATGGGATTATCCCCATAGGGGTTTTTCACTTGGGTAAAGTGTTGAAAGGTCGAATTTTAGCGCGGGCTGGCGATCTTCGGCCAATAAAAGCGGGCCATCAAGATCAACAATGGCCGCGCCTTGGGCTACCAAAATGGCGGGTGCCATAGCCAGTGATGACCCAACCATGCACCCCACCATGATTTTATACCCCCCCGCCTGGGCCGCCGATTTAAGGGCCAAGGCCTCGGTCAAGCCGCCGGTTTTATCCAGCTTGATATTGATCATATCATATTTGCCTTTCAGGGCGGGCAAACTGGCGCGATCATGGCAACTTTCATCGGCACAAATAGGCACGGGGCGGGCCAGACCCAACAAAGCGTCATCGGCATTGGCAGGCAAGGGTTGTTCGACCATTTCAACCCCCAAACGGCGCAAATGCGGGGCCAGTTCGGTATAGATATCCGCGTTCCAGCCTTCATTGGCATCTATGATAATACGGGCATTAGGGGCGCCGGCGCGCACGGATTCCAGCCGCGCCATATCATCCGGCGTGCCCAGTTTGATTTTCAACAAAGGCCGCGCGGCATGTTTGACCGCCGCCCTATACATGTTTTCGGGCGTATCAAGCGATACCGTATAGGCCGTCACCAATGGGGCCAATGGCGGCAGACCCGCCAATTGATGCGCGCGCATCAATTGGGCCTTGGCCTGCCAATCCCACAAGGCGCAATCCACCGCGTTGCGCGCGGCACCCGGCGGCAGGGCATTTTGCAATGCATCGCGCGTGATATCGGCGGGCAGGCATTCAATATCTTCCGTCACAGAGGCCAGCGTTTCACCATAGCGCGCATAAGGCACGCATTCGCCCCGCCCTGTCACGCCATCACGCGTGATGGCCACGGTCAACACCTGTGCTTGGGTCCGTGATCCGCGGGCGATGGTAAAGGTTTCGGTCAGGCGAAACGTATCTTGGTGCACAGAAATCATAGCGCATCCAACGCATCGCATAACCGGTCTGCGCCTTGGCGAAACGGATCAACCGTGGGCAGGCCCATTTGTTTTTCGATGCGTTCAAGATAGCTCATCGCTTCATCCTCGCCCATGGCGGCGGTATTGACGGAAATACCTGCCACCTGCGCCAATGGGTTGGCCACGCGCGCCAAAGGCAACACCGTATCGCGCAACGCCGCAAGCGACGGCAGCGCATAATCGGGCAGGCCACGCATATGCGGGCGGGTGGGTTCATGGGCCAAGATCAATGCATCGGGTTGGCCCCCATGGATCAAGGCCATGCTGACCCCGGAATAAGACACGTGAAACACACTGCCTTGGCCTTCGATATGATCCCAGTGATCGGCGTCATTATCAGGGGTCAAATATTCCACAGCACCCGCCATGAAATCGGCAACAACCGCATCCAAAGGCACGCCATTGCCTGTGATCAAAATACCCGTTTGCCCGGTGGCGCGAAAGGTAGATTTCTGGCCGCGCGCCTTCATGGCCTGATCCATCGCAAGGCCGGTATACATTTTGCCAACCGAACAATCGGTACCTACGGCCAAACACCGTTTGCCGCTGCGTTTTTTGCCATTGGCGATGGGGTAATCGACATCGGGCACCCGCACATCATGCAAGGCCTGCCCTGTCGCGCGGGCCTGTGCGACAAGATCGGGTTCATCGCGCAACAGGTTATGCAACCCCGAGGCCAGATCAAAGCCTTCTTGCAATGCCGCCATCAAAACCTGTTTCCAAGCGGATGAAATGACCCCGCCGCGATTGGCCACGCCAATCACCAATGTGCGCGCACCGGCGGCTTTGGCATCGGCCAATGTCATATCCGCCAGCCCAATATCGGCCTGACACCCTGCCATGCGCAATTGACCCACTGCATTATCAGGGCGCCAGTCGCGAATGCCTTGGGCGACCTTGGCCGCCAGTTGATCGGGCGCATCGCCCAAAAACAAAAGATATGGCGTTTTAATCATTGCAGCCCCCTAAAATTAGGTTGTCACCCGAAATCACCCAAGGGATACACGATGTTTTGACAAAAACCACCCCGAATGGGCAAATAGGCCTGCACTTATCCTTTTGGCAATAAAATTGTTGGCGCATCGGCGCCCTCGTCGAAATCTGAGGGGGGTTTCACCCCTGCGGCGGTGTTGCGCTTGAATTCATATCGCATCACATCGCCATCGCGCGCCGAGGCCACAATCAATGCCTGAAACAGGTGCCGCGAGCCTTCGAAAATATCAATCAATCCACGCAGGCGCGGTGCATCATCGGCATCAACGGCAAAACCGGTACTGTTATATTCGACAATCGGCACGGCCTCGTCTGCGATATGCACAGACCAGCGCGATTTCTTGCGCCGCGCGGCCTTGCGGGCCTGGGCCAATTCATCTTGAATGGATTGCGGTAAAAAATCAGCCATGGTTTGTGCCTCTCACCCTTTCGGTTACGTATGTTTATATATGATTTTAGCAATCTGTGAAGATGGCTTTGCAGGCGGGCATCACCCATCGGCCGCAAAGCACGCGGCATTGTGCATTTCTGCACTATCTTATCAGTGTGCATTTCTGCGCTACACTATCTGCGATAATTGTGAATGTTACCTATCTGCGGTCTTGGCTATGTCTGGCGCAACAGGTTGCAACCCAAGGGGAATGACAGATGGGCCTTTTGATCGACGGAACATGGCAAGACAAATGGTATGACACGCAATCAACCGGGGGCGCGTTCAAACGAACCGAGGCACAATTCCGCAACTGGGTCACCGCCGATGGCACGGCCGGGCCAAGTGGCCAGGCCGGGTTCAAAGCCGAATCGGGGCGGTATCATCTGTTTGTGTCTCATGCCTGCCCTTGGGCCAATCGCACACTGATTTTCCGCGCACTGAAAGGGTTAGAGGATCACATCAACATATCCGTTGTGCATCCCGATATGATGGGCGATGGATGGACCTTTGCCACCGATTATCCCGGTGCGACAGGCGATGGCCTGTTTGGGTCTGATTATATGCGCGATATTTATCTGCGTGCCGACCCCAATATCACAACCCGTGTGACCGTGCCCGTCTTATGGGATACACATAAAGCCATGATTGTATCGAATGAAAGTTCGGAAATCATCCGCATGTTCAATTCGGCCTTTGATGGGATCACCGGCAATACGCTTGATTTTTACCCCGCGCATTTGCGCGATCAGATCAACGCGATCAATACACGCATTTATTCCGATATCAATAATGGGGTTTACAAGGCCGGGTTTGCGACCTCACAAACCGCCTATGATGCTGCCGTACATACCTTATTTGACACACTAGATTGGTTAGAAGACCACCTAGCCACGCACCGCTATCTTACAGGCCAAACCATAACCGAGGCCGATTGGCGGCTATTCACAACCCTTGTGCGGTTTGATTTGGTCTATCACCTGCATTTCAAATGCAACCGCAAACGCATTGTCGATTACCCCAATATCTGGGCCTATAGTCGCGAATTATACCAATGGCCGGGTGTGGCCGATGTCATCAATTTTGATCATATCGTGCGCCATTACCATTATAGCCATGACACCATTAACCCCAATCGTATTTTGCCGATCAACCCTGTGATCAATTGGCTTGAACCCCATGGCAGACAGGCATTGCAGGCTGCATGATACCGGATATGCGCCGGTTTGGATCGGCGGTGTTTTGCTGATGCAAATCCATTTGCGGATGTGATCTTGTTCTGCAAAACAGGCCTGATAAGCTGTGGCAAATATATCCGGGCAACGGGCAAAAGGATGAACCATGCGTATTGCAATCGCAACCTGCCTTTCGATCATGTTGGGCACAACCGCCACCACCGCACAGGAATGTGGCGGCAATTTCGCAGATTTCGTCGATGGCCTGCGGGCCGAGGCCGCCGAACGCGGCCATAGCCAAAGCGACATCACCGCGTTTTTTGCGCAGGCCGATTACCTGCAACGCGCCATTGATGCCGATCGCAGGCAAGGTGTGTTCGCCTTGCCTTTCACCGATTTCGCCCGCCGCCTCATCAGTCAAAACCGCATTGATAATGGCCGCGCCAACGAAGCCCGCTATCGCGCGGTGTTTGATGAAATCGACCGCCGTTTTGGTATCAGTCGCGGTATATTATTGGCGTTTTGGGCCTTTGAAACCGATTACGGCGCGTTTCAGGGCGATTTCAACACCTTGAACGCCCTTGTCACCCTT
>CAZPSB010000019.1:0-18226 GCA_964589025.1 uncultured Jannaschia sp. | reverse complement strand
CCGCGCGCGCATGATATCATCATCTAGGTTTTGGCGCCTCGCTGCAATCGCGGAATAAATGCAATACACCAACCCGATCAACCCGATCACGGCCAAGGTTGTGCCGCCGCCTATCAACCAATCCATATCTATGTCCTTGCGTCAAATCCATTTGCAGGGCTAGGTCATGCCGCGCCTATAGGCAAGCCTTGCAGGGATGATTTTGTGCGCTATACATGCGATGTACAAGCGGCTATTGAATGAATGCCTGCATAAATAACCAGATGGGGTTGAACGGGCAATGCCATTTGCCGGTTTATGCCCATAATCTGGATGAGGAAGGTCACACAGAATGGAACAATTTTCCCCGCAAAAAACCTATGACGTCACCGCCGATGAATTGCGGCAATTCGTGGAACGGATCGAAAGCCTTGAGGCCGAAAAAAAGGATATCGCCGATCAAATTCGCGAAGTTTATGCCGAAAGCAAATCACGTGGGTTTGACCAAAAGGCCCTGCGCATGATTGTCAGTTTGCGCAAGCGCGACAAAGACGAAATCGCCGAACAAGAGGCCGTGTTGGAAATGTATAAAGAAGCTTTGGGTATGCGCTAACCCGGTATGGGGCGCATTTATGTGCCTGCGGTTTTTAATGGCATAGCTTTTGGTGAAATCCTGTTATTATAATCCCCCATGGGGGTCATGCCAATAATAAGGATTTCCAAAGGTGTTTAAGAAACTGCTGATTGCCAACCGTGGTGAAATTGCGTGTCGTGTTATCAAAACGGCGCGCAATCTGGGCATATCCACGGTTGCAGTCTATTCAGATGCCGATCGCGCGGCGTTGCATGTGCAAATGGCGGATGAGGCGGTGAATATCGGCCCGCCCCCCGCCGCCCAAAGTTATATCGTGATTGACAAAATCCTTGATGCTATCGGGCAAACGGGCGCGGATGCCGTGCATCCGGGATATGGGTTTTTGTCTGAAAACAAGGTCTTTGCCCAGGCATTGCAGGCCCAAGGCGTCACCTTTATCGGCCCGCCACCGGGGGCGATTGAACAGATGGGTGATAAAATCACCTCGAAAAAAATCGCGGCGGGGGCGGGGGTTCATACCGTGCCCGGTTTCATGGGCGTGATTGCAGATGCCGATGAGGCCGTCAAAATCGCCAATCAAATCGGGTATCCGGTGATGATTAAGGCCAGCGCCGGCGGCGGCGGTAAGGGGATGCGCATCGCTTGGTCTGATGATGAAGCCCGCGAAGGGTTCCAAAGTTCCAAGAACGAGGCCGCAGCCAGTTTCGGGGATGATCGCATTTTCATCGAAAAATTCATCACCCAACCCCGCCATATCGAAATTCAGGTTCTGGCCGATGCGCATGGCAATGCGATTTATCTAGGCGAACGCGAATGTTCGATCCAACGGCGTAACCAAAAAGTCATCGAAGAAGCCCCATCGCCTTTCCTTGATCCCGCCACGCGTAAATCTATGGGCCAACAGGCCGTGGCCTTGGCTAAGGCCGTGGGATATACCAGTGCCGGCACGGTTGAATTTATCGTGGATGGCGATCGGAATTTTTATTTCCTTGAAATGAATACCCGCTTGCAGGTGGAACATCCGGTGACGGAATTGATTACCGGGGTTGATCTGGTCGAACAGATGATCCGCGTTGCGGCGGGCCACCCATTGGGCATTTCGCAAGATGATGTTGCGTTGACCGGGTGGGCAATCGAAAGCCGCCTTTATGCCGAAGATCCGTACCGCAATTTTTTGCCCTCAACCGGGCGGTTGACGCGGTATCGCCCACCGGCGGAAATCGCCGCCGGGCCATTGGCCGATGCCGGTAAATGGCAAGGCGATGATGCGCCGGGCCATATTGCGTTGCGCAATGATACGGGCGTTTATGAAGGCGGTGAAATCAGCATGTTTTACGATCCGATGATTGCAAAATTATGCAGTTGGGCGCCAACGCGCGAAGGCGCGATTGGGGCGATGCGCACCGCGTTGGATGCGTTTGAAATAGAAGGCATTGGCCATAACCTGCCGTTTTTAAGCGCGGTGATGGATCATCCGCGTTTTGTATCGGGCGACGTCACCACTGCCTTTATCTCTGAAGAATATCCTGATGGGTTTGAAGGCGTAACCTTGGCCCCTGATATGATGCGCAATGTGATTGCGGCGGCGGCGGCGATGTATCGGATGGCCGAAATTCGGCGCACGCGCATTTCGGGGCGTTTGGGCAATCACGAACGCCGGGTGGGCGATGATTGGGTGGTGAATATCGCGGGGCAAGATTACAGTGTGACTTTGGCCTCTGATCATGCCGGGTCAACCGTAACCTTTGCCGATGGGTTTCAGGCGCGTGTGAGTGCCGATTGGCAATTGGGGCAGGCCTTGGGCCATTTTATGATTAACGGCCAAAATATCACGTTGAAAATCGGCAAAATCCCCGGCGGGTATCGCATTAGAACGCGCGGTGCCGATTTGCATATCCGCGTGCGCACCCCGCGTCAGGCCGAATTGGCGCGATGGATACCCGAAAAATTACCGCCCGATACGTCAAAATTATTGCTATGCCCCATGCCCGGCATGTTGATAAGCCTAGATGTGACCCAAGGCCAAGAGGTACAACAAGGCCAGGCCCTATGCACCGTTGAGGCCATGAAAATGGAAAACATCCTGCGCGCCGATAAACGCGGGATTGTGGCGAAAATCAACGCCCAACCCGGCGATAATTTGGCCGTGGATGATGTGATAATGGAATTCGAATGATACCAGATTTTCAAACACTTATGCGCCCAGTTCTAGAAATTTCTGCGCAAGGCGAAATCAAAATAGCGGATGCGGTGGCGCAATTGGAAACCCAATTTGCCCTGACCGAGGATGAAAAAGCCGAAATGTTGCCCAGTGGTAAGCAAGCCCGTTTTGCAAACCGTGTGCATTGGGCAAGGGCTTATCTAAAGCAGGCAGGCTTGGTTGAATCCCCAAGGCGCGGGTCTTTCGTGATCACGGATGACGGGCGCGCAGTTCTTTTGGAAGCGCCACCCAAGATCAACATCAACTACCTCAAGAAATTCGAGAAATTTCGGACGTTTCAAAATCGATCGACATCGGGCGAGGTCACGGAACCAGAACCGGCAGAAGTCGATGAAACCACACCACATGAGGTGTTGGAAAAGGCGCATAATCAAATCCAAAATGCGCTTGCGGTTGATTTGCTGGAACGTTTGCAAAACAGCGAACCGGCCTTTTTTGAAGATGTGATTGTACAGCTTTTGTTGCGCATGGGGTTTGGCCATAGCGCAGGCGCGGGCAGGGTATTGGGCCGCGCGGGTGATAATGGCGTGGATGGGGTGATAAACCTAGATCCGCTTGGGGTGGATCAGGTGTATATTCAGGCCAAACGCTATAAATCCGATAACACAGTCGCGGCGGGCGATATACGCGATTTTTATGGGGCTTTGGGTTTGAAAGATGTCACAAAAGGTATTTTTGTGACGACGTCGCAATTTTCTAAATCGGCCCAAGAAACGGCAGAAAAATTGGGCGCGCGGATTGTTTTGATTGATGGCGCACGTTTGGCGCGGTTAATGATATCGTATGAAATCGGGTGTCGTGTGGTTGAAACATATACGTTGGCCACAATCGAAGACAGCTTTTTTGAATAGGATGGGCTGTGCGGTTTTAGCCCGCCTGCCGGATCAGGCGCAGGATATCTGCCGCGGCGTGGGGGATGTTGGTGCCGGGTCCGAATATGGCCTTAACACCTGATTTATAAAGAAAATCATAATCTTGTGATGGGATCACGCCGCCGCAAATCACGATAATATTGCCCGCATCTTGTGCCTCAAGCGCGTTGATCAATTTAGGCGCAAGGGTTTTGTGACCGGCGGCCTGGCTGGAAATGCCCACCACATGCACATCATTGTCGATGGCATCTTGGGCGGCCTCGGCGGGGGTTTGAAATAGGGGGCCAACATCCACATCAAAGCCAATATCGGCAAAGGCGGTGGCAATCACCTTGGCCCCGCGATCATGGCCATCCTGGCCCATTTTCACGACCAACATACGCGGGCGGCGACCCTCAGCCTGTGCAAAAGTTTCAACATCTTTTTGGATCTGCGCAAAATCGGCATCCCCATCATAGGCCGCACCATAGATACCGGCCAATGTCTTGACCTCGGCTTGATGTCGGCCAAAGACATTTTCCATCGCGGTGCTGATTTCGCCAATTGTGGCGCGGGCGCGGGCGGCATTGACCGCCGCCCCAAGCAGATTGCCACCGTCCCGCGCGCAATGCTCCAACGCCGCCAGCGCCGCCTTGCAGGCCGCATCATCGCGCCCCGCGCGCAGGGCATCCAGCCGCGCGATTTGGGCGGCGCGGACTTTGTCATTATCAATCTGCAAAATATCAATCGGGTCTTCGTGATCTTTGCGGTATTTATTGACGCCGACGATCACCTCTTGGCCACGGTCGATCATGGCCTGACGTTTGGCGGCGTTTTCTTCAATCTGCAATTTGGGCAGGCCGGATGCCACGGCCTTGGTCATGCCGCCCATATCTTCGATTTCTTGCATCAAAGCCCAGGCCTGTTCGATCAAATCATTGGTCAAACTCTCAATATAATAAGACCCGGCCAATGGATCAACGGTTTTGGTCACGCCGGTTTCTTCTTGTAAAATCAATTGCGTATTGCGCGCAATACGGGATGAAAATTCGGTAGGCAGGGCGATGGCTTCGTCCAGGGCATTGGTATGCAGCGATTGCGTGCCGCCCAAAACCGCGCTTAGGGCCTCATACGCCGTGCGGATCACATTGTTATAAGGGTCTTGTTCTTGCAGACTGACGCCCGATGTTTGGCAATGCGTGCGCAACATTTTGGATCGTTCGGATTTTGCGCCAAATTCCGTCATAATGCGGTGCCACAAGGTGCGCGCGGCGCGCAATTTGGCGATTTCCATAAAGAAATTCATGCCAATGGCAAAAAAGAAACTCAACCGGCCTGCAAAGGCATCGACATCCATGCCGGCATCCATGGCCGCGCGCACATATTCGCGCCCATCGGCAAGGGTGTAGGCCAGTTCCTGCACCAAATTCGCCCCTGCTTCTTGCATGTGATAGCCTGAAATCGAGATTGAATTGAATTTCGGCATCTGTTGTGATGTATAGGCGATGATATCCGATATAATCCGCATGGACGGCGCGGGCGGGTAGATATAGGTGTTACGCACCATAAATTCTTTCAGAATATCATTCTGAATCGTGCCCGATAAAGCCGCGCGATCATGGCCTTGTTCTTCGCCGGTGACGATAAAACTGGCCAAAATCGGGATCACCGCGCCATTCATTGTCATGGATACCGAAACTTGATCCAACGCAATCCCATCAAACAGGGTTTTCATATCTTCGACGCTGTCAATGGCGACACCGGCCTTGCCAACATCGCCTTCGACCCTTGGGTGGTCGCTATCGTATCCGCGATGGGTGGCCAGATCAAAGGCCACCGACACGCCTTGTTGCCCCGCGGCCAAGGCCTTGCGGTAAAAGGCGTTTGAGGCCTCGGCGGTGGAAAACCCCGCATATTGGCGGATCGTCCAAGGCCGGCCCGCATACATTGTGGCCCGCACGCCGCGTGTAAAGGGTGCCATGCCCGGCATCGTGCCCATATGGGGCAAATCGGCAATGTCATCTTGGGTATAGACGGGTTTGATGTCGATCCCTTCAAGGGTTTTGCATGTCAGACTATCGGGATCACGGCCTTTGAGTTCGTGTTGCGCCAAGGCGCGCCATGCATCTTTTTTGTCGGTCATAAGCCTTCCTTTGGGGGCGGGCGCGGTTATTCGGATCGCTGCAAAAATTCGATATTGTTATAATCTGTTTGGGTACAAAACCATTCGATATCTTTGGCATAATGGTCGCGCAAAATGGATTGCTGGCCTTGGGTAAAGGGCTGAAACCGGCCCTGTTCATCCACCAGTTTTTTGGATCTTAACCAGAAATACCGCAACCGGTGTTTGATCCGGGCCATATCGGGGCGTTGGTTTTTTCGGTCCGGTGTATCTTGCGTTTGCAATCGGCCATTTGATAAATGCCCAAGAATATTCCCTGGGCTTGCGGCGTAATCTTCGTAAGGCCAAACCACAATGCGGGTATTGGGGTTTGCGGCGGCCATTTCGGCGACTGCATGTCGCCATCTGCGGGGTTGTTGCACAAGATGACGGCATGAACGGGGGGTCCAGTATTTTGGTTTGCCCTGTGCCAGTTGAAATGCAATCACCGAAGCCCACCACGTATCATAACTGCGAATACCAAAGCCGATGGTGACGTTATGGCCTTTCGCGGCCTCTAAAAACCCGCTGACACGACGTGCGATATTGGGATAAAGGGTTTTTCTACGCATCATCACGATCATATAACCGGAAAGGTTTTCTTCGCTTGTGACAAGGCCTACGCAGCCATAAGCAAGCAATCTATTGAGATTATGTCGGATTTTTTTGATCGCATGTATTCGATTGGTTAGGCATTCTGCCGTGGTTTGTTCAAAAAGCCCCTGCACAAGATCTTTGCGTATGTAGCGCAATGGCCAATGCGCCCAACCTTGGCTTCTTATAAAGGCTGTGTTGTTATTTAGATGCGTCTGAAATTTCGTGCTGCCCGTGCGATGTGCGCCGATATGAACGATTACATCCATTTATTTTGTCTTTCATGCCATGTTGCGTTGCTGCTTATATATCGGGATATAGACATCAAGTGCTATCTTGTCGTAAATTTTCGAACAAGAAAAGCCTTCGCTTTTTTATGTTTGATCCCTATATCACCTAAAAAGGGAAAACGATGCGATCTATTTTTCTGGCTGTCATATACAGTATCATGGTTGCGGGCGTAGCAGCGGCCCAAGACACGCCCGCCCAAGACACAGGCAATATTCAACCTTTGAATGCACAAGGGGTTGATCTTGCGGCATTTCAATGGGTTGCGCGCCCAATCATTGTGTTTGCGGATACGCCTGCCGATCCGCGGTTTATTGAACAAATGGCCTTATTGGCCGATCGGCCCGGCCCTTTGTTTGAACGCGATGTGGTTGTGATTTTTGACACCGATCCGGCGGCGCCATCATCTATTCGCAGGGCCTTGCGCCCGCGTGGGTTTGCGTTGGTGATTTTGCAACGTGATGGTGCGGTTGGTGCGCGCCGCCCATCGCCCCGCGATGTGCGTGAAATCACCCGTGCGATAGATAATTTCGCCCTGCGCCAAGAAGAATTGCGTCGCGGCCAATAACGCCACGTTGAAAAACCGGGCAATTTGGGTATACATCCATAGGCAGGGCAAAGCGCCCATAACCTATGGCCAATTTTGGCATGTGATAAGATAAGGATGCAGCGATGGCTTTGCCCGTGCAACGACAAGTGTTGATCTGGTGTTGTGTTGCGATTGCATTTCTGGCGGTGCTTTGGGGGTTAGGGTCGGTCATCTTGCCATTTCTGGTGGGCGGCGCGATTGCCTATTTCCTTGATCCTGTTGCCGATTGGTTGCAACGGTTGGGGTGCAGCCGTTTTGTCGGTGGTCATTGTAATGGCCTTGATTGTTGTGCCTTTGTTGATTCAACAAGCCACGGATTTGGTGCAATCGGCACCTGCGATTATCGACAGTTTGCGCGCCACCCTTGTGGAACGTTTTCCCGATTTGATGGATGATACATCCCCCTTGCGGCAATCTTTGGCGTCGGTTGGCCAAACCCTTCAAAATCGCGGGGCGGAATTGTTGCAGGCTGTTTTGACCTCGGCGGCCAGTGTGGTCAATGTGTTGGTCTTTATCATCATCGTGCCTGTGGTGGCGTTTTACATGTTGCTGGATTGGGACAATATGATCGCCAGAATTGATGATTTGTTGCCGCGTGATCACCAAGCGACCATTCGCCGTTTGGCATCAGATATCGACCGCACCTTGGCCAGTTTCATACGAGGCCAGGGCACGGTTTGCCTGATCTTGGGCACATTTTATGCCGTCGCCTTGATGATTGTGGGCTTGCAGTTTGGCCTTGTTGCGGGCCTGATCGCGGGCCTGTTGACGTTTATACCTTATGTGGGCGCGTTGGTTGGTGGGGCGCTATCGGTTGGTTTGGCCTTGTTTCAATTCTGGGGCGATTGGTGGATGATTTTGATTGTGGCGGCGATTTTCCAAATCGGTCAAATGGTCGAAGGCAATATATTAACGCCCAAATTGGTTGGGTCATCGGTGGGCCTGCATCCGGTTTGGTTGTTATTTGCATTATCGGCCTTTGGGGCGGTATTTGGGTTTGTGGGCCTGTTGGTGGCGGTGCCTGTTGCTGCGGCTATTGGTGTTTTGGTACGCTTTGCGATTGAAAATTACCGTGCGGGTCTTTTGTACCAAGGTCATACCACCCCCACCCAACCCAACCCCGACAATATGTCAGGCAAGGTATGACCCAACAATTGGTGTTTGATCTGCCGATCCGCCCCGCCATGGGCCGCGAAGATTTCATGGTATCGCAGGCCAATGCCGCCGCCCTGGCCCAGATTGACAAAATGGCCAGTTGGCCGTTTCAAAAACTGGTCTTATGCGGCCCCGAGGCATCGGGAAAAACCCATCTTGCCCATGTTTGGGCCGCCCAAACCGGGGCGGGCATTGTGGCGGCCGCAGATATGACCGAAGATATGGTTCTTGGTCTTGCCCAATCGCACCCTGCCTTGGTGATCGAAGATGCCGATCGCATCGCGGGTCGCACGGGGCCTGAAACATGGCTGTTTCATTTGCATAATGCGCTGGCCAATCGTCAGGTGCCCTTGTTGATCACGGCGCGTGATGCGCCATCACGATGGGGTATGGTGTTGGCTGACCTCAATAGTCGCATGGCGCAGGCCGGGCTTGCGCGGCTTGACGCGCCTGATGATGCATTGTTAAGTGCGCTTATGTTGAAAATGGCGCATGATCGACAAATGAAATTGCCAATTGGGGTTGTGAATTACGCCTTGCCCCGCATTGCGCGATCTTGCGCGGCGGTCAAGGATTTTATCGCCCGATTGGATGCGCAATCCTTATCGGCAAAAGAACCGCCCATGCAAAAACATGCCCGCGCCATTTTGGATGCCGACCGGGATCACCATGAATTTGTTATCAGAAAAGATACCTAATATTCCATGAGCTTTGCAGATTTCCTGACCGCCCCATTGCCCACCGCCATTGACCTGCCGGATGCCGAAATTTCAGGCCCTGGGCGGTTTTTCAACCGCGAACTTAGCTGGCTTGGGTTTAACTGGCGTGTCCTGCAAGAGGCCTCAAACCCGCGTGTGCCTTTGTTAGAACGGGTGCGCTTTGTGTCAATTTCGGCGGGCAATCTAGATGAATTTTACACCGTCCGCGTGGCGGGTCTGCGTGAATTGGCGCGCACCGGCAACACCATTCCATCCCATGATGGGCGCAGCCCGGCCCAACAATTGGCCCTGATCAATGCCGATGCACGGCATTTGATGCAACATCAACAGGCGGCTTGGGTGGGCCTTAAGGATGATTTGCACGCTGCGGGTATTTCGGTGATTGGGCGTGATGCGTTGGTGCGTTCTGATGATGACTATCTGAATGATTTATTTTTGAAAAAAGTCTTTCCGGTTTTGTCACCCTTGGCGATTGACCCCGCGCATCCATTTCCTTTTATCGCGAATGAAGGCATTGCGCTTGCCCTGAAATTGCGCCGCCAAAAAGACGGGCGCGCATTGCAATCTTTGCTGCCCATTCCCAATCAGATCAAACGGTTTGTTGAACTGCCCGACACAGGGCAGGGCGCGCGTTTTTTACCGCTAGAGGATCTTTTGCTTCTGCATATTGGGGCATTGTTTCCAGGCTATGAATTGATCGGATCATGTATTTTCCGCGTCTTGCGCGACAGCGATCTTGAGGTCGAAGAAGAATCTGAGGATCTGGTGCGCGAATTTGAAACCGCGCTTAAACGCCGGCGGCGGGGTGATGTGGTAAGGTTGCAAATTTCCGATGGGGCACCGGGGGATTTGCGCCAGGAAATCATTGAAAACCTAGGCGTGCGCGATGATGAAATCGTTGATGTCAAAGGTATGGTTGGCCTTGTCAGTTTGAAAGAATTGGTGGGGGATACGCGGCCTGATTTATTGTGGAAATCCTTTACCCCGCGCGTGCCTGAACGCGTGCAAGATCATGATGGTGATATGTTTGCCGCCATTCGGCAAAAAGACATGTTGTTGCATCACCCTTATGAAACATTTGATATGGTTATTCGGTTTTTGAAACAGGCCGCGCAAGACCCCAATGTGATTGCAATCAAACAAACGCTGTATCGTACATCCGCCGAAAGCCCGATCGTAGAGGCCCTATGCGAAGCCGCCGAAAGTGGGAAATCGGTCACGGCACTGGTTGAACTTAAGGCCCGCTTTGACGAGGCCGCAAATATCCGCCAATCGCGCAAATTGGAACGCGCGGGCGCGCATGTGATTTATGGATTTATTAACTATAAGACACATGCCAAAATATCGACCGTTGTGCGCCGCGAAGGTGATCGTTTGGTGACATATACCCATTACGGCACAGGCAATTACCACCCGATCACGGCGCGCATTTACACCGATCTTAGTTTGTTTACCTGCGATGATGCATTGGGGCGCGATGCAACCAAAGTATTTAATTATGTAGGCGGGTATGCCGAACCGGAAGGGTTGGAAAACCTGTCGATTTCGCCGCTTACGTTGAAATCCACCATTATTGAACGCCTTGAAGCCGAGGCCGACCACGCCCGCGCGGGCCGCCCGGCCGTGGTTTGGGCCAAAATGAACAGCCTCATCGAACCCGATGTGATTGATGCGCTGTATCGTGCCAGTCAGGCCGGTGTGAAAATTGAACTTGTCATTCGCGGCATTTGCGGCTTGCGCCCCGGTGTGCGCGGGCTAAGTGATACAATCCGGGTTAAATCAATCGTGGGCCGGTTTTTGGAACATCCCCGCATTGTGTGTTTTGGCAATGGTGCAGGCCTGCCGTCAAAACGCGCGCGGGTCTATATCAGTTCGGCAGATTGGATGGGGCGCAATTTGAACCGGCGGGTGGAAACCTTGGTGGAATGCACAAATAAAACCGTCAAAGCCCAAATCGTAAGTCAGATCATGGCCGCCAATATGGCCGATGTGGCGCAAAGTTGGGTTTTGCAACCCGATGGCAGTTACCTGCGCCCCGATTTGGGCCAGCTGGACAACCCGTTTTCGTGCCACCGGTTTTTTATGGAAAACCCGTCTTTATCGGGGCGCGGGTCGGCAGGGGCCAGTGATGTACCGGCTTTGACCCATAGCAAAGAATAACGCGGGATTGACCGCGCAAAGTCGTCATGCGAACACCAATGCATATGTGTTGCAATGTCTTGGTCTGATGATATGTCGCTAGATCCCAATGCCGAAGGCCCCTTTGGGGTGCCTCTCTTCAACGATGCCAAGGCGCGCGCATTGTCGCGGGTGGGGGTTATTGATATCGGGTCAAATTCGGTGCGCATGGTGGTGTTTGATGGTGCCGCACGCAGCCCGGCCTATTTCTATAATGAAAAAGTGATGTGCGGCCTTGGCGAAGGGTTTTCACGCACCGGCATGTTGCACCCAACCGGCAAGGCCCGGGCGCAGGCGGCCTTGGTTCGGTTTGCCGCGCTGGCCAGGGCGATGGATGTAAAACCATTGCTAAGCGTGGCCACGGCGGCGGTTCGTGATGCCCGCGATGGCCCCGAATTTCGCCGCGCGGTATTGGATCAAACCGGCCTTGATATCCGCATCATTGATGGCGCAGAAGAAGCCCGCCTTTCGGCCCAGGGCGTCTTATTGGGCTGGCCTGGTGCGGTTGGGTTGATCTGCGATATTGGCGGGTCATCCATGGAATTGGCCGAACTCAATGGGGGTGGTCAGATTGGCCTGCGTCGCAGTTCTGACCTTGGGCCGTTGAAATTGATGGGTTTGAACGCCAATCGCGATGATTTGCGTGCCCATATCACAACGCAGATTGATCAACTTTGCGATGATTTTACCCATAAACCCAAACGGTTATTCTTGGTCGGTGGGTCATGGCGCGCGATTGCCAAGGTCGATATGGCGCGGCGTGATTATCCATTAAAGGTTTTGCATGAATACCGCATGACGCCGGCCCAATTGCGCGACACTGTGGCCTATATTCGCAAAACGCCGGTTGATATGTTGAAATCCCAATCCGGCAGCAGCGAGGCCCGGATGCGCCTTGTGCCGATGGCCGCGCAGGTTTTAAAGGTCTTGGTCCGGCGACTAAACCCCAAGGAAATCGCGATATCATCTTATGGCTTACGCGAAGGGTTGTTATACCAACAAATGGATGAAGCCCTGCGTCATCGCGACCCCCTGGTTGAGGCCGCCCGCCATAGTGAGGCCCAAAACGCCCGTATGCCGGGTTTTGGCCGGGCGCTATATCATTTCATCGCGCCGCTTTTTTCGTCTGCGCGCGCTGATCGGTTGCGCGTGATCCGGGCGGCGTGTTTGTTGCATGATGTCGGGTGGCGTGGCCATCCCGATTACCGCGCCGAGATGTGCTTTGACAATGCCACACGGGCCAATCTGGGGGGGTTGACGCATGGCGAACGCGTATATTTGGGCCTGGCGCTGTTTCATCGCTATAAATCCAGCCGGGCCGATACATTATTTGATGATCGCCTTTTGTCGCTTTTGCCGGATCGCGATGTGGCGCAAGCCGAAATTTTAGGCCGCGCCATGCGTTTTGGCGCCATGTTCGAAGGCGCAGCCCCGAATGATCATGGCAAATTAAGTTACAAACCCAAACGCAAGGAATTGATCCTGAAACTTTTGTCGCAACAAGGGCGGGATTTGATGGGCGAAACCGCACAAGTGCGGTTCGAAGCGTTGGCAAGTGCCATTGATGCGCAGCCGGTGATCAAATCTTGATGTCTTGGCGCTTGCCCGGTGGGGGGCTTTGGCGTAGATCAAGGCAAATTTTGTTCTGACAAAGGCTGCTGCGATGCGTTTATCCCGCTATTTTTTACCCGTTCTCAAAGAAACCCCATCTGAGGCACAGATCGCCAGCCACCGTTTGATGTTGCGTGCGGGCCTCATCAAGCAGGCCTCGGCGGGGATCTATTCTTGGTTGCCATTTGGCCTAAAGGTATTGCGCCGGATCGAACAGATCGTGCATGAAGAACAGGCCCGCGCCGGCCATCACCATATGATGATGCCCACCATTCAATCCGCCGATTTATGGCGCGAAAGCGGGCGTTATGATGCCTATGGGGCGGAAATGTTGCGCATCAAAGATCGCCATGATCGCGATATGTTATACACCCCCACAGCCGAAGAATTGATCACCGATATTTTCCGCGCCAATGTCACCAGTTACAAAGATCTGCCACTGACGATGTATCAGATTCAGTGGAAATTCCGCGATGAAATTCGGCCTCGGTTCGGGGTGATGCGCGGGCGCGAATTTTATATGAAAGACGGCTATAATTTCGATTTGACGAAACAAGACGCGCTGCACGCCTATAATCGCCATCTGGTCACATATCTGCGCACCTATGAACGCATGGGGTTGCAGGCCATTCCGATGCGCGCCGATTCTGGCCCGATTGGTGGCGATGATACGCATGAATTTCTGGTTTTGGCTGATACAGGCGAAAGCGAAGTGTTCTATGACAGTGCGATTACCGATTTGACCTTTGGCAATCGCGAGATTGATTACGACAATCACGATGCCTGCCGCGCGGTATTAGAGGAATTCACATCGCGCTATGCGCGCACCGATGAAACCCATGATGAGGCCGAATTTAACAAAATCCCCCAATCCCGCCGCCGTACCGCCCGCGGGATTGAAGTGGGCCAGATATTCTATTTCGGAACCAAATATTCCGAATCCATGGGTGCCACCGTATCGGATGGCGAAGGCAACCGCGTGCCTGTGCATATGGGATCACACGGTATCGGCGTCAGCCGCCTTGTCGGCGCCATTATTGAGGCCAGCCATGATGACAAAGGCATCATCTGGCCCGAAGGCGTGACACCGTTTCATGTCGGGATTGTGAACCTGAAACAGGGGGACGCGGCCTGCGATGCTGCCTGCCTGGCCCTTTATGATGCGATCACCGCCAAAGGGTTTGAACCGCTATATGATGATCGGTCGGAACGCGCGGGCGCAAAATTCGCCACGATGGATCTGATTGGCCTGCCATGGCGCATTACCGTTGGGCCGCGTGGGTTGGGCAATGGTGTCGTTGAATTGACCAGTCGCAAAACCGGCGACAGTCAGGAAATCAGCATTGAAGATGCCGTTGCCAAAATTGCTACGATTTACGAAGGTAAACTTTAGAACCCAATACAGGGCCGCAGACTGGGCCGCAGGCAGAAAAAAACCGCCCCCAAAAGGGGCGGGTTTTGCGTTTATTTCGTATCTTCGGGTTTTCCGTCCGATTGTGGCGGCGTCAGGGTGCCATTCAAGATCATTTCCAATTCATTGGCGACATATCCTGCATACATCGCAACATTCAGATCATAATCTTGGCTGGGCCGTGACAATGTGTGTGATTCAACCGCCAGAATACGGTGGCCATTCGGGCCTTCGACGAAAATCGGCGATCCTGAATCGCCCTGCAACGTATCGCATTGGTGGATAAAGCGGTTGTTGCTGGCAATTTCAATAAAGGGGCAGTTCAGGTTGCCGGTCAAAACACCGTCTTGGTCATAGCTATAACCGGCCTGCATTAGGTTGGGGCCTTGGCCCGATTGCAGGGCGCGGATTGCGGATTGATCCAAGGGGCCAACATCCATCCAGCCCAATTGATCACCAATCGAATCGGCCAAATAGACAAAGGCGAAATCATAACCTTCTTGTTCGCCATTTAGCCATTGTTGCGGCACATGATACCCGGTTGTGCGGGAACTGGCCACATATTGGCCTTGTTGAAACCCTGCAAAGAATTCAACGGGGGGGGAATCGACCTGGCCGCCATTGGCGATGCAATGCGCGGCCGTAACAATGGTGGCCGGGCCAATAAGGGCGGCGGTGCAGCTGCCATTGGCAACATCCAGATACCCGATTTGGTTCCATGGGGCTTGGCTTGCATCCATAACAATACGATCATCTTCGCCGAAAAAGGCCCGTTCCAACGCCCCGGCAAAGGGTTCAAGTTCGGTGATATATAATTCGGCCTGCGGATAATCCCCATTAGTGGGGGAATAGGTGCCAACCCATATATCATATTGCCCCTCAAGCGGGGTGTCGAAGGTCAGGGCCGGGTTAAGGTTTGAGCTATCGTCATTACAATGCCAATTGCCATCTGGTGTGTTCACCAACAAAACCGTATCGGCACTTGAATCGACATAGAATGACAAAGGATAGCCCGTGTTTTGCGGGTCGAAAAAGACCCGAAAATCGGGAGCATCTGCGAAATAGCCTGCACAATTATCGCCACCTGTGCCCGCATCGGGATAGGTGGATTGTTCGGCCCCGCCTGCCAAAAGGCTGATCCAGTTGGGATCGGGCAAAAAACCGGATGTGATGGTGATAACCCCAAAGGCGGGGTTCAGGCTGTAATCTTGGGCGGTGAGGATCGGCGGCGGAATGGCGCGCACCGCCGATCTTTGCCATATCAGGCCTGTAGTGATCTGATGGTCAACGCATCGCTGCGCGATGCGGCCATGGCTTGGGCTGCGGCGTGGCTGGCGGCAAGGGTTGTGAAATAGGGGATTTTATCCATCAAAGTCACGCTGCGCATTGACCGGCTGTCTTCGACGGCCTGTGCGCCTTCTGTGGTGTTCAGCACCAGTTGCACATCACCATCTTTGATGCGGTCCACAATTGTGCGCCCGGTTTCATAGGCTTTGTTCACGGCCTCGGCCATGATGGCGTGATCGGCCAAAAAGGCGGCTGTGCCTTTGGTGGCCAACAAACAAAGCCCCAAATCCGTCAGGATTTGCGCAGTTTCAACCAAAATATCAGTTTTATCGGCATCTTTGACGGATATAAACACCGCGCCATGATCAGGCAAAACCGTGCCTGCGCCCAGTTGCGCCTTTAAGAAGGCATGGGCAAAGGTGCGATCCCATCCCATGACTTCGCCGGTGGATCGCATTTCAGGCCCAAGCAACGTGTCAACACCGGGAAACCGCGCAAAGGGCAATACGGCCTCTTTCACCGAAAACCACGGGGTGCGGAAATCGGCCAATGACATCGGATCGCCGGGGATGATGGGGGTGTTGTCATCTACCGCCTGATGGGGTGCGGCCTTTGGAAAAGACGATAGTTTTTCCCCCGCCATCACCCGCGCGGCGATGGATGCGATTGCACTATCGGTGGCTTTGGCCACAAAGGGCACGGTGCGCGATGCGCGTGGGTTGACCTCGATCAAATAGATTTCATCATCTTTCACGGCAAATTGCACATTCATCAGGCCGACAACATTCAACGCCTTGGCCAAAGCCGTGGTTTGCGTGATGATTTCGGCCTGAATATCGTGGCCAAGCGTATGCGGTGGCAATGAACAGGCACTATCGCCGGAATGCACGCCGGCCTCTTCGATATGTTGCATAATGCCTGCGACATGCACAGTTTGCCCATCTGACAGGGCATCGACATCCACCTCAACCGCGCCATCAAGATAGCGATCCAGCAAAACCGGGCTATCGCCCGATACCACCACCGCATCGCGGATATAGCGATCAAGCTGCGCGGTATCGCGCACAATTTCCATTGCGCGCCCCCCCAAAACATAGGATGGCCGGATCACCAAAGGAAAGCCAAGCCCCCCCGCCGCATCGCGCGCCTGATCATCGCTAAAGGCAATCGCATTTTGCGGTTGTTTCAGGTTTAGACGGTTGACCAAATCCTGGAACCGTTCGCGATCTTCGGCCAGATCAATCGCATCTGGCGTTGTGCCCAAAATGGGAATACCGGCGGTTTCTAATGCATTGGCCAATTTCAACGGCGTTTGGCCGCCAAATTGCACGATCACCCCATGCAATGTGCCGTTTTCCTGTTCAACCCGCAAGATTTCCAGCACATGTTCCAATGTCAAAGGTTCAAAATATAACCGATCCGAGGTGTCATAATCTGTTGATACCGTTTCGGGGTTGCAGTTGATCATAATGGTTTCAAACCCTTGATCGCTTAGCGAAAAACAGGCGTGACAACAACAATAATCAAATTCAATGCCTTGGCCAATGCGGTTTGGCCCGCCCCCAAGGATGACAATTTTTTTGGCGTCACTTGGGCGGGCCTCGCATTCCACATCGCCCATAACGGGCATTTCATAGGTGGAATACATATAAGGGGTCTGGGCCTCAAATTCGGCGGCGCAGGTATCAATGCGTTTGAATTGTGATACAACGCCAAGGCCAAGACGGGCCTTGCGCACCGCGCCTTCAGATTGGCCGGTTAGGGTGGCAAGCCGCGCATCGCTAAAGCCCATGGTTTTCAGGCGGCGCAACCCGGCGGCATCTTGGGGCAGGCCGGTGTTGCGAATGGTGGTCTCGGCATCCATAATTTCGCGGATACGGGCCAAAAACCAAGGGTCAACTTGGGTTGTGGCGTGGATGTCATCATCACTTAACCCATGGCGCATGGCCTGCGCGATGATGCGCAAACGATCAGGCGTTTGTTGGCTAAGGGCCTTGATAATGGCGGGCTTTTCGGGGGCACCTTCGATTGCGATTTCATCAAAACCCGTCAGGCCCGTTTCCAGCGATGCCAGCGCCTTTTGCATGGATTCATGGAAAGATCGGCCTATGGCCATGACTTCACCCACCGATTTCATCGCGGTGGTTAATTTAGCCTCGGATCCGGGGAATTTTTCAAACGCAAAGCGCGGGATTTTGGTGACGACATAATCGATTGAGGGTTCAAAACTGGCCGGTGTGACGCGCGTGATGTCATTGTCCAATTCATCCAACGTATAGCCCACGGCCAATTTCGCGGCAATTTTGGCAATCGGAAATCCCGTTGCCTTTGACGCCAGCGCCGATGACCGCGACACGCGCGGGTTCATTTCAATCACCACCATACGCCCATCATCGGGGTTGATGGCCCATTGCACATTAGACCCGCCGGTTTCTACGCCAATTTCGCGCAGAACGGCAATCGACCCATTGCGCATGATTTGATATTCTTTATCGGTCAATGTCAGGGCAGGGGCCACGGTGATGGAATCGCCGGTATGCACGCCCATCGGGTCAACATTTTCGATGGCACATACGATGATGGCATT
>CAZPSB010000018.1:16910-18622 GCA_964589025.1 uncultured Jannaschia sp. | reverse complement strand
CGGCACATTGTCGGGGGGTGAATCGCAACGCATCCGACTGGCCAGTCAAATTGGGTCGGGCCTGACGGGGGTGTTATATGTGTTGGATGAACCCTCAATCGGGTTGCACCAACGCGACAATGACCGCCTGCTGGATACGTTGAAAAACCTGCGCGATCAAGGTAATACCGTGATCGTTGTCGAACATGACGAAGATGCCATTCGCACGGCGGATTATGTATTCGATATCGGCCCCGGCGCGGGCGTGCATGGCGGGCAGGTCGTGGCAAAGGGCAAACCGGCTGATATCACGGCGGATGCGCAATCTGTGACGGGGCAATATCTGTCGGGGATGCGCGAAATCCCTATTCCTTTGACCCGGCGCAAAGGCAATAAAAAGAAACTGACGGTCGCAAAGGCGACCGGCAATAACCTGAAATCGGTCACTGCCGATTTTCCTTTGGGTAAATTTGTTTGCGTCAGCGGCGTGTCGGGGGGCGGCAAATCAACTTTGACGATTGAAACCTTGTTCAAAACGGCATCTATGAAATTGAACGGGGCACGACAAACACCGGCACCTTGTGAAACAATCAAAGGCCTAGAACATCTTGATAAGGTTATAGATATTGATCAACGCCCCATTGGGCGCACGCCACGATCCAACCCTGCCACGTATACCGGTGCCTTTACCCCGATCCGCGATTGGTTTGCTGGCCTTCCTGAATCAAAGGCCCGTGGGTATAAACCGGGCCGGTTTAGTTTCAACGTCAAAGGTGGCCGATGCGAGGCCTGCCAAGGCGATGGTGTTATCAAAATCGAAATGCATTTTCTGCCCGATGTCTATGTCACCTGCGAAACCTGCAAAGGCGCGCGCTACAACCGCGAAACGCTTGAAATCAAATACAAAGGCCAAAGCATCGCAGATGTGCTGGATATGACCGTCGAAGACGCGCAGGGCTTTTTTCAGGCGGTGCCATCCATTCGCGAAAAAATGGATGCATTGATGCGGGTGGGCCTTGGTTATATCAAGGTTGGTCAGCAGGCCACAACCCTATCGGGCGGTGAGGCACAGCGCGTGAAACTGGCCAAAGAATTGGCCAAACGATCCACCGGGCGCACGCTTTATATCTTGGATGAACCCACAACGGGGCTGCATTTCGAAGATGTGCGTAAATTGCTTGAGGTGCTGCATGAATTGGTTGATCAAGGCAATACGGTTGTGGTGATTGAACATAATCTGGACGTCATCAAAACCGCCGACCATGTCATTGATATCGGCCCCGAAGGCGGCGATGGCGGCGGCCAAATCGTGGCCAAAGGCCCGCCGGAAACCGTGGCCAAAATCGCCGCATCCCATACCGGGCGTTATTTGAAACAGATCCTTGAAAAAGCGGGCCGCCTTTAGGGCAGGCCTTAAAATGATTGACCTTTACGCATTAGGATGTCATGCAGACGCAAAGGCGTCCATTTGAACGGCAGGGCACATGAAGGTTATCATTTGCGGTGCGGGTCAGGTGGGGTGGCAAATTGCCCGCCACCTTTCTTCGGAAAATAATGATGTGGTGATTATAGACCAAAATGCCGAATTGGTGCAACGCGCCACCGATAGTTTGGATGTGCAGGGCGTCACCGGTTTTGCATCCTATCCCGATATTTTGAAACGCGCCGGGGCCGGGGATGCGGAAATGATTATTGCCGCCACCCAATCGGATGAGGTGAATATGGTCATCTGC
>CAZPSB010000018.1:16479-16900 GCA_964589025.1 uncultured Jannaschia sp. | reverse complement strand
ATTCCTTGTTTTCGGTTCCGCGTAAAATCGCCCGGCTGCGCGCGCAAAGTTACCTGACGGCCATTTATTCCGATTTGTATCACAGCAAACATTTACCGATTGATGTGGTGATTTCCCCCGAACAAGAGGTCGCCGAGGCCGTCTTGCGCCGCATTCAATCGCCATCAACCTTTGATACCGAAACCTTTTTGGATGGTGATGTGCAAATGCTTGGCATTCATCTTGATGCCGATTGCCCGGTTTTGGAAACGCCTTTGCGGCAATTATCAGAATTGTTTTCCACATTGCGCGCCATCGTCACGGGCGTGCGTCGCGATGGCCGTTTGTTTGCCCCAGAACCCGGTGATCAATTGTTTGCAGGCGATCAGATTTATGTGTTTACCCATGTAAAAGACGCAGCCAGAACATTGGAAATATTCGG
>CAZPSB010000018.1:15366-16469 GCA_964589025.1 uncultured Jannaschia sp. | reverse complement strand
CCCAGCACCCTGAACGGGTTTTGATTGTGGGCGGGGGCAATATCGGGCGGATTGTGGCAAAATACTTAGAATCGTCAGAAAAACGTGTTCGGGTCCGATTGATTGAAAAAAATCGTCAAAATGCCGAATTGGCCGCCGATGATTTGGTGCGATCCATTGTGTTGCACGGGGATGGTTTGGATATTGATATTCTGCGTGAGGCAAATGTTGATCGATCCGATATTGTGATTTGCCTGACCGATGAAGACAAAACCAACCTTTTGGCCGCAGTTCGCGCAAAATCGGCCGGGGCGGCTATGGCGATTTCCTTGATCAATGATGCAACATTGCTGCCGCTTTTGGCGCCTTTGAAAATTGACGCCTATGTTAACCCAAGGGCAACAACCGTCAGTTCCATCTTGCGCCATATCCGCCATGGGCGGGTTCAGGGGGTATATTCCATTGGCGACGCCGAGGCCGAGGTCATTCAAGCACAGGTTTTGTCAACATCGCCGCTGGCCGGTAAACAAATTCGAGATATCGAATTTCCCGAAGGCGTCTTGATCGGTGCCATTAAGAAAAACGGCAAAGTCCTTCGCCCCGAAGGCACAACCTTGATTGAAGAAGGCGATAGTGTCGTGATTTTCAGCCTGACACATGACGTGCCCGCAGTCGAAACATTGCTGCAAGTTTCGGTTAATTTCTTTTAACGCGGCCTCATGCAACGTTTTTTGAACCATCTTCCGTTTTCTGCGATCTTGCTTGTGATATCGGCCGGGGCGATGGCGGTGATGGCGGTTTATGCCTTGGCTGTTGATGACGTGCAAATCGCCACTTCATTTGCAGGTGTGGGCGTTGTCACAATGTTGATTGCGGCCTTTATCGGGTTTTCGATCACGCCCTCGGATACAACAAATAACACGCGCAGCTATCTGATTTCATTGTTTTTAGCCTATCTTTGGTTGCCAATTATTTTGGCGCTTCCAATGTATGACAGGCTGGATGATGCGACATTCATTGACACCTATACCGATATGGTATCGGCCATGACAACCACGGGGGTGCAGGTTTTTGCCCCCGATGATCTGGCCGATAGTTTGCACTTATGGCGTGCAACTGTTGCC
>CAZPSB010000018.1:4700-15278 GCA_964589025.1 uncultured Jannaschia sp. | reverse complement strand
GTTTGGCGGGTTGATCATATGGGTGGCCGCCGTCGCCATATTGGCGCCTTTGAATTTGGGCGGGTACGAAGTTAGCTCGGAATCACGCGAATACACCAATACCACCGAACAAACCGATACATCTGGCATGGGGCATTCTGCTTTGCCTGCTGATAGGTTGATCCGCGCGGCCCGAAATTTGGCACCCGTTTATATAATACTTACGGTGCTATTGGCAATTTTGCTTATCATGTCTGGTGAACAGCCTTTATTGGCCTGTATCCACGCCATGTCGGTTTTATCAACATCGGGGATTACGGGCTCTAAGGGGCTGATCGGCAGCCCGGCTGGTTTTTTGGGCGAAATGTTGATTTTTATATTTTTGATTTTCGCAATCACAAGGCGCAGTTTCACCACCGGGTTTAATACATCTTATGTGTTTCGTTTGGGCAAAGATCGTGAATTGCGTTTGGCGGCCATGGCCGTGATTATCGTGCCGTTGCTGTTGTTTTTACGCCATTGGATCGGGTCATCTGATGGTTTGGGCGATGATAGTTTTGGTCAGGCCATGCGCGCCTTATGGGGCGGTATATTCACGGTTTTGTCGTTTTTAACGACAACAGGGTTCATTTCGGATGATTGGTCGGCGGCGGAAATATGGTCAGGGCTTACAACGCCGGGTTTGGTTTTTGTGGGCCTGGCCATTACAGGCGGCGGGGTTGCCACAACCGCAGGGGGTATAAAATTGCTGCGGGTTTATGCGCTTTATAAACATGGGGCGCGTGAAATCGAAAAACTTTCATATCCCAATTCTGTCGCCGGATCGGGGCGATTGGGCCGGCGCATCCGCCGCGAAGGGGCCTATGTTGCGTGGGTGTTTTTCATGCTGTTCATCGTATCTTTGGCCGTTGTGATGGTGGCGCTTGGTGGGGTGGGTTTGGCATTTGAAGATGCTATGATTTTGGCGATTGCGGCGCTGTCAACCACCGGGCCTTTGGCCGATGTCGCCGGCCAAGACCCTGTATCATATCTATATATCAGCGATGCTGCGAAATTGATTTTATCCATTGCTATGATCGTTGGCCGTATGGAAACGCTTGTGTTAATCGCCTTGATTAACCCAACCTATTGGCGTATGTGACGCCATAAACGCAATATATGCGAAAATTTTATCCTGCGGGTCTGGAAATCAGGCGCAACACCAGACATAATAGATTCGTAGAAAGTACAATTCTGCCATTACCGAATACGGCAGCAAAAATAATAAGGCGTTCACCCATGGCCGATGCCAAACAAAACCTGCAAGATGCGTTTTTGAACCACGTTCGTAAAACAAAAAACCCCGTAACGGTTTTTTTGATCAATGGCGTTAAATTGCAAGGGTTTATCACCTGGTTTGATAATTTTTGTGTTTTGCTGCGCCGCGATGGGCAAAGCCAGCTTGTTTATAAACACGCAATTTCAACGATTATGCCGGGGCAGCCATTGAACCTGTATGATGGCGATGGGGATAAATGACAAAGGTCATTTGTTGATTTGACAGATCATTTGCCATCAAAGATGCAGGCGCTGGTGCTGCATCCTTCGATTGAAACCGATAAAACGCGCCGCGCCGCCGATGCCGCCCTACAAGAGGCCGTGTCGCTTGCGCGTGCTTTGCCGGAACTTGATGTTCTGGATGCGCAAACTGTGCGTCTTGCGCGCGCCCAACCCGGATATTTGTTCGGGTCAGGCAAGTTGGATGAATTGAAAGATCACATTCATGACCTTGGGGTTGGCCTTGTTTTGATTGACGGGCCTGTCACCCCTGTACAACAACGCAACCTAGAAAAGGCATGGGGGTGCAAGGTTTTAGACCGCACCGGATTGATCCTTGAAATTTTTGCCGATCGCGCCCAAACCCGCGAAGGCGTGTTGCAGGTTGAATTGGCTGCGTTATCGTATCAACGTACGCGGCTTGTGCGGGCCTGGACGCATCTTGAACGCCAACGGGGTGGGCTAGGGTTTGTGGGCGGTCCCGGTGAAACCCAGATCGAGGCCGACCGCCGCGCGCTGGATGACGCCATAAACCGGATCAAACGGCAATTGGCCAAAGTTGTGAAAACCCGTGATTTGCACCGCAAAGCGCGCAAAAAAGTGCCATTTCCGATTGTGGCTTTGGTGGGCTATACCAATGCGGGCAAATCAACCCTGTTTAACCGGCTAACCGGGGCCAAGGTCTTTGCCAAAGACATTTTATTTGCCACGCTTGACCCAACCATGCGTGCCTTGCGCCTGCCAGATGGTGATGATGTGATCTTGTCAGACACTGTTGGGTTCATCAGTGATCTTCCCACCCAATTGGTTGCCGCCTTTCGCGCCACCCTAGAAGGCGTTTTGGATGCTGATTTGATTGTGCATGTGCGCGATATTGCCCATCCCGACACCGAAGATCAGGCCAATGATGTGTTTGGCATTCTATCTGATTTGGGCGTTACAGACACCATTCCGATATTTGAACTTTGGAACAAGGCCGATTGCCTGCCTGATGCAGACCATAAACGCCTGGCGGCCATTGCCAAAAGGCGTGATGATGTGTTGCTAATGTCGGGCCTAACCGGGCAGGGTGTGGATGCGATGCAATCGGCGGTGTCGCGCCTGATTTCGCCGCCTCGGCACAACGTGACATTGGCCATTGATCACGGCGATGGCCGCAGGCGGGCTTGGTTATATGACCAAGGCATTGTGAAATCAGAAACCGCCGATGATACGCATGCGCATATCACGGTATTTTGGACAGATCGGCAGGCCGCCGCATTTCATGCGCTTTAAGGTTTTTCGCCATCATATTGTGTTGATTTGATATTTATGTGGTTCGCCACCAAAATTAAACCGGCCCCTATGAATAGGCTGGTGGTTAGGGGTTCGGCATAAAACACCGCGCCCAGAATTGCGATTGTGGGCAGGCGGGCAAAATCCATCGTCATCACCACCGATGCAGGTGCCAATCGCAGCGCCGTAGTCAAACAGAAATGCGCACTTAACCCGCATATTCCGATTAACACCAACCAAGGGGCCGTTTGCGCCGAAGGCAACGTGATGTGCCCATCGGCCAAGGATATGGCTAGGCCAAACCCCAATTGCATTACTGTAAGGTAAAACAAGATGCATGTGATGGTTTCGGTGCGGGTCAAATGTTTAGTGGTGATTGCGGTTATGGCAAATCCAATTGCGGCAAGGGCTGCGGTGATCATGCCGGTATCTATTGGGGTGCTGCCGGGTTGGGCCACAACCAAAACCCCAACAAACCCTAACGCGCCGGCCAATAGGCGAAACCGGGTCAGGGTTTCGCGCAAAAACACCGCCGCCAATCCCATCGCCCAAAGCGGAGACGTAAATTCCAACGCAAAAACAACGGCAAGCGGGCTAATTGTGATGGCATAAAACCACAGGTTTTGTCCCGTGAAATGTGCGATATTGCGCAAGACATGCAGGCCCATATTGCGGGTGGTGATCTGCGATAATGTGCCAAATGCCGCGCCGAGGCTTAGCACCAACACAAACCCGATGGCCGACCGATATGTCATCATCTCAAATGTTGATAATTCGAACTGAACCGCGCGCCCGGCAATGGCCATGCCAGAAAACGAAACAATCGCACCAATCATCCAAAGGGCGGCTTTGATCGGGGCAGGGGGCGGTTGGTTCATTTCGGCTATAAACCTGCGGCTTTGGCCGCTATCCATAGGTCATCCATTTCGTTCAAATTGCTATCTGATGGGGTGCGGTTTGATGTGGCAAGGGCGGTTTCAATATAGGCAAAGCGGCGGGTGAATTTGGCATTGGCGCGGCGCAATGCGGACTCTGGGTCGACATTTAAATGGCGGGCTAAATTTGTGACTGAAAACAATAAATCCCCGATTTCTTCTTCGGTTTTTGTGGGGTCTTGGGCGGCGTGGCTTTGGGTGATTTCGGCGGCTTCTTCGCGGATTTTATCCAGCGCACCGGATGGATCGGGCCAATCAAACCCAACGCGTGCGGCGCGTTTTTGCAATTTTTCCGCGCGCATCAATGCGGGCAGGCCAAGGGCTATGTCATCCAACACCCCCGTGCGGGCCTTGGCGGCGCGTTCGGCCTCTTTCATTTTTTCCCAATCGCGTATTTGGTCATCGGCGGTTTTATTTGGGTCATCATTGCCAAATATATGCGGGTGACGGTCAATCATTTTGGTGGCCACCGCATCGGCCACTGCGTCAAAATCAAACAAGCCTTGTTCTTGTGCCATTTGGGCGTGAAACACCACCTGAAACAATAAATCACCCAATTCGCCCTTTAGATCATCATAGGCGCGGCGTTCAATGGCATCGGCGACCTCATAGGCTTCTTCGATGGTATGGGGCGCGATAGACTGAAAATTTTGTTCAATATCCCACGCGCAGCCATGGTTGCGATCGCGCAAAAGGGCCATAATTTCCAGCAAGCGTTTGATGGGCGGTAGGGATGGATCGGGAATGGGGTTGGACATGATATAGACCTTATCGCAATTTCACCCCTTAGACCGCAGGACATGCCCCATGTCTAGGCCTTGATCTTGCGGTAAAGGCATTGGAATACTGGATCATAAATGATAAACACAGTATTGATGTTATTCGATCAAAGTTCCATATAAGATAATACCATGCAAGATCGTACCAAACACATGAAACGAGACGCGGCACGCGAAATTTCTTATGCCTCGGCGGCGGCATCGCGCGGGGGGCGTGCGATGATCAGGGTGATGGAAAACGTCACCGGGCGTATTCGCCTAATCAAACAGGCCGAAGGCTATGATGACGAAGTGCGCCAAGGCCGCGATTTTTGGCAGGTGATGGTTGAACGTTATGGCCTGTCATTGGATGTGATCAAGGGCAGTCTTGATAACATTCCCCCAAACGGGCCTTTGGTTTTGATCGCCAATCACCCTTATGGCATTCTTGATGGCCTTATGATGGGCTATATCCTTAGCCAGGTGCGCGGTGAATTTCGCATTATGGCGCATCGCGTTTTCCGCAAGGCCGAAGATATAAATCGCATCATCCTGCCCATTTCATTTGATGACACGAAAGAGGCAATGGCGCTTAATATTAAAACCCGCAAAGATGCGTTGCGGTTTTTATCCGATGGCGGCGCGATTGGTATTTTCCCCGGCGGTACGGTGTCAACCGCCGCCAAACCCTTTGGCCAACCCATGGATCCGGGGTGGCGCGGGTTTACCGCCCGTATGATTGCCAAATCACATGCCACCGTTGTGCCGATTTATTTTGACGGTCAAAATTCACGCCTTTTCCAAATCATGAGCCACGTTCACGCCAATCTTAGAACCGGGTTGTTCATCAATGAATTTCGCAATCGTATGAATTCACCCGTTCGTATTGCGGTGGGTGATCCCATCACGCGCGAAGAATTGGCGCCTTATGCAAAAGACGCCAAAGACATGATGGCGTTTTTGCGCAAGAAAACATATTCGCTTAGCCCCGGTGGAATTGACCCCGATGCCATGGGGTTTGAATTCGAAGATCGGTATCGCGATCCGAATGACCCGCAGGGTAAAATTCGTGGGTATTAAAGGATTGTTATAAATGGCCGTTGGCATATTTGATTCCGGTTTGGGCGGGTTAACTGTCTTGAACGCAATTGTCGAAAAAAGCCCCGATTTGCCGTTGGTTTATCTTGGCGATAATGCACATGCGCCTTACGGGGTGCGCAATACAGATGATATTTACGATCTGACAACCAAGGGTGTGCAAACTTTGTTTGACCATGGGTGCGATTTGGTTGTGTTGGCTTGCAACACGGCCTCGGCGGCGGCATTGCGCAAAATGCAAGAATCCTGGGTGCCCGAAAACAAACGTGTGCTTGGTGTGTTTGTTCCGCTGATTGAGGCGATGACAGAACGCAAATGGGGCGATAATTCGCCACCACGCATGGTTGGCGTTGAAACGGTTGCATTATTTGCAACACCCGCGACGGTATCAAGCCGCGCGTTTCAACGTGAATTGGCGTTTCGCGCCATCGGTGTCGATGTCGAAGCCCAACCTTGTGCCGGGGTTGTAGACGCCATTGAGGCGGGGGATATGATCTTGGCCGAGGCTTTGGTAAAATCCCATGTTCAGGCCCTGTTGCGCCGGATGCCCAAACCCGAGGCCGCGATTTTGGGATGCACCCATTACCCAATTGTTGAAAATGTGTTTCGCGATGCATTAGGGCCTGATGTGGCCGTCTATGCGCAGCCAAAATTAGTGGCTGATTCCTTGGCCGATTATCTAAATCGCCGTCCAGAATTCAAAGGGGGCGGGCAAGGTGTGACGTTTTTAACCACGGGTGATGCACAGCGCGTATCCGACAAGGCCATGCAATTTTTGCGCCGCAATATTGATTTTATCACCGTATAATCAAACACATATCAGGATTTCATCATGGCATATAAAACCGCCATTCTTGGGGCAAGCGGCTATACCGGGGCAGAATTGGCGCGGTTGATCCTTGGGCATCCCGATTTGCACATTGCCGCGCTGACCGGGGATCGCAAGGCGGGCCAAGCCATGGAAACGGTCTTTCCATTCTTGGCCGGGCGTGGGTTGCCATCATTAACGCGGATCCAAGATGTTGTGTTTGATGATATTGATCTGGTATTTTGCGCCTTGCCACATGCCACATCCCAAAGTGTTATCAAAGACTTACCGCCCCATGTAAAGGTGGTCGACCTAAGCGCCGATTTTCGGTTGCGTGACCCTGCCGATTACGAAAAATGGTATGGCAAACCCCATGATGCCTTAGATTTGCAGGCCCAGGCCGTTTATGGCCTGACCGAATTTTATCGCGATGATATCGCCAAAACACGCCTTGTGGCAGGAACCGGGTGCAATGCGGCGGCGGGCCAATATGGCGTGGTGCCTTTGATCAAGGCCGGTTTGATTGATCTGGATGACATCATCATGACGCTGGTGGTTGGCGTGTCTGGGGCCGGGCGATCTTTGAAACAAAACCTTCTTCATGCCGAATTATCCGAAGGATCGGTGCCTTATGGTGTGGGTGGCACGCATCGGCATTTGGGTGAATTTGATCAAGAATTTTCCAAATGGGCCGGGCGCGACGTCAAAATACAATTCACCCCACATCTTGCCCCTATGAATCGCGGTATCTTGGCCACGATCCATGTCAAAGGCGATGCCGATGCGATTTATGACGCGATGACCGCAACCTATGCGCAAGAACCCTTTGTGCATGTGTTGCCTTTTGGTGCGGTGCCATCCACCCATGATGTGCGCGGGTCAAATTTTGCCCATATCGGTGTGGCGGGTAATCGCCTAAAGGGCAGGGCACAAGTCTTTGTTGCCCTTGATAATTTATGCAAAGGGTCATCCGGTCAGGCGGTGCAGAATGCCAATGTGATGCTTGGGCTAAAAGAAACATCTGGTTTGCTTGGCGCGCCATTATTTCCATAATTATCATTAAAGGGGCCGCCATGCGAGGGTTGAAAAAACAACGCCGTATTCAAATCATTATTATCGCCACGCTTGCGCTTGCGCTATCAAGTCTGTTGATCGGATACGCCATGCGCGATGGCATCAATTTTTTTCGTCCGCCCAGTGAAATCGTTGCAAACCCGCCCCCCGCAGATGAGGTATTTCGCATTGGCGGGTTGGTTGAACAAGGCAGTCTGGTGCGCGGCGAAGGCGAAACCATTACATTCCGCGTCACAGATGGCGGTGCGTCGGTGCCTGCAACCTATACCGGGATTTTACCCGATCTGTTTGGCGAAGGCGAAGGCATGGTTGGCACGGGCCGTTTGGTTGATGGCGTATTCATCGCGACCGAGATTTTAGCCCGCCATGATGAAACCTATATGCCCGCCGAGGTAATAGACGCCCTAGAAGAACAGGGCGTGTATCGCGGCGATGGCCAGCGTGTGGAATACTAACCTGCGGCTAAAAACGCCGCGCATCCGGTTAGGGCGGCGTAATCATCGGTGACAACGTGAATGCCGAATTGATCCATATAGGTTGAAAACCGGCCTTTGCGGCGGAATTCTTCGCGAAAGCCAAGGCTGTGTAAATGCGGCGCAAAGGCGCGTACCACACCGCCCACCAGATATATGCCGCCAAAAGGCAGGTGGTTTAACGCCAAATCGCCCACCACAGCCCCCATAACCGACACATAAATCCTGCCGGTTTGCATGGCCTTTTCATCGCCTTGGTTTATCAATTCCATCACATCGGGCGTGTCATGGAACACGCCGTGTAAATGATGATGCAAATAGGCAATGCCGCGCCCTGACAAGATTTCTTCGACGGATGCAAAACCATGTTTGCGGGTCAAATCCTGGATAAGGTCAATGCCTTTGTGATCATGCGCAGGCAGGCTGACATGGCCGGCCTCGGATGGGGGAACAAACCGGCCACCATTGGCCTGAAACACCGGGCAGGCGTTGAAACCGGTGCCGATACCAATCACCAATTTGGTGGATCCGCCTGATGTTTCGGGATGGGGTAAAATGGCCTGCATATCGGCATCAGATACCGCATCAATAGCATAACCTTGTGCTTGCAAGTCATTCAAAACAGAAACATTTTTTGTGTTGAATTCTTCTGCCAACTGATTTTCGCCAATTTGCCAATGCAGATTGGTTAGGGTAACAACCCCATCGCGCACCGGGCCCGCACCCGCAACACAGGCCCCGGTGATATCTGATTTGGTGATGTCTGTGCCACCGATATAATCGGCCACCACGTCAAACAGGCTTGGATATTGCGCGTTTTTGAACCGCTTGACACTATCGGGCAAAATGGATGCGCCTTGCGCCAAGGCAACGCGTGTATTGGTTCCCCCGATATCGGCAACAAGGTTGAATTTGGTGTTTGAAACTGGCTGTGTCATACGCGTATTTTACTGATTGCAAATGTGATTATATGTGTGATGCGTCGAGACGCCGCCCAATGCAAGCCTTATATCTTGTGCGATATGATGTGACAATTCATGTACCGGACCATGTGATTGCAAATATCGGATTGCATTGCGTAAATCTATGCTGGAAATGTTAGCGCAAACATATTAGCCTGCACAAGACATGACTGACAGGAGCCCAAAATGGCGATCAATGCAGATATTGACATGATCACACAGCGCATTATCGAACGTTCCGCCGATACGCGCGGGCCATATCTTGACCGTATGCGCCAATTGGCCAGCAAAGGCCCAACCCGCGCGCATCTAAGTTGCGGCAATCAGGCCCATGCCTATGCCGCCATGGGCCAAGATAAAGACGCATTAGTGGCCGAACGCGCGCCCAATATCGGCATTGTGACTGCCTATAATGATATGCTATCGGCACATCAGCCCTTTAAGGATTACCCCGATCAGATCAAGGCCGCCTTACGCAGCATTGGCGCCACCGCGCAGGTTGCGGGCGGTGTTCCGGCCATGTGTGATGGGGTGACGCAAGGCCAGGTTGGGATGGAACTTAGCCTGTTTTCACGCGATGTCATTGCAATGGCGGCGGGGGTGGCTTTGTCGCATAACACCTTTGATGCGGCGCTTTATCTTGGGGTATGTGACAAGATCGTGCCGGGTTTGGTGATGGCGGCGGCGACCTTTGGGTATATTCCCGGCCTGTTTGTGCCTGCGGGGCCGATGGTATCGGGCCTGCCCAATGATGAAAAGGCTTCTATACGCCAAAAATTCGCCACCGGAAACGCCACGCGCGCCGAATTGATGCAGGCCGAAATGGCATCTTATCACGGGCCGGGAACCTGCACATTTTATGGCACGGCCAATTCAAACCAGATGTTGATGGAATTTATGGGCCTGCATTTGCCGGGCGCATCCTTTGTAAATCCGGGCACGGATTTGCGGCAAGCCTTGACCGATCGCGCCGCGATACAGGCCGCGCAAATCACTGCACTTGGCCAAAATTACCGCCCGGTTTGCGATATTTTGGACGAAAAAGCCTTTGTAAACGGCATGGTTGGTTTGATGGCAACGGGTGGATCTACCAATTTAGTGCTTCATCTTGTGGCGATGGCACGGGCGGCTGGGGTGATAATCACACCGGCTGATTTTTCTGATCTATCGGCGATCACGCCTTTGATGGCACGGGTTTACCCCAATGGGTTGGCCGATGTGAACCATTTTCACGCGGCGGGCGGTTTGGCCTTTATGATTGATCAATTATTGTCTGCGGGTTTGTTGCACGAAGATGTAACCACGGTGATGGGGCAGGGATTGTCGCTTTATGCCAAGGAACCCAAACTTTTGGAGGGTGAATTGACATATCAAGACGGCCCGAAAACCAGCCTGAATGACAAAATTCTGCGCCCTGTTGCCGATCCGTTTCAGGCCAGTGGCGGTTTGGTTGAACTGAAGGGCAATCTTGGCCTTGGCGTTATGAAAATTTCCGCCGTCGCCCCTGAACGTCATGTGGTTGAAGCACCCGCCGCCATTTTCGAAGATCAAGCCAGCGTAAAGGCTGCCTTTCAAAAAGGGGATCTAAACCGTGATGTGGTCGTCGTGGTGCGGTTTCAAGGGCCCAAGGCCAATGGCATGCCCGAACTGCACGCCCTGACCCCGGTGCTCGCCGTGCTG
>CAZPSB010000018.1:3470-4690 GCA_964589025.1 uncultured Jannaschia sp. | reverse complement strand
CCCGGTATTGGCGGTCTTGCAGGATCGCGGCCATAAGGTGGCCTTGGTAACCGATGGCCGCATGTCAGGTGCATCGGGCAAGGTGCCTTCGGCCATTCATGTCGCGCCTGAGGCATTGGATGGCGGCCTAATCGGTAAACTGCAAAATGGCGATATCATTCGTGTTGATGCGACCAATGGCACGCTTTCGGTTTTGACAGATGGGGTGGAATTGCGCACGGCATCCATGCCTGATCTTTCGGCCAATCATGCCGGATGTGGGCGCGAAATGTTTGATCTGTTCCGTCAGGCCGTGGGATCTGCGCCTACGGGTGCTGCGGCAATTTTATAAAGGTTTTACAATGCTTGCACATAAACAATCTGCCATTGCACGTGAATTGGCCGCCAAGGCGCCGATTATTCCCGTGATCGTGATTGACGATCTGGCCCATGCCCAACCCTTGGCCGAAGCGTTGGTCGCCGGTGGCCTGCCTGTGTTAGAGGTCACATTGCGCACGCCTGTGGCGCTTGAGGCGATTAAAGTCATGGCACAGGTTCCCGGCGGCGTTGTGGGCGCAGGGACTGTTTTAACCGAATCCGACATGCAGGCCGCCAAACAGGCAGGCGCCCAATTTGCCGTATCCCCCGGTGCCACACCGCGCCTTGTGCAGGCTGCAACCCAACAGGCGCTGCCCTTATTGCCCGGCGCGGCGACATCCAGTGATGTGATGGCGCTATATGAACAAGGCTATGATATGTTAAAATTTTTCCCGGCCGAGGCCAATGGCGGCATTCCCGCACTAAAGGCGCTTGGCGGGCCATTTCCGCAGATCGCGTTTTGCCCAACCGGTGGTGTGACGCCAGAAAATGCGCGGGCCTATCTGGGCCTGCCCAATGTGGTTTGCGCGGGCGGGTCATGGGTTGCGCCTAAATCTTTGCGTGATGCCGGTGATTGGGTCGGGGTTGAGGCCCTGGCCCGCGATGCCGCGCTTTTGGCTTAACACAAGGGGGGGTAGATATGGTTTCTCGTGTTATACCTGTCGATATAGCTTTCAATTAGCACGAATTTAAATTTAATTTGATGAATAAATGAAATTGTTATTAATGATGAAGGCTTGAGTCATCATTTTTCTAATTTTCTGATTTTGATGGCAATCAGGCTACAGGCTTCACTTTTGAGATGAAGGTTACATTTGACGAAAACGGTATCTGCAATATCTGCCGTCAACAGCAGTTCAAGC
>CAZPSB010000018.1:0-3460 GCA_964589025.1 uncultured Jannaschia sp. | reverse complement strand
GCTTAACACAAGGGGGGGTAGATATGGTTTCTCGTGTTATACCTGTCGATATATTCGATCTTGTGATTTTTGGTGCAACGGGTGATCTGGCGCAGCGCAAAATTTTGCCCGCGCTTTATCGTCGATTTGCCGATGGTCAAATGCCAAGTGACGCCAATATTATCGGCGCCGCCCGCAGTGACATGACACCCGATCAATGGCATGAAACCGTGCGCAATGCGTTGCAAACCTTCATTCCCAAGGATGAACTTAATGCCGAAACCATAGGCGCATTTTTGCCGCGCCTGTCTTATGTTAAAATAGATGCAAAAGGTGATGATGGGTGGCAGGATCTTAAAAACATCATGCGCCCGGATGTGGTGCAGGCGTTTTATTTTTCGGTCGCGCCAAGCCTATTTGGCGCATTAGCCAAGCGGTTGAAAGATTTTGAAATCGCCCGCCCGGATTCGCGTCTTGTGGTTGAAAAACCCTTTGGCAAGGATTTGGCAACTGCGCGTGAATTGAACCAAACGCTGGCCACCCATTTCAACGAAACACAAATTTACCGCATTGATCATTATCTTGGCAAAGAAACGGTGCAAAACCTGATGGCCATTCGGTTTGGCAATGTGTTGTTTGAACCGCTGTGGAATGCGCAATATATCGACCATGTGCAAATCACCGTCGCCGAAGAGGTGGGCGTTGGTGGGCGGGGGGCCTATTATGATACATCGGGCGCGATGCGTGATATGGTGCAAAACCACCTGATGCAATTGTTATGCCTAACCGCAATGGAACCCCCCAGTCGGTTTGAACCTGACGCGGTGCGCGATGAAAAGTTAAAGGTGATTCGCGCGCTTGATCCTGTTGAACAGAAAAATATCATTCGTGGTCAATATGTTGCGGGCGATTCTGCATCCTATGTGGATGATGTTGAAAACCCCAACAGCATGACCGAAAGCTTTATCGCCATGAAAGTTCACATCGCCAATTGGCGGTGGAATGGCACGCCTTTTTATCTGCGCACGGGCAAACGGATGCGGGCGCGGCGGTCTGAAATCGTGATCCATTTCAAACCCACGCCGCATTCGATTTTTGAACCGGATGCGGGTCAACATGCCAATGTTTTGTCGATCCGGTTGCAACCCGACGAAGGCATTGATTTGCGTGTCACAATCAAGGAACCTGGGCCGGGGGGGATGCGCCTTGTCGATGTGCCCCTAGATATGACATTTGCCGATGTGCTTGGGTCGCAGGTTTCCAAAGTGCCCGATGCATATGAACGCCTGATTATGGATGTCATCCGTGGCAACCAAACCCTATTCATGCGTGGCGATGAGGTTGAATCAGCCTGGGCATGGACCGACCCGATTATTCAGGGATGGCAGGCACGGGGCAAAAAACCATACCCCTATACGCCCGGCGGGGTGGGGCCGGAAGATGCATTGATATTATTGCACAAAGATGGCCGCCGCTGGCAGGAGATCCCATCATGATGAATCTAATAGAATACCCAGATCGCGATATGATGATGTTACATCTGGCAGATCGTTTGAATTCGGAATTGGCCGATCAGATCAAACAAAATGGGCGCGCCACCTTATGCGTGCCTGGCGGCACAACCCCTGGCCCAATTTTTGATATTCTTAGCGAACAAAACCTGGATTGGGCGCAGATCAGCGTGATTTTGAACGATGAACGATGGGTGCCAGAAACCCATGACAGATCAAACACGCGGCTGTTGAAAGAACGCCTTTTGGTGTCAAAGGCATCTGTGGCCAATTATGTGTCATTATATGCCGATGCGCCCACACCCGCGGCGGCCAGTGATCTGATTTCTGCACGATTAAAAGATCATTTGCCAATTTCGGTTCTTTTATTGGGTATGGGCGCAGATATGCATACCGCCAGCCTGTTTCCAACCGCGCCCAATATTCACGCCGCGCTTGCATCCGATGCGCCTGCGGTGATGCAAATGGACCCAGATAACCAACCCGAGGCCCGGATTACCCTAACCGCACGCAGCCTGAAAACCGCCATGAATACTCATATTCTGATTACTGGTGATGAAAAACGGGCCGCTATTGAATCCGCTGCATATTTACCCGAACCCCAAGCCCCCATTCGTGCCTTTTTGAACGGCGCGACAATTCATTGGGCCCCATAAAAGGCACGATCTATGCAAGATATTTGGACAGCCTTGAAAACGCATCGCACGGCACAGGGCGATAGAACCATCATGTCACTGCTGCAAGATGAAGGCCGGGTGAACCGATGCACTTGCCTGCAAGATGGATTATATTTTGATTTTTCAAAAACACATATTGATGAAACGGCCCTTGGCCTGTTGATTGCCCTTGCCGAAGATGCGGGCGTTTCGACGCGGCGCGATGCCATGTTTGCGGGGCAAAAAATCAACGAAACCGAAGGGCGTGCCGTGTTGCACACCGCATTGCGTGACCCCAAAGGCCCGGTTTGCATGGATGGTCAAGATGTTATTCCGGCTGTGTTGGATACGCTGGCCCGGATGCGTGATTTCGCAGATCGTATCAGATCAGGCGATATTGCGGGGCAGGGCGGTGCCTATACCGATGTCGTCAATATTGGGATTGGCGGGTCGGACCTTGGGCCTCTTATGGCAACGCTGGCCTTGGCACCTTATCATGACGGGCCGAAAATTCATTACGTGTCCAATGTCGATAGCGCCCATATCGCCGATGTGTTAAAAGGCCTAGATCCAGAACGCACATTGATTATTGTGGCGTCCAAAACATTTACCACCATTGAAACCATGACCAATGCACAAACCGCAAGGGCATGGATGGCGCGCAAAGTTTCCAATCCCGGCGCGCAATTTGCGGCCTTATCCAGCGCCACAGATAAAACCGCCGATTTTGGAATTCCGGCAGGCCAAGTATTTGGGTTTGAAGATTGGGTCGGTGGCCGATATTCGGTTTGGGGCCCAATTGGGTTGGGTCTGATGTTGGCCATTGGATCAGATGCGTTTGACGAATTTCTGGCCGGTGCCCATGCAATGGACACCCATTTCAAAACCGCAGAATTCGGGGAAAACCTGCCTGTTTTATTGGCTTTGGTGGGTGTGTGGCATCATCAAATCTGCGGATACCCAACGCGGGCCGTGTTGCCCTATGAACAACGGCTTGCGCGATTGCCGGCCTATTTGCAGCAATTGGAAATGGAATCCAACGGCAAAAGCGTTGGAATGGATGGCACGCCACTTGACCTGCCATCGGGGCCAATTATCTGGGGGGAACCCGGCACAAATGGACAACATGCGTTTTATCAATTGATCCATCAAGGCACACAAATTGTGCCATGTGAATTCATGGTGGGCGCGCAGTCACATGAAGATGACTACACTCATCATCACAGATTGCTGGTTGCCAATTGCCTTGCCCAAGCCGAAGCCTTGATGAAGGGCCGATCCTTTGATGCGGCTAAGTCTAGGTTGGATGCATCG
>CAZPSB010000017.1:0-19805 GCA_964589025.1 uncultured Jannaschia sp. | reverse complement strand
CAACCTTTATGGTGGAAATGGTCGAAACCGCCACAATCTTGAATTTGGCCGATGATCATGCGCTGGTCATCTTGGATGAAATCGGGCGGGGCACGGCCACCTATGACGGGTTATCCATCGCTTGGGCGGTGTTGGAATATCTGCATGATGTCACCCGGTGCAGGGCGTTATTTGCCACACATTACCATGAAATGACCGCACTGGCCCAGCGTCTTGATGGGCTTTATAATGCGACGGTGATGGTCAAGGAATGGCAAGGGGATATCATTTTCCTGCATGAGGTCCGCAAAGGGGCTGTGGATCGATCTTATGGGGTGCAGGTGGCGCGGCTGGCCGGTCTGCCTGATGCGGTCATCGCCCGCGCCCGCGATGTATTGCAAATGCTGCAACAAGGTGATGAAGGGCGGCATGATCGGCAGGCCATGATTGATGATCTGCCGCTGTTTTCGGCCATGCCGCCGCCCCCGCGCCCAACCACACAGGCCCCAAGCGCACAGGATATGGCGGCCTCTGAGATCAAAGACAAATTGCGCGCCATTCACCCCGATCAGATGACGGCGCGCCAAGCGCTTGATTTGATTTATGACCTGAAAGACCTGCTGGATTAACCTGCCGGTGTGGATGACACCCCAACCTGTGCGGGCCGCAGCAGGCGATCATGCAACATAAACCCTTCGGCAGAAACCTGAATAATATCGCCGGCTTTGGTGTCCGGCACGGGGGCCTCAAACATGGCTTGGTGCAATTTAGGGTCAAACACATCACCAACCTGAGGCGAAATCAGGGAAATGCCATGTTTGGTGAAAACCGACAGCAATTCTTTCAGGGTCAGTTCAATGCCTTCGATCAAACCAGGCGCGGCGGCGCGTTGGTCATCATCTACGGTTTGCAGGGCACGGTTTAGATTGTCATAAACCGGCAATAGATCACGGGCCAATTTTGACCCGCCGTAATGTTCGGCCTCTCGACGGTCACGATCTGATCGTTTACGGATATTTTCAACCTCGGCCATGGATCGCAATAAACGATCTTTCAAATCATCGCGTTCGGCCTCAAGCGCTGCGATATCATCAATATCTTGTGACAGATCAATTTCAACATCTGAATCAAGGTTTTCCAAATCCAACGCCTGATCCAAATCATCCATAGGGGTTTCGGCCTTTTCTTCCGACATTTTTTTCCTCTTACCCTTGATCGCCGATCATCCGACCGACAAGTTGTGCAGTATAATCAACAATGGGCACAATCCGCCCGTAATTTAGCCGCGTGGGGCCTATCACCCCCACCGCGCCCATAATCTTTCGATCAGCGTTCATATATGGAGACACCACCAAAGAGGAACCCGAAAGTGAAAATAACTTGTTCTCAGACCCAATAAAAATGCGCACACCTTCGCCGGTTTCGGTTAATTCCAGAAATTCGGCAATGTCTTTTTTGCGTTCCAGATCGTCAAATAACATGGAAATGCGGTCGAAATCTTCGGCATTGGTCAATTTAGATAATAAATTCGCCCGCCCTCGCACAATCAGGCGTTCATTATGATCATCGCCCCCATCCCAAACGGCCAAGCCGGCCTCAATCAAATTGCTAGCGATTTGATCAATTTCCTGACGGCGTTCTTTGATTTTCTGATCAATTAAATTGCGCAGGCTTTCGATGGTTTGATCCCCGATCCAGGCATTTAGAAAATTCGCCGCCTCGCGCATTGAACTGGGTGTGTGGCCAGGGGGTGGGGTGAAAATACGGTTTTCAACATGCCCATCGGAAAACACCAACACAACCAAGGCGCGTTCAGAGGAAAGCGACACAAAATCAATATGTTTAATCGGGGCCTCATGTTTTGGGGTCAAAACCAGACTAGCCCCTTGCGTGACCGCCGATAACGCCCGGCCAATTCGATCAAGCGTTTCCGGCACCGCACCCGGCGTGGTCTGCATCAATTGTTCGATATTGTGCTTGTCTTCGACATTCAGATCACCGATTTCCATGAAACCATCCACAAATAGACGCAGGCCGGTTTCGGTTGGAATACGCCCGGCCGATATATGGGGGCTGTCGATTAGGCCCATATATTCAAGATCTTGCATTACATTGCGAATCGTGGCGGCCGATATTTTTTGCGACAGATTGCGCGTTAAACTGCGCGATCCGACCGGCGCGCCGGTTTCAAGATAACCTTCAACCACCTTGCGAAACACTTCGCGCGAGCGATCGTTGAGTTGATCAAAAACATCTTTTGGGTTTGGATTTTGGTCTGACATCAATATTTCATGCGTTTTCAAATGGCTTTTCGCTTGCCTCACCCCTACAGTACAGAGTATTGCGCCCAAGATTCAATGGAGGTCTTCATGCGCCCATCTGGCCGAAATCTTGACACGCTACGCCCTGTTATCATCCAAACAGATATCACAAAACATGCCGAAGGGTCATGCCTTATTAAATGCGGCGATACCCAAGTTTTATGCACCGCAAGCCTAGAAGAACGCGTGCCGCCCTTTTTGAAAAACACAGGCCTGGGTTGGGTGACCGCCGAATATGGCATGTTGCCCCGATCCACCCATTCGCGCATGCGCCGCGAAGCCGCCAGTGGCAAACAATCGGGCCGTACGCAAGAAATTCAACGCCTGATCGGGCGGGCCTTGCGCGTTGCCGTTGATCGACCCGCGCTTGGTGAACGCCAAATCACCATTGATTGCGATGTGATTCAGGCCGATGGCGGCACGCGCTGTGCGGCAATCACCGGGGGGTGGGTGGCCCTGCGTCTGGCGGTAAATAAGCTTTTGAAATCCGGCGTGATTACAACAGATCCTATTGTCGATCACATCGCGGCGGTGTCTTGCGGCATTTATGCAGGTCAACCGGTGCTTGATCTTGATTATCAAGAAGATAGCGAAGCCGGAACCGATAGCAATTTTGTCATGACCGGCAGTGGCCGCATTGTTGAAGTTCAAGCCAGTGCCGAAGGCGCAGCCTTTGCCAAGGATGAATTGTTGCATCTGTATGATCTGGCGGAAAAGGGCATTGGTGAATTGATCGCCGCCCAAAAAGACGCGGTGTCTTGAATGCGGCCATTCATCGAATCAGAATTGGTGATCGCCACGCATAATCAAGGAAAGCTTGATGAAATAAGTGCATTATTGGCCCCTTTTGGGGTTAAAATATCCTCGGCCAAAGATCATAATCTGGATGAACCTGACGAAACCGGCATCACATTTGTTGAAAATGCCCGTATAAAGGCCCATGCCGCCGCGCAAACCACAGGCCTGCCTGCACTGGCCGATGATAGTGGCATTGAAATTGATGCCTTGGGCGGCGCGCCTGGCGTATATACCGCAGACTGGGCCGAAACCCCAAATGGGCGTGATTTCATCAAGGCCATGCGTGACACGCATGAAAAATTAATGGCTGCAAATGTGGCGCCCCCACATACCGCACGGTTTTGTTCAACGCTGGTTTTGGCCTGGCCCGATGGGCAGGATGCGGTGTTTGAGGGGCGGCTTGAGGGCGCGGTCATCTGGCCTATGCGCGGGCATAATGGGCATGGATATGATCCGATTTTTCAACCCACTGGCTATGATATGACATTTGCGGAAATGGAATCGGATTTGAAAAACAAAATCAGCCACCGCGCAAAGGCATTCGAAAAATTGGTGCGGGCTTTTGCATCTTCCTGATTGGCAATTAGGCGGCTTTGGCCTTTATATTCATTGGCCTTTTTGCGAGGCCAAATGCCCCTATTGCGATTTCAACAGCTTTGTGGCCGATCATATCAACCATGACCATTGGAAAGCCGCATATTTAAATGAATTGAAACGCGCATATTCCGAAACCTCAGATCGTGTTTTGAACAGTGTGTATTTCGGCGGCGGAACGCCATCATTGATGCAGCCCGAAACTGTGGCCGAAATTATTGATTTTATATCAAAATCCTGGAAAATCGCCAATAATGTTGAAATCACATTAGAGGCCAACCCAAGTTCGGTTGAACGCGAAAAATTCACCCAATTTAAGGCCGCCGGCATCAATCGGGTATCTTTGGGTCTTCAGGCGCTTAACGATACCGATTTAAAGGCATTGGGCCGGCTTCATACCGTTTCAGATGGAATGAAAGCGTTGGAGATTGCGCAAAATTGTTTCGATCAGGTAAGTTTCGATCTGATTTATGCGCGCCAAAAACAATCATTGCAAGATTGGGAATATGAATTAAATTGCGCCTTGCGGTTTGGGGCAGATCACATATCGCTTTATCAATTGACAATTGAACCGGAAACGGCCTTTGGAAAGCGCTATAAAAAAGGGATGTTGCGCGGATTGCCATCAACCGATATCGAAGCGGATATGTATGATTTAACCGCCGATTTAACCAAAAAATACGGATATGAAAATTATGAAGTATCAAATTACGCAAAGCATAAATCATATGCCGCGCATAATTTAATATATTGGAATTATGGGGATTATGTGGGCATTGGCCCCGGCGCGCATGGCCGATTGGAAATCGCGGGTGAAAAATACGAAACACAAACCGTTTTATCCCCCGCAAAATGGTTGAACCAGGTTTTTGATTCTGGGACTGGGGAAAAATACCGGGCCGCATTGGACAAAAAATCACGCCTGCAGGAATATCTTATCATGTCGCTTAGGTTATTTCAGGGTGCAGAAATTGTGCGGATAGAAAACTTAATAGAAAAACCCTTTGACATATCTTATGTGCAGGATCTGGTTGACCATGGTTTGATTGATGTTTCCAATGGTTTTATTCAACCATTGGACAATGGACGGAAATTGTTAAACACGCTTGTTTCTAAAATCTATGATGGCTTAATCGATTAACGGCCCAAAAGCTGTATTAAATTGTCTAACCCATTTAAATCTTTATATTTAATTGACACATAACCTTGGCCGGATGCCGCATCATATGAGATGTTAACCGCCATTCCCAAAGCAGCACTTAGATCATTTTCTAAGGCGGCGGTATCTGCGTTTTTGTTATATTTAGGTCGCTTGGGCTTATCAATTTGCACCGCCGGCTTTTTTACAAGGCGTTCCGCATCACGAACAGAAAGCTGTTTTGAAACAATCGTATTGGCTAATTCAATCGCATTTTTATGATTAACCAATGTACGTGCGTGCCCTGAACTTAAACGCCCATCATGAACCATTGTTTTGACTTCATCAGGCAAATTGAGCAACCGCATCAAATTGGCGATGTGGCTGCGGCTTTTGCCCATGGCCGCGGCCAATTTATCTTGGGTATGGCCAAAACGTTCAATCAATTGTTTGTAACCCAATGCTTCTTCGAGTGGATCCAGATCTACGCGTTGAATATTTTCAATGATTGCGACTTCCAGAACCTCTAAATCACTGAATTCTTTTACAATTACAGGAATTTTATGAAGCTGTGCCTGTTGTGCTGCGCGCCAACGACGTTCACCCGCGACGATTTCATATTTATTATCTGGTTCAATTTTACGAACGATAAGCGGCTGTATGATGCCTTTTTCTTTTATCGACTTGGCAAGTTCTTGAAGGTTTTCATCAGAAAATGTTTTGCGGGGCTGATCTGGATTTGCAATTACAAGTTCAATTGGTACATTCAATATATTTTCTGCGCCTGCGCCATCGGAATCAGAAAGTGTATTTATATCTGCCATCAAGGCAGAAAGACCGCGACCTAATGCTTTTTTGTTTTTTTGCATTCCCGCCCCCTTTTCAATTAAATTTCACGCGATAACAGTTCTTGTGCCAGGTGGATATAAGCTTGGCTGCCTTTGGATGACGGATCGTAATCAATAACCGGCAATGCAAATGAAGGGGCTTCGCTAACCCGAACATTCCTTGGAATTTTTGTATCAAAAACAATGCCACCAAGGGCTTGGCGGGCGTCATCTTCTACTTGCTTGCTTAGATTGTTGCGATGGTCATACATTGTCAAAACCACACCTTCGATCCGAAGAGAAGGGTTGATTGTTTCGCGCACTTCACGAATGGTCACCATAAGTTGGGACAAACCTTCAAGGGCAAAAAATTCAGCCTGCAATGGCACCAAAACAGATGTCGCCGCAGATAATGCATTAACGGTTAAAAGACTAAGCGAAGGGGGGCAATCAATTAAAATATAATCATATTTTTTTATACTGTCTTGATTTAAAGCACTTTTTAAAAAAAGTATTCTGTTTTTGGCTTTGCCGATTTGGACATCCGTTGAACTTAGATCTGTTGTTGCCGGGGCTATGAATAGATTATCAAAATTGGTTTTGATGACAACATCATCCAAAGCCACATTATCCATAATCAAATCATATGTTGTAAGGGTTCTGTTTGCCGAATCAATTCCCAAACCCGTTGATGCGTTACCCTGCGGATCAATATCAATGACAAGAACAGTTTTTTTTAATTTTGTAAGGGCATATCCTAAATTAATCGCCGTTGTGGTTTTCCCCACCCCGCCTTTTTGATTTGAAATGGCTAGGATTTTTGTCATTTATTTGATGCCCGTTCAATATTTTCAAGTTTTACAATTGCTGATGACATGCTTGTTTTACTTTTAAATACAGAAATCTGCATAGTCCAAATGTTTTTTGTGGCCTCTAATTCCTTGAGATAATCTTGGCCTTTATGGAAGAAACAAACACCGCTATTGTTAAGGTGTGGATACGCAAATTCCAAAAGTCGCGGCAAAGGTGCAAGGGCCCGCGCAGTTATAATATCCGCGCCTTGGGCTGTAAGGTTTTCAATGCGATTGTGTTCTATACGAATCTTTGTATCCGTTTGACGTGCAACCTCTTTTAAAAAGGATGTTTTACGTTGATCGCTTTCACATAGAGTAAATTCATATTTTGTGTTATTACAAATTATAGCAATAGGCAAACATGGAAACCCTGCGCCCGACCCTATATCTAGCCATTTCCCTGTATAAGAATTGGTAAGCAATAGGAGCTGAACAGAATCTATGAAATGTCTTGTCCAAATATCATCAAGAGTTTTTGGAGAAATTAAATTTATGCTTTTTTGCCATTTCTTAAGAAGATCTGCATAAACACAAAATTTTTCATGCGTTTCACGTGAAACATCTAATCCGCTCAGCTTGGCAAAGCCTTCGTAGTTCACGCTTTCAATCTTTCCAAACCGGATAAATGCCAAGAAATTAAAGCCAAAGCCGTTGGGGTCATCCCCTCTATCCGTGATGCTTGATCAATGGTTTCTGGGCGAATTGTTTGAAGCTTTGTTCGCAATTCGTTTGATAAGCCATTTATACCTAAATAATTGATATCTAATGGTATAGTTTTATTTTTTACTTTGGAAATCTGTTCATCGGCTACCACTTGTCGATCAAAATAAACTTTATAAAGCGATTCATTTTTTATTTGGTTTTGAATATGTAAAGGTAAATTTGAAAAGCTAGGATATAATTTTACTATTTCCACCGGTGTGACGTTTGGAAACGCAAGCAAATCTAACCCGTTACGTTTTTTACCGTCTTTACTTACATCAATACCTACCGTGTTAATATCCTGTGGTGAAAATGATTTACCCGTCAAAATTGCGCGGCCAGATTCCAAAAGTTCCATTTTTTGCGTAAATTTGTAAATCCGGTCTTGTGATAATATCCCCATTTTTTCGCCAATCGGTGTTAACCGCTGATCTGCATTGTCAACCCGCAAATAGAGCCTGTGTTCCGCGCGCGATGTAAACATCCGATATGGTTCAGTCACACCTTTGGTAATCAAATCATCAACAAGAACACCAATATAGCTGTTTTTGCGATCAAAAGAAACCATTTCTCGATTGTGGGCTTTCATCGCCGCATTTAAACCAGATACCAAACCTTGCGCGGCAGCTTCTTCGTAACCTGTTGTGCCATTAATTTGACCTGCTAAGAAAAAGTTTTTGTAATCAATGATTTCTAAACTTTTTGATAGGCTTCTAGGGTCAACATAATCATATTCGATAGCATAACCGGGTTGCAAAATTTCAGCATGTTCCAAACCGTGAATTGATCTTACATAGTCTAACTGAACATCCTGGGGTAATGATGTTGATATCCCATTTGGATATATGACATCCCCATCCAAGGTTTCGGGTTCTAGAAAAATCTGATGCGCCGATTTATCTGGGAACCGCGAAATTTTATCTTCAATCGAGGGGCAATATCGTGGCCCCACCCCTTTTATGTTACCACTATACATGGCAGATTTTGATAAGTTATTCCGAATAATTTGATGTGTTTTTTCATTGGTATGCGTAATATAGCACGATATTTGCGGTGCAATTGGTAATGTTGACATAAAAGAGAAAAGAACAGGTTGTTCATCCCCAAGCTGTTCTTCAAATTCATCCCAATTTATTGTTTTTGCAGATAATCTAGGCGGTGTACCTGTTTTAAGCCGGCCCAAGGGAAATGATAAATTTTTAAGCCGCCTAGATAAATTTACGGATGCGGAATCATCCAAACGACCACCGGGAAAAGTTTTGTCGCCAATGTGAATAACACCATCCAAAAATGTTCCTGTGGTCAAAACGACAGCTTTTGATTTTATGTTTGATCCGTCTTTTAGAACTACACCACATACGGATTGGCCGTTGACGATTACATCATTTACCTCGGCTGCTAAAATATCTAGATTTTTTTGTTTTGAAAGAATTGAATTGACCGCAAATTTATATCGGTTTCGATCAGACTGAGCCCTAGGCCCCTGAACTGCGGGGCCTTTTTTTCTATTCAATAAGCGAAATTGTATCCCCGCATAATCTGCGGCTAACCCCATCAAGCCACCTAGGGCATCAATTTCACGCACAAGATGGCCCTTACCCAATCCACCAATTGCCGGATTGCAAGACATTTTTCCAATATCGTCTAGCTTCATAGTGATCAACAAGGTCCGGGCATTACATCGTGCGGATGCATAGGCCGCCTCGACCCCTGCATGACCACCACCAACAACGATAACATCAAAATCATCTTGTTTCACGTGAAACACCTATTTCCCGATGCAAAAACTAGAAAATATTTTACCCAAAACATCCTCAACAGAAACACGCCCTATGATCGTTTCCAAACAAATATAGGCATTTCTTACATAAAGCGAAACAAGTTCAAACGCAACATCGCCAGATTCCAATAAATCAATGGCCGATTTTACGTCTTGATCAGCTTTGTAAAATAAAAAACCTTGTCTTTTATTTACGGCAAAGCCCGCCTCTGCAACACGATCAGCAAGAATAGAAGATATCTGATCAAGAAGATCATCAACACCTTCTCCGGTCAGAGGAGAAATACCATCAGACCGACCTGTCAAATCTGCCTTGGAAAAAAGATCAATATCAACAGATTCGAAATGATTATCTACACAATCATTTTCATCTAAACGTAAAAACACCCTGCAATCGGCCATTTTTGCGCGGCTAATCGCACGTTCAACACCCACTTTTTCAATCTGATCTTTGGTATCCCGAATTCCAGCCGTGTCTAAAAATGTTACAGGCAATCCATTAAGATCTATCTTCACCTCAATAACATCACGTGTTGTTCCAGGTATATCCGAAATAATCGCGGCATCACGGCCTGCTATATGATTCAAAAGCGTCGATTTGCCCGCATTTGGGGGCCCTATAATAGCAACCTCAAACCCATATTTGATCTTTTCTGCGGCTTTATAGCCCCCAGATTCTTTTTGTAAAATAATAGAAACTTGGCGCAAAAGATCCAAAACATCGGGCAAAAGATCAGACGGAATATCTTCATCATCAAAATCAATACTGGCTTCTGTCAAGGCCAAAGCCCGCAACAAAAGATCGTTCAACTGATTTGTGACATGGCTCAACTGGCCTGAAAATACGGTTTGCGCCCGCTGACGTTGAATTTCGGTTTCGGCAGAAATCAAATCGCCCAAACCTTCAACCTGTGTAAGATCAAGCTTACCATTGATCATTGCCCGGCGGGTAAATTCGCCCGGATCGGCCAATCGCGCCAACCCGGTTTCTAAAATAACAGATTGCAAACGTCGAATAACCGCAATGCTTCCATGGGTTTGAAATTCAACAACATCTTCACCTGTAAAACTATGCGGGCGATCAAAAGCCAAAACCAAGCCCGTATCAATCACCTGGCCTTTACAATCTGATATGATCCGATGTAGAAACCGTCCCGGTTTGGGCCGATCCCCGACCAAGGCAGTGCAAATATCAAACGCCCTTGGCCCTGAAATTCGCATAACCGCAACCCCAGACCGCCCATAAGCCGTTGCCAAAGCAAAAATCGTATCCATTGCGAAAATGCTTTAGGTGTTCATTGAATCGAAAAATTCGGAATTCGTCTTGGTTTGCCGCAGCTTGGAAATCAAAAATTCAATTGCATCTGTTGTCCCCATAGGGTTCAAAATACGGCGCAACACAAAAGTTTTTTGCAATTCACCCTTATCAACCAACAAATCTTCTTTTCGCGTACCTGATTTCAAAACATCCATGGCCGGGAACACACGCTTATCGGCGACCTTCCGATCCAATACGATTTCTGAATTGCCTGTTCCTTTGAATTCTTCAAAAATAACTTCATCCATCCGGCTGCCGGTATCAATCAAGGCGGTTGCAATGATTGTTAACGATCCGCCCTCTTCGATATTGCGCGCTGCGCCGAAAAACCGTTTGGGGCGTTGTAATGCATTTGCATCCACACCGCCGGTCAAAACCTTGCCCGAACTTGGAACAACCGTATTAAACGCCCGACCTAGGCGTGTGATGGAATCCAGCAAAATCACCACATCGCGTTTATGTTCGACCAAACGCTTGGCCTTTTCAATCACCATTTCCGACACCGCCACATGGCGCGTTGCCGGTTCATCAAAGGTTGAAGAAATCACCTCACCTTTTACCGATCTTTGCATATCGGTTACTTCTTCGGGGCGTTCATCAATCAATAAAACAATCAGATAACATTCAGGGTGGTTTTTTTCGATGGAGGATGCAATATTTTGCAACAATACCGTCTTACCCGTGCGCGGCGGCGCCACAATCAAAGACCGCTGACCTTTTCCAATCGGTGCCACCAAATCAATGATCCGCGCAGACCGATCTTTGATTGTTGGGTCTTCAACTTCCATCTTTAATCGTTCATCTGGATATAGTGGTGTCAGGTTATCAAAGGCAATTTTATGCCGGGATTTTTGCGGATCTTCAAAATTGATGGCCTGCATTTTAACCAAGGCAAAATAGCGTTCATTTTCCTGAGGCGCTGCAATAACCCCTTCAACCGTATCGCCGGTTCGCAATGAATATTTACGGATCATATCAGGTGATACATAAATATCATCCGGTCCAGGTAGGTAATTTGCTTCGGGCGACCGCAAAAACCCAAATCCGTCTTGCAAAACCTCTAGCACGCCATCACCTGATATTTCCCATCCTTCATCTGCACGTTCGCGCAGAATCTGAAACATCATATCGCCCTTACGCATGGTTGAGGCATTTTCGATATCCAATTCCTCGGCCATATCCAGCAATGCCTTGGGCGATTGAATTTTCAAATCAGCTAAACGAAGGGCTTTGTCCATTGCAGTCCTCGAACACAAAATTTTAGGGAAATTAACAGGATTAAACCGAGGGGGACCCCTCTTTGATAATTATATATATAGATATGATGTAATAGTATCAATGTGGATAATCCAGAAAAGATGATGTGACTATTTTCTGTTATTTTCTGCTTGGGCTAAGATTCTATGGATAACCTAAAAAAACGTTTCAAAACAAAATTTTATCAAAGAATATATGTGTGGATAGATAAATAATTTCTATCTATCCACACCCTATCCCCAGTTTCATCCATGGGATAACTGGTGTATAGATGCGCATGATTTGTGAATAAAGGCGGGGGCGTATAGTATCAGAATGGATAAACCCAAAATCCCCTTGGCCGGTGTGATCGGGTGCCCGATTGCCCATAGCCTATCACCGCGCATTCATGCCTATTGGTTGTCAAAATACGGGCTAAAGGGGCACTATATTCCGCTTCATATTGAACGGGATGATCTGAAAACGACACTAATAACCCTTCCCAAAATGGGGTTTAGGGGCGTCAATATCACGATCCCCTATAAACAAGCCGTCATTGATCATGCCAGCACGATATCGGGCACAGTTGAAAAACTAGGGGCGGCCAATACGCTTAGCTTTGACCATGATGGCAAAATTCATCTTGATAACACAGATGGGTTTGGATTTATCGAAAGCATCAAACATCTTTATGTCAACACAACCCGGCCCAAAGACCGCGCCTTGATTTTAGGGGCAGGCGGGGCGTCTAGGGCGATTATAGATGCGTTGCAAAAATTTGGGTTTCAATCGCTGACTATCGCAAACCGAACCCAAGCCAAGGCCGATGCATTGGCACATGATTTCAACGCCCTGACCTTACCTTGGGATAAGGTTCAACCCAATCTTGATGTCTTTGACCTTGTGGTCAATACAACCGCCCTAGGCATGACAGGATTTCCAGAATTAGATCTTGAATTTCACCCCAAACCCGCACATCAAATGATTGTGGTTGATATCATTTATGCACCGATTCTGACGCCATTTTTGATTTCGGCACAGCGCGTCGGCCATATCGCGATCAACGGGCTTGATATGTTAATCAATCAAGCCCGACCTGGTTTTGAAAAATGGTTTGGGACATATCCTGAATTGGATGCCGATATCCGTTCTAGGGTTTTGGGTTAATGTCATTTTTATTGGGCCTGACCGGATCAATCGGATCTGGCAAAACCACACTGGCCAAAATCTTTGCCGATTGTGGTATTCCGGTTTGGAATGCCGATCATGCTGTGGCTGAAATTTACCGATCCCCCCCAACGGTTTTACAAGATTTCCTGATATCCATAGATGCGATTGACCCTCAAACCGGGTGGGTAGACCGGCCTAAATTACGGGCCTTGATCTTGGATGATCCTGACATTCTAACCCGGCTGGAAACGCATATTCACCCTCTGACTGAAAAAATGCGTGGCGCGTTTATCGACACCCATTCAAGCAGTGCTTTGTTGGTGTTTGAAATTCCCCTTCTTTATGAAAAAGGTCTTCAGAATCAATTTGATGCGATTGTTACAACGCGCATCAACCGCGATGAACGCCGCCGCCGGGTTTTGGCCCGCCCCGGTATAACACCCGCATTATTCGATGCATTGGATGCCAAACAAATCCCATGCGAAGACAAAATCAAAAAATCGGATTTCGTAATAGATACAAAAAATCTACACCAAACCCGCCTTGATGTTGAAACCCTGATTGCCCATCTGTTGCAGAAAAAATAAGCCGATGAAAGAAATTGTTTTAGACACTGAAACCACAGGTCTTAACCCCTATGACACGCCCCACCATCGTTTGGTGGAAATCGGGGCGGTGGAATTGTTCAACAACATTCCAACGGGTCGGACATATCATCAATATATCAATCCAGCCCGCGACATTCCCCAAGACGCCATTGACGTACATGGTTTGACCAATGAAATCTTGGAAAATAAACCTAGATTTGAGGCCGTGGCCGATGATTTTCTGGATTTTATCGGCGATTCAAAGCTGGTGATTCATAATGCAAGTTTTGACATGCGGTTTTTGAATGCGGAATTGGAATGGTGTTCAAAACCCCAAATTCCATTCGACCGCGCGATTGATACCCTTGCCATGGCGCGCAAGAAATTTCCCGGATCGCCTGCATCGCTTGATGCGCTGTGTCGGCGGTTTGCGATTACGGGGTTTGACCGCGAAAAACACGGCGCCTTATTAGATTCGCAAATCCTGGCCGAGGTCTATTTGCACCTGATTGGTGGCCGACAAAAACACCTATCCCTACAGGCCGATGCCAAAGCCCGCACAACATCCCCCGACCCCCAAGACACATGGCAGCCCATGCCGCGGCCAAAAAAATTGGCCTCCTCTTTAAGTGAAAAAGAAAAGGCCGATCACGATGCGTTTATCGCTGATTTTCCACAGAAATCTTTGTGGTCGGATATGACATGATCAATTTTTGACGGCGTTTTCGCCCATTTTTTGCATGATGTTTTTCTTGTAAAGTTCAACAAAATCAACATGATCAATGTTAAGCGCCGGGAACCCACCATCACGCGTCATATCATGTGCAGTGCGCCGGATGAACGGGAATAACAGGCGTGGGCATTCGATCAACAACGCCATGCTAATTTGGTTTTCAGGGATGTTTTGAATTGTGAACAGGCCCACATATTCAAGTTCAAGCAAAAACAAAGGCTGCGGATCTGCGTCGGTTGTTTGACTATTGGCGATCATTTTAACGACCACCTCATAATTGCCTTCGTCTTCGCGGCGTTTTGCATCAATGCCAAAACTCACTTTGATATCGGGTTGTGTATTGACGGTTTGTTTTTTCTGCGCGGCGATATTTTCAAAGGAAAGATCGCGAATATATTGCCCCATAATGCGGATAACGGGCGTGGGTTGGGGTTGTTTTGCGTCTGCAGCGGATGGGTCGGTTTGTGAATCTGTATCGGCCATTATATGTTCCTTGATGTAATTGGGGGTGGCTTAACAAAAAATATGCCGGGCCTCAACCGCAAGATCGCCTTGAAAATTTGGCCTATAGCGCCGGATTTATTTTATATCGGGTTTCGCACATGGACTTGGGCGTCATCTGCACCTAAATAAGGATCAACAGATGCAAACACCAAACCGGATAGAGTTTTTCGATGAATAGTCAATTTTCGGCCCTTCTTGTTCTTCTTGGCATTGCCATATTTTTGATTTTCCGGTTGCGTAGCGTTCTTGGCACGCGCGATGGTTTTGAATCGCAAGACCGCCCCGGCCCAATGCCACCCCAAGACCAAAAGAAAACCCAGTTTGAGGTGATCGAGGGTGGGCCTGACCATGATATTATTGATCATGTTGCCGCCGATAGCCCCCCTGCCAAGGCCTTGTCCGACATGAAACGCGCCAGTAACCAGTTCAAGGTTTCTGATTTCTTGGCCGGTGCGCGCGGCGCCTATGAGATGATTATCATGGGATTTGAAAATGGTGATCTTGATGGGTTGAAATCGTTTTTATCGCAAGATGTATATGATACATTTGCCGCCGTTATTGCCGAACGAAATGCCCAAGGCGTCACGGTTGAGGCCGCCTTTATTGGTGTGCGTGAGACCAAAATTCAATCGGCGACATTCAACCCCACCACATCCGAGGCGGAAATCACAGTGCTGTTTCAGGGTGAACTGACATCGGTCATCAAAAACCAGGCCGGTGATATCGTCGAAGGAAACCCATCCGAAATCAAACGCCAACGTGATATATGGACCTTTAGCCATAATATGGCCGATGATAACCCGAATTGGATTTTGGTGGCCACGGATGCATGATTGATATATGCCTTTAGCCAAGCGTATTGATACATGATTGCGGGGTAACGCGTTGCATTATGGCCCGCCGGGAAAAACCACATCTTAGCAAAGACGATAAGGCGTTGTGGGATCGCGTCAGAAAAACCACAACACCCCTTAGAAAAAAATCACCCGACCTTGTGGTGAAACAGGCCGCCCATCCTGTGCCCTTGGCAGATGCGGCGGGTGACAAACCCTATAAAATTGAACCCTTTTCAATAGGGGATCAGGCTGCAATCAAGACGGCGGCAATGGGTATATCGCAAAACCGACAACCCCCATTGCATATGGATCATCGAACCTATCAAAAAATATCGCGTGGCAAATTACGCCCCGATGCGCGCATTGATTTACATGACCTAACCGCCGCGCAGGCCCATCAAGCGTTGATTGCCTTTATCATCAATGCCCACGCACAGAAAAAACGCCTTGTGTTGGTGATCACCGGCAAGGGCAAAGCCCGCCCTGATTATGGGCCGATCCCCGAACGTGTTGGCATCTTGCGGCAATTTTTGCCCCATTGGGTCAGCACCCCGCCGTTGAAGCCTTATATTCAAAGCCTACGCCAAGCCCATCAACGCGATGGGGGGTTAGGGGCGTTTTATGTCTATTTGCGCAAATAAACCAGCGACTATAGGCAAATTGCCGATATCAACCGCCCGTAATCGGCTTGGTTGCGATGGGTGCAGCGGCGATATGAAAAAAACTGGGTTTCATCTGCATAAGTGCAATGGCCGGTATGTTCGGTCTGTGTAATCCCCGCATCGCGCAGCCGGACCAAGCCATAGCCGGGAAGATCAAACAGATATTTTCCCTGATCGGTTTTTATAAAAAACCTTTTATTTTCTTTGTTTTGCGCAACAAAGCGGTCATAAAATTCTGCCCCAATTTCATAATTTTTCTGGCTGATACATGGCCCGATTGCGGCGCGGATCATGGCCCGATCGGCGCCAAGGCTTTCCATCTGGTCTAGGGTTGCCTCGATTATTCCATCAAAACAACCGCGCCATCCGGCATGGGCGGCGCCAATAACCTTGGCTTTGGGATCAAAAAACAAAACAGGTTGGCAATCAGCGGTTAAAATCGCAATGGCATGCCCGGGGCGATTTGTGACCAATGCATCGGCTTGAATGCCTGCCTGTATTGGGCCATCCACCAGATGGGCCCGTGCCGAATGGGTTTGATGGATTGTGATCAAATGATCATCGTCAACACCCATATGGCGGGCCACCCGTGTGCGGTTTTCACACACATTATCATGTGTATCTGATGACCCAAACCCACAATTCAGCGCGGAAAACACCCCGGTTGACACCCCACCAAGACGGGTAAAAAAACCATGTTTTGCGCCATTTAGAATCTTGGCCGTGATGGGGTCAAGCGGATGGTTCATTGGGCTGTATCCTTGAACCCCAAAGGGGGGTGTGCGTCATAGGGTGTGATTGCCAAGACTTTGAATAAGCTGCCCATTTCATCGGGGTGGGTCAGGCGGCGATGCGCGGCAATATGGGTATCCAGTGCCTGCCCTGTCAGGGTGCGTGCCAAGGCCCGTGCGCGATCAGTTATGCCCAAACGTTCAAGAAATATACCTTGTGAAATCATCGCCGACACTTGGGCCGATGCCGCTGCATGGGCAATCGGTTGAAAGGCCACATGTGCGGTTAGATCAGCGGTACCGGGATCGACCAGTGGATCGGCATATTCATGTGATTTCACGGCCTGAAATGTCGCACCGTGGCTTTGCCAATCACCATAATCAATGATCAAGGCCGCGCCGCCATGATGGGCGATGCGAGTGGCTATATCTTGGGCGATGGCTTGTGCGGGTTTGCAGATTTCATGCACCTTGCCTGTGTCACAATCCAGATCGCGCAAATCCGACAAGTTGACCATAGGCGACAGGCCCCATGCCAATTCGCCTTTGATTACGCCAATCTGGCGTTCATGCCAGCCTTGATCGCCTTTTTGAAATTGCCGAATGGGCAGGGCGTCAAAAAATTCATTGGCGATGACAAAGCTGGGCATATCTGGTAAGCTGGCTAAAGTGTCATGGAAAACCGGCGCGTGATCGGCCAAAACATCGCTTTGGTGTTGCCGCAAGATGGGCGAGGCCTCAATCAAATGCAGGCGCAGGGCGGCATGAAACCCCGGCACATGGCGGGTGGCGCGTAATATATCGGCCATCAAACTGCCCTGACCCGGCCCAAGTTCTACTAAGGCAAAGGGGGTGGGGCGGTTTTGATCTATCCATGTGGCGGCCACCCATAGGCCGATTACTTCGCCGAAGATTTGGCTGATATCGGGCGCAGTTATAAAATCCCCCCCCCTGCCAAAGGGCGTTTGTGTGGGGTAATACCCAAATTCAGGATGCAACAGGCATGTGGTCATGTATTCGGCCACACTTATTGGCCCATTGCGCGCAATATGGGCGATCAGCCAGTCTTTAAGGCTTTGCATAATGTTTCACGTGAAATGCGTATAAAATCAAACCCAAACCGGCCAAAATCATCGGCAGTGATAAAATTTGCCCCATTGTCACCCCAACCGAGGGCGATATCGCAATCGCAAACCCAACCGGGTTGTCTGGTGTTACAAATTGCGCATCAGGTTGGCGGGCAAATTCAACGATAAAGCGCGCGCTGCCATATATGGCCAAAAACAGGCCCGTTAAGGCGCCGGGCATTTTCAACCATCCGCGCCGATAGGCCAGATAAAACGCCAGGGCAAATAACACGGCGCCTTCTAAAAGGGCTTCATATAATTGGGATGGATGGCGGGCACATAAGGTTAGCGTGCCATATTCGATTAACCCAACCGGGCCGGGGCAGGTTTGCGCCGCATCACCGGGAAAAACCACACCCCAAGGCAGATTTGTGGGTCGCCCCCATAATTCGGCATTGATGAAATTGGCAATGCGGCCAAAAAACAACCCGATCCCAACCACCAATGCCATGGCATCGGCCACCTGAAAAAACGGGGCTTTTTGTTGTCTGCAAAAAATAGCCGCGGCAACACCAACCCCGATCATGCCGCCATGAAATGACATCCCCCCCTGCCAGACTTGCGGGATTTGCAAAGGGTTTTCTAAATAATAGGCGGGATTATAAAATAGAACAAAACCCAACCGCCCCCCGATAATCACCCCTAAAATCACGGCAGTTAATAGGGTTTCAACCTGTTGGGGGGTCATGGGCGCGGTATCATTTGGCCAAAGCGTGGGCGCTTTCACCGCCCGTGTGATCATGAACCACCCCAAAACCAGGCCAACAATATAGGCCATCGCATACCAACGCAGCGCGAATTGAAAATTACCCAATTCGATTGTTAAAATATTGGGTGATATAGCAGGAAATAAGATATAATGTTCCATAATGATTCCAACCTTTTATGTTGGCATGTGGGCGTTACGATTTAAGTCAAACTTGATTGATGATACCAATACTATCATATCCATATTATAAGGATTAGGAAACCAGCCATGCAAAACAATACCAAAATTATCGACGATATCAGCCAATTGATGACAAATGCCATGGGTGTGGCCCAAGGCGCCAAGCAGGAATTTGATACCGCCCTGCAATCCAAGATCGACCAATGGTTGGCGGATCGCAATTTTATCACCCGCGATGAATTTGAGGCCGTGCGCGCCATGGCGCAAAAAGCCCGCGAAGAAAACGAAACCCTCAAAGCCCGGATTGCGGCACTGGAAGATGCCGCAAAATAGCCAATTTGCCGCCCCGCCCCGACATTGCGCAGCGCAAAGCTGGGTGTGGCTTGCTCTGCGGTGAAAAAACCGTTATCGCCGCAAAAGCAAATTGAAAGATCTGGAGCGCATGATGTCGGGCAAATTCACCCCACCCAAAAAGGTAGTCTTGGCGTATTCGGGGGGGCTTGATACCTCGATCATTTTGAAATGGCTACAAAGCGAATATGGCTGCGAGGTGGTGACTTTTACCGCCGATCTTGGCCAGGGCGAAGAATTGGAACCCGCCCGCAAAAAGGCCGAAATACTGGGCGCATCCGGCATCTATATCGAAGACCTACGCGAAGAATTCGTGCGCGATTTTGTCTTTCCGATGTTCCGCGCCAATGCGTTATACGAAGGCTTGTACCTGTTGGGCACCTCGATTGCGCGGCCCTTGATTTCAAAACGTTTGGTTGAAATTGCCCGCGAAACCGGCGCCGATGCCATTAGTCACGGCGCAACCGGCAAAGGCAATGATCAGGTGCGGTTTGAATTATCCGCTTATGCGCTGGATCCCGAAATTCAGGTTGTCGCGCCCTGGCGAGAATGGGATTTGGGCAGCCGGACAAAGCTGATTGAATTTGCCGAAAAACATCAAATTCCAATCGCCAAAGACAAACGCGGCGAAGCCCCGTTTTCGGTGGATGCCAATTTGTTGCATACCT
>CAZPSB010000016.1:10200-20276 GCA_964589025.1 uncultured Jannaschia sp. | reverse complement strand
GCCGCATCCCCAAGGGGCGCTTTGCCAATCATATCGAGAACGCGATGGATAATACCGAACCCGGCCTAGAAATCCGCCGCCATGCGGGCCAGGTGAATGGCGCGTTTCGGTGGGTCAAACATATTGGGCTGCGCAAGGCCAAGCTGGCCTTGCGGGTTGATGGCGTGGTGTTGGCGCGTTTGCGGGTCTCAAAACCATCATGATGCGGTTATTATCATCACCCGCATCGCCCTTTGTGCGCAAAACGCATGTTGTGCTGATTGAAACCGGGCAATCGGATATCGACATCACGCATGTGACGGCCAACCCATTAGGCGGCGAATCGGCCCTGAACGCGGCCGCCCCTTTGGGTAAAATACCCGCCCTGTACCGCGATGACGGCCCCACCTTGTATGATAGCCGCGTGATTTGCCGGTTTTTGGATCACCGCGCCCGCGCGGGCCTATACCCCGACAATCGCCTGTGGGAGGTTCTGACACTAGAAGCCCTAGCCGATGGCATGATGGAGGCCGCCGTGATCTGCGTATACGAAAAACGCACCCGGCCCGAACATCTATGGCACCAGCCTTGGTTGGATGCGCAATGGGCCAAAATCGATCGCGCGCTGGATGCGTTGGAAACCCAATGGGTTAGCCATTTACACGGCCCGTTGACCATGGCCCAAATCGGCGTGGGATGCGCGCTTGGTTATCTTGATTTTCGCCATGATGATAAAAATTGGCGCAAAGGGCGGCCAATATTGACCCAATGGCAGGCGCAATTTGCCATGCGCCCATCCATGCTGGAAACCGCCCCCGAATGAAGACCGCCCGCGCCATCACCGCACCAGACCGCAATGCCTGTTTTGCCATTCGCCGCGCCGTGTTTATTGATGAACAAGCCATCCCCGAGGCCGAAGAATGGGACGCCCATGATCAAACCTGCATCCATTATCTGATGCGCGATGATGATACACCCGCAGGCACCGCGCGCCTGATTGCATTGGGCGCAACCGCCAAAATTGGCCGCGTGGCAATTCTGCCGGCCTATCGTGGCAAAGGGTTTGGGCATGGCATCATGCGCCATATTCTAAAGGATGCGCGCGCAATGGGGTTTGCGCAGGCCGAACTGGATGCGCAAATCACCGCCCTGCCCTTTTATGAAAAACTAGGGTTTCAGGCCCAAGGCCCCCTATTTGATGATGGGTCGGGCCTTATGCACCGCAACATGCACAGGCCGTTTTGATCTCTCAAAAGATCAGTATTCCATCGCACGCATCACGCCAAAGGCATCGCGCAACTGGGCCGACCATTGTTCCGAAAAGGCACGAAAGGCCGGGTCGCCTTTTTCAATCCGGCGTTCTTGGCTAAGTGCCAACCGCCCTGTGGGCAAAACCGCCAGATCAAGCGGCATTCCAACGCTTAGATTAGATCGCAGCGTGCTATCCATCGACAAAAGCGATGCAATAATCCCATCTTGCAATGGTGTATCGGGCGCGATTACTCGATCCAGAATCGGTTTGCCGTATTTATGTTCACCGATCTGAAAAAACGGTGCATCATCAAGGGCTTCGATAAAATTACCAGCGGCATAGATTTGAAACAGACGCGGCGCACCGCCAAGGCGTTCACCGCCCAAAACGATAGAGGCACCCGAATCTTCGCCCCGCGCATCCAGACCGGGGCCATAGATTTGCTGCACCTGTTGCATGGTGCGCCCAACCAATTGCGCCGCCGAAAACAACGATTGCGTATTCAGCAAGGTTTCATGATTGCCACCGATATCAATCGCCTCGTTCAACTGCGAAATCACAGCCTGCGTAATGCCCAAATTGCCTGCCGTCATCATCACCAATTGCCGTTCGCCCGGCACACCCCATGTAAACAGCTTTTTCACGCGCGATATATTATCCATGCCCGCATTGGTGCGCGTATCTGACAAAAACACCATGCCTTCGTTCAATTTCAGGGCCACGCAATATGTCATCGGCAATCCTTTATATGCGCATATGCGCCAATGGCGTTCTTAAAGCTTGGGCTTAACCTGCATCAGACGCATCACATCGGCCATTTCCGGGCCGCTGGCGCGCCCCGTTACGGCCTTGCGCAGCGGTAAAAACAACCCCTTACCCTTGCGGCCCGTTTCGGCCTTCACGGCGGCGGTCCAATCGGACCAAGTGGTTTGCGAATAAGGCGGATTTGGCAGCATTTCAAATGCTTGGGTCACAAAATCACGGTCTTCTTCGGCGATATCGGGGATGGTGCCATTGGCAAACAATGCCCACCATTCGGCAATATCGGCGCGTTTGGTGATGTTTTTACGCGCCACATCCCAAAATGGCGCGGCCAAATCATCGGGCACACCGGACCGGGCCAGATCCTGCGCGACATCGGCCAGCGGCATGTCATGCAACACCCGCGCCGTTAGCGGCCAAAGATCGGCCTGATCAAATTTTGTGGGCGCAGCCCCAAAATGGCCCAAATCAAACCCATCGGCCAATTCATCCAGATCACCGGCCAATTCGCCGGGTTGTGATGACCCAAGCCGCGCAAGGTGGCTTAGCAAAGCCATGGGTTCAACCCCTGCCGCGCGCAAATCCCGCAGGCTTAGCGTGCCAAGACGTTTTGAAAGTGCCTCTCCCTGGGGGCCGGTTAGCAATGAATGATGCGCAAAGGCCGGCGCGGCAAAACCCAAGGCGGCCATGATCTGAATTTGCGTGGCGGTGTTGGTCACGTGATCCGACCCGCGCACAACATGGGTGATGCCCATATCGGTATCATCCACAACCGAGGCCAGCGTATACAAAAATTGCCCATCCGCCCGGATTAACACGGGGTCAGACACACTGGCTGCGTCAATCGACAAATCGCCCAGAATACCATCTTGCCATTCGATTCGGTCATGGGTCAGTTTGAACCGCCATACGCCCTGCCCGCGTTCGGCGCGCAAGGCCGCCTTTTCATCATCCGATAACGCCAAAGCCGCGCGATCATAAACCGGGGGCTGGCCCATATTCAGTTGCTTTTTGCGCTTTAGGTCCAATTCGGTCGGGGTTTCCCATGCCTCGTAAAAGCGGGCCTTTGCGCGCAAATCATCGGCGGCGGCACGATAACGATCCAACCGATCCGATTGGCGTTCAACCCGGTCCCATGTCAGGCCAAGCCATTCCAGATCATGCATAATGGCATCGGCATATTCAGGCTTTGAACGGTCAGGGTCGGTATCATCCAGGCGCAAAATAAATTGCCCACCCGATTTACGCGCGATCAAATGATTAAACAACGCGGTACGCAGGTTCCCGATATGCAAATACCCCGTGGGCGACGGTGCAAAACGCGTAACAATAGCCATGGATCAATCCCTTAGATAAGTTGCGCCCGGTTTTTCATGCCTGTTGATATTTGTCCATATCATATAGCGTGGGGCGATTGATTTGCCTTTATTTGCGGTGCCGTTTTGACCAATGTCGATAGCGCAATTGCAATTCTTGTTCGCAGAATTTGAAAATCATCCAACACGTCAATGCAACCCCGCCCCATACAATCAATTCACAGGCTTGGCGCAAGGCGCCATGGCGGATGGCCTCAAAACCTGCGCTGCGCAAAAACCCGATATTGGCCATGGCCTGTGAAAACAAATTCACCGTCACAAAGGCAAAACTGATGGCGGCAATGCCTGCCAGTATAAAAACCAATATCGCGGGCCAGCGCGCAATATTCAAAAACCACATTGCATTTACATCTGTTCTACATCTTATGATTTCAACGCCATAGCGCATAATACCGCACAAGTCTATGCGGCGATGGTTTCAATGATATTTGACCTTAGGCATACATTGCGGGCAAATCCACGCTGCTGCGATTGCCCAATGTATCGAAATGCGTATCCAAAAAGGCCGCGCAGGCCGCCCGCCCGGCCTGGTGCAATTGATGTAAAATCTGCGGCGTGGCCACAAGTTTGGTTGCAACCGAAAGATCCTGCATCAATGCATCATCGGCGATCATGTGGATCAACATATCTTTCATCGAACCAGGCCGCACCCCGCCGGTTTTCAACAGGCGTTGCACAAATTCAATCGCCCGCAATTCACGCAAGAGCGATGAATTAAAGCTGATTTCATTAATCCGGTTTTGGATTGCGCGGGCCGATTTCGGAACATCTTCGCGATATAATGGATTGATATTCACAATCAAAATATCGCGCGGCAATTCAGGCGCAAACAAAGGAAACAAGGCCGGGTTACCGGTATAGCCACCATCCCAATAGGCATCAATCTTGCCTGTTTTTGGGTCTTTGATATCAACCGCCCGAAACAATGTCGGCAAACACGCCGAGGCCATGACCGCATCCGGGCCCAATTCATCGCCGGTAAAGATCCGAATTTTACCGCTGCGCACATTGGTGGCACAAATGAAAAATTGCGGGCCACGATCGGTGCAATGAATATCATCATATTCAAACGCATCCACAATGCGGCGTAATGGGTTGATATAAAACGGGCCTGTGGCATAGGGGCTAAATGTGCGGCCCAAAACATCACCGATGGCAAATGGAATTGACCCTTCAATCGCCTTGTTGATTGCGGATGGCACGGCCCCCTGCAACCAAGGCGCGAAATGTTCATCGGTGATCGCGCCGATCTGTTGCCAAACCCAAGCTAGGTTATCTTTGGCCGCCTGTCGTGACCCACAAGACAACCCCGCCTTGACCGCCGCCCCGTTCAACGCCCCGGCCGATGTGCCCGATATGCCAGCGATTTCAACATCGGGGCAATCCAGCAATGCATCCAACACACCCCAAGTAAACGCGCCATGTGCGCCGCCGCCTTGAAGCGCAAGATTGATTGTCTTGACCATGCCCATCTGGTGCTACAACGCCGTCCAACCGCCATCAACACTGATGGTGGTGCCGGTGATTTGGGCTGCCGCATCTGAACATAAAAACGCCGCCGTGCCGCCGATTTGGCCTGTGGTGGCAAAATCTTTGGACGGTTGGCGTTGCAACATCACATTCTTGATCACATCATCGCGCGACATGTTATATTCTTTCATGGTTTCGGGGATTTGGGCCTCGATCAATGGGGTCAAGACATAACCGGGGCAAATGGCATTGGCGGTAATCGGGTCTTGGGCGGTTTCCAGCGCCACAACCTTGGTCATGCCAATCACGCCATGTTTGGCCGCAACATAGGCCGATTTATAGGGGCTGGCCGTTAATCCATGCGCCGAGGCAATATTGATCACCCGCCCCCAACCGGCCGCCCGCATCATCGGCAAAGCCGCCGCCGTGGTGTGAAAAGCCGAATTCAGGTTGATCGCGATAATCGCATCCCATTTATCGGTGGGAAAGGCATCAATCCCCGCCACATGTTGAATGCCCGCATTATTGATCAAAATATCGCAGGCCCCGGCCTGTTTGATCAAGGCGCGGCATTCATCGCCTTTTGACATATCGGCCTTGATATATCGCGCCGCAACGCCGGTTTCATTGGCAATATCGGTGGCGATTGCGTGATCTTCATCACGATCGGTAAAAGAATTTAATATAATATCGGCCCCTGCGCGCGCCATTTCCCAGGCGATTCCCAAACCGATTCCCGAATTTGAACCGGTGATAATGGCGGTTTTTCCTGACAGATCGACGGTGAATGGCATGGGGGACTCCAACATTGAATTTTTAGTGATCTAAGCATCAACCCCATAAAAAATAGGGGGTTTGCATAAAATAATACATATAATGCCCTGTCCTTGCACATAAAAAAACGCCGGCACAAGGCCGGCGTCCAGTCATTGAGGCAGGTTTCATACAGGCAAGAAACCTAACGAGCAGTGACTCTTGTATACGCAATTGGGCCGTTTTTGTCCAACCTAAAAGTTTGAATTACCCCGCGCATCCAGATAGCCTAAAAGCCTAGATTACTTGGTACAAAAAGGATTGTTCGTACATGAAGACTCATTGTTTCAAACGGTTTGCGGTTGGAATCAGCGTATTTTTGGGAATCGCTGGTTCCGCGATGGCAGACCCGCAGCACGCAATCGCCATGTATGGCGACCCCGCCCTGCCTGCCGATTTCGATCATCTACCCTATGCAAACCCCAATGCCCCAACCGGCGGGCGGATTGTCACCGCCCAAACCGGCAGCTTTGACAGCCTAAACCCCCATATCCGCCAAGGCAGCGTGCCTTGGCAATTGCGGTTTTTGGCCTATGAATCCCTATTGGGCCGATCATGGGATGAACCCTTTACGCTTTATGGTCTTTTGGCCGAAACCGTTGAGGTCGGCGATAATGGGGCTTGGGTTGAATTTACCCTACGCCCCGAGGCACGGTTTTCCGATGGAAGCCCCGTGACCGTTGAAGATGTGATCTGGTCTTATGAAACGCTTGGCACCGAAGGCAACCCGCGGTATTTAAACGCTTGGACCCGTGTCGAAAACATTGCCGCCACCGGCGAACGCAGCGTGCGCATCACATTTTCCGACCCTGATCGCGAATTGGCCATGATCATGGGCCTGCGCCCGATTTTGCAGGCCGCCCAATGGCAGGAAAACGATTTTAACGAACCCGGCTTTGATACCATCCCCATCGCAACCGCCCCCTATATCATTAGCGATTTTGAACAGGGCCGGTTCGTAACACTGCAACGCGACCCCAATTATTGGGGGGCCGATCTGCCGTTTCGTCGTGGAACCAATGTGATTGATGAAATCCGAATGGAATTTTACGGCGATAGCAACGCAATGTTTCAGGCCTTTACTGCCGGGCAAGTCACGACAATGCGCGAAACCAACGCCGTTGATTGGGATACCGAATATGATTTCCCCCGCGTGCAATCGGGTGATGTCACATTATCGGTTATTCCGCATGAACGGCCATCGGGCATTACGGGGTTTGTGATGAACACCCGCCGCGATCATTTCGCCGATTGGCGCGTGCGCGAGGCGATGATTCAGGCCTTTAATTTTGAATTCATCAACCAAGCCCTGAATGGCAGTGTTGAACCACGGATCACGTCGTATTTTTCAAATTCTCCGCTTGGAATGCGCGATGGCGCGGCCCAAGGGCGTGTAGCCGAATTTTTGGCCCCCTTCGCGAATGATCTTTTGCCCGGTGCGATAGAGGGCTATGTTTTGCCCATATCGGATGGATCAGAGGCCAACCGTGCGGGCCTGCGCCGTGCGCTTGCCCTAATGGAACAGGCCGGATATACCGTGCAAAATGGCGTGATGACCACACCAAATGGCGACCCGTTTGAATTTGAAATCCTGCTTGAACAAGGATCAAGCCAACGCCAATCCATCGCCAATATCTATGTCGAGGCCTTGCAACAATTGGGCATTGCCGTGCGCGTTTCAACCGCCGATACCGCGCAATATCGCGAACGCACAGACGCGTTTGATTTCGATATGACATATTATCAGCGCGGCCTATCCCTTAGCCCCGGCAATGAACAACGCCTATATTGGGGCTGTGATATGGCCCAAACCGAAGGATCGCGCAATTGGATGGGGGCCTGCAACCCCGCGATTGAGGCCATGATTGACCAATTGCTTAATTCTGAGGATCAATCAGATTATGTCGCGGCTGTGCGTGCATTGGATCGGGTGTTGATATCAGATCGATATGTTATCCCGTTCTGGTTTTCCCCCGTTAGCCGCATCGCCCATAATTCGGAACTGCGTTATCCCGAAAATCTGCCTATCTATGGTGATTGGATAGGATGGCAGCCCGATGTTTGGTGGGTCGAAAACTAACAAAGCCAAAGGCGCGCAGGGAAATATGCGCGCCTTTTGCGATTACTTGGGTGTTTTATCATCCACCGATGCATCCGGCACACCCACACCCTGCCCAGGATATACAAGGCCCGCTGAAATAATCAATTTGGCCGCATCTTCGACAGACATATCCAACACAATCACATCGGCGCGCGGCACAAATAACAAAAAGCCCGATGTCGGGTTCGGCGTGGTAGGCAAAAACAAAGATACCATTTCTGTGTCATCATATTTTGCCGCAATTTCGCCCTTGGCCGTGGTGGAAATAAAGGCAATGGCCCAAATGCCTTTGCGGGGGTATTCAACCAAACAGGCCTTGTCGAAATTTTGTTGGCCCTGCTGCAAAACCGTTTCAACGATCTGCTTTAACCCCGAATAGACCGTTCTGATCAGTGGGATAGACAACACCAAAGATTCCGCCCACACGATCATGGATCGCCCGATCAACCCTTTGGCAACCCAACCGATGATCACCGTGAAGATCAAAAACGTAACAACGCCAATACCACGAATATCAACAGAAAGGCCCGTGTAATCGCGGATCAACGTCGCAGGATTATACGCCGTCGGGATCAAGGGCAAAACCCACCCGTCAATCCATCCAACCAATGTCCAGATCAGCCAAACTGTGATGCCAATCGGGGCGATCACAATCAACCCGGTGAAAAAATTTGACCGCGTATTCGCTAAAAACCCACGCCTGGGTGGTGGGGATGTTGGTGGCAATTGCATGTGTATCGGCCTGATTAAGATAATTTACCCATATGTAATAAGCCTTACAAAACCAAACAAGCCTTGATTACAAACCTTTGTGTTGGGCAATTGATACGGCAATTTCACTGGCCAGGCGCGCATTGTTCAACACAAGTGCGATATTAGCCTTTAGGGTTTCACCTTGGCTGATCTCAAATAAATGCTGCAATAAGAACGGCGTAACGGCCTTGGTGGCGATGCCTTGGGCGGTGGCCATTGCCTGGGCCTTGGCGATCATGGGCGCCATGATATGGGCCGGGATTTCGGCATCCACTGGAATTGGGTTTACAATCAACTGTCCGCCGGGAATGCCCAATGCGCCGCGCATGATATGACTATGTGCGATATCATCGGCATGATCCAAACGCAAAGGCGCGCTTAATCCGCCATCGCGCGACCAAAAGGCCGGCACATTATCTTGACCCACCGCAATCACAGGCACGCCAAGCGTTTCCAGAACCTCTAACGTTTTGGGAATATCCAAAATCGCCTTGGGGCCTGCGGCAACCACAGATACGGGCGTTTGCGCCAATTCCTGCAAATCGGCGGAAATATCGAAACTTTCCTCGGCGCCTTGGTGCACGCCGCCAATGCCGCCCGTAGCAAATACATGAATGCCCGCGCGTGCGGCGCAAATCATGGTGGCGGCAACGGTTGTGGCCCCGACCCCAGCTTGGGCCACGCAAACCGCCAAATCAGCGCGGCTAAGTTTGGCGACATTGGGGCTTTGGGCCAGATGGTCCAATTGCGAATCACACAGGCCAATACAGATTTTGCCATCCATCACCGCGATTGTGGCCGGCACCGCCCCGGCATCGCGCACAGTTTGTTCAACCTGACGCGCGGTATCCACATTTTGCGGATAGGGCATTCCATGGGTGATGATGGTGCTTTCCAATGCCACAATCGGGGCTTTGGCATCCAAGGCCCGTTTGACCGCATCGGAATATAAGAAAAGATCAGATTTCAATGTTTTCTCCTGAAACAAAGCGGGCGGCAATATGGGCGGCATGATCCAAGGCCTGTTGCCGCGTCATGCCGGATTGTTCGCCCGCGATATGGGCGGCCATGAATGTATCGCCTGCCCCGGTAATATGATGCGCCGTGACTTTGGGGGGCGCGGTTTCGTATATGTCATCTTGTGTGGCATCGACCACTGCCCTTGATCCATCGGTAACAATCACACGTGACACCCCGGCAGATCGCAACGCCATCGCGCCCTGACGCGCGGTTGTAACTGATTGGCCCGTGATCAAGCCGGCCTCGATGCAATTCACATAAAAGGTGGTGTGTTCACGATGCAACAAATGACAAAGCCGCGTGGCCTTGCCCGGCGATGCCGGGGCAACCCGCAAATCGGCCTTGGCAAAACAGGGGTCTTTGGCAATCTGCGCCAAAAGGTTTTCAGTTAGATTGCCATCCAACGCAATCAAACCCGCCCAAGGCGATTGGCATGACCCAAGACGCCCATCAACCAGCGGGGCCAAAATACGATCGCCTGCGGATTCAAGCGAATGCGCATCGGCAATGGCGGCGACCAGATCGCCCTGCGCCTCAATCGCCATATAGA
>CAZPSB010000016.1:9311-10190 GCA_964589025.1 uncultured Jannaschia sp. | reverse complement strand
AACCCAACCGATCGATCTCCCTGTGGGCGTGATGATGCATGACTTTGCCATCACAGAGAAATATGCCGTGTTTATGGATTTACCCCTAACCTTTCGACCGGAGCGCATGGCCCAAGGGCAACCAGCCATGGCCTTTGAAGCAGATTCCCCTAGCCGATTCGGCATCTTGCCCCGTTACCGACAATAGCGCAGGCATCACCCCCATTTTGCGCAATGTCAGCGCGATATTCAACGCAACCCCCCCCGGTTGACGGCAAATGTGGCCCGGTTTGTCATCGCCCTTTTGCATGTGCAGCGGGCTGCGCCCGATGATATCCCACAACACAGACCCGATGCATAAAATATCAGCAGGCACAGACATTATGCGCCCCTTGTGTTGCACTGCAAATATTACGCATATCTAAGATCAATCATAAATCAAAATGGCACTGGCACGCATCTGGGCCAGCAGGCCTTCGGCCTGACGGGCCAGATCTTCGGCCACAAATCTTTGGCGCACACCTTCAAGCGCATTATCAGCCAAGGCCAATTCGCGATCACATAACATCACCGCAATCATGGTGTTGCCATTATCACGCGTGACATCATATGACATTTCCCCAATATCCAAAGCCGATAGAACAATACCAATATCATCGGGAATATCAGATGGCGCGCGATTTTCGCGGGTCACATCGCCCGTGTATCTGGCATATATGTCTTCGCAACTATCAACGGCGGCCTGCAATGCCTGCACCGCGGCCAAGTTTTCCGGGCTGCGCCCGCCCGGCCATGAAATTGTGGCATAATCAATAGATGACGCAGGCCGCGATCCCGGCCCGGCATCACGCAATCCGCGCAATTGATAAATCGCATAGGCCCCACCCAATGGAATTGGGG
>CAZPSB010000016.1:6044-9263 GCA_964589025.1 uncultured Jannaschia sp. | reverse complement strand
CCCCGCCATTATCGCGGGTTTGGGCCACGGAAAACCGGCGTGCGGCTTCTTCAAAGGTTTCACGATCACCGGTCAATGTATCGGCCAGACGCTGCATTTCATCAACAATCACATCTTGGTTTTGTGGTGAAATCGGCACAACAATTTCTGCCAGCAAAATTTCACCCCCCGCCGGGTTGGTCGCAACGCGCGCGCGTTCAACAACCTGATCATCCGACAATTGGGCCGAGGCCGCAAAACGCCGCTGCACGACATTGCGCCAACTGACCCCTGCACGCACAAAATCACGCACCGTTTCAGGCGCCACACCGGCATTGGCCATTTCATTCAAAAAGGCCTGCGTATTGCCGCCATATTGCGTGGCAATACGCGCGATTTGAGCCTGAATTTGTTCGTCTGTGGCCACCAAATCCATTTCGCGTGCCAATTGCATTTGCAACCGTTCATCAATCAATTCTTCGATTGCACGGCTGCGCGTATCACCTGGGGTTCGGGTGGCCTGTAGAAACCGGCTGCGTTGATCAACCTCGTAATAGGTGACGGCGCTGTCATTAACGCGCACAGCAGCCGAAAACGGGCTTTGGGCCAATGACGGGTTTGGCATACCAAACACCATGACCCAAGCGATGGCATATAAACAGGTGTGTAATGCAATTTTGAACATCGGTTTCATATCATACATTCTGGTTTTGCGATCATATATTGTTTAATATCTGGTTTTTTCAAAACTGGCTAGCGCAGACATGCCCGGTTATTGCCACGATTGCGCACACCATTTGACCCAAACCCGTTCAATTCGATATTTAATCTGAATTCTGTGGCCGTGGCCACCGTGGCCGATTGCGCAAAGCGGCGTTCCGCCGATAGTTCCACCGTGATGCAATCTGCGACATAGCGCATGGTCAACCCGGCATCCACAGACGCGCGGGCCGAAAAATCATATCGCCATCCACCGGAAATATCCCACGCATCCGCGAAATTATAGCGCAGATTAACGCCCAATTCGGAAAAATCGGTCAGGCGGCCTTCGGCGGGGTTTGCCTCAAGAAAGGTATACCCAGCCAGAAAATCGTATTCATTGCCATAGCGCGACAGCGACAGCTCATTCGAGGTAAAGGAAAATTCCGTATCAAAAATCATCCGGTTGACCAAACGCCACCGATCATCATTGGTGTAGTGTATAGCCAAAAGGTAATCAGATTGCGACCCGGAAAGGCCGGTTAATGTGTCAAACTGCCCCAGATCAGAATAGCGCAAGATCACCCCACCCGTTATGCCCAAATGCCACCCTGATGGATCCTGCACCGTGTAGGTTGCCCCGATATTTGACCGAAGCCCCCTTTCACGCGCATCATGGCCGGCAAAGCGGGTAAATGAAAACAGGTTTGCTTCGTCAAAGGCAACCAGGATGCTGTCTTCGTTTGGGATGTCATCGCCGTAATGATCCGACCAGATCAATTGAAGCGTTGGTTCAAATAAATAGCGCCGCCCGCTATCGCCTTGGCGCATAAACGGATACCGCAATTGCGTAAACACCAATGGCGCAATGCGGTGGAATGTGCCGTCAAATGCGCCCGCATCCACCGCATTGGCGATATCGGCATGGATATTTACCCCCCCACTTGCCAACAGGCCCATGGGCAAAACATCTGTACGCTGCCAATCGACGCCCGCCGTCAGGCGCGCCACATCGCGCCCTGTGGTGCCGGGCGTATCAGATGCCCGATAGGCACCCATAGCATCCAGTGTAAAAGAGGCCCCACCCCCCAAAGGTGCAGGCACAAATCGCCATATGCGTTCGGCCTGCACCACGCGTGTTGGCAAAAGATCATTATCGGCCCCATCGCGCAAAACCGAATATTGCGATGCGGATACTGCGCTATACCCATCCCGTCGGATACGGCTTAGTCGCAAGAAATTATTCAAAAATTCCAGATCGGCAAAGCCAAAGGTTTCAAGATACCCATCATCACTGGTATATTGCAGCCCGAAATCCAGCACATAATCCCGTGCAAGGGCAAAATCACCCCGCGCAAAACCATACCCCCTTTGGGCATTGGCATCGGCTTCGTTTGCGCTGATGGCGCCATTGATTTCCAATCCGCCCTGCCGAAACGCCTGACGATATCGCATTTGCATGGTCGCATTTTCCAACGATCCGATCCATGGGGTGATGGTTAAATCGGCGCTATCGCCCATACGGATAAAATACGGAATGCGCAAATACGTGCCAATGCTGTCAAAACTGCGCACAGAGGGGGTCAAAAAACCCGTTGCACGATCTAGCGATGGATCGGGCAGGCGCAGCCTTGGTAAATAGGCAATCGGCACACCAAAGGCGCGCAATTGCGCGTTTTCGAAATAAATCTGTTGATCTTGTCGGTCATGGATCACACGACGCGCCCGGATTTCCCATAATGGAACAGGGTTATCAGCACAAACCTGACACCCAGAGGCCACAACCTGAAAGGCCTGCAAATACCGATCACCGCTTTGGTTGATTTCGGTGGCGGCAATCTGCAATTGTTGGTTCAAAACCAAACGCGCGCTTTGCAAGATACCTTGCTGCAAATCGGCGCTAAGTTGCGCAAAATCGGCCAAAATAACCGTGTTGCCATCGGATTGGGTCAAGATCAAAGGGCCAATAGCCCGCACAGTGTTTTCTGCGCCATTATACACAATGCGTTCGGCCCGAAGGCGCGTATCACCAAAGAAAATTTCAACCCCCCCCGTTGCGGTTAGGGTGGTGGTGTTTGTGTCAAATGTGATTGTGTCTGAAATCAACGTTGCCGCCCGCGCAGGCGGCGCAGATTGGGCCTGCGCCCAAGACGCAAAGGCGAAAAACGCCACCAATGCGGCGGCGTGTTTTATATAACGGGGCTGTGTCACCCATCCTCCATATGCAAAAACAAACCCAAAGCCGCCAAAAAGGCCGCCACCGCCGGCAACCATGCCACAACCGCAGGCGCCACCTGCCCCGACGTGCCCAGAACCTGAACGAAGCTGCCTAAAAAGAACACCGCAAACCCAAGCAAGACAGCCGCCAAAATCATCAGGCCAGATTGACCCAATCGTGACGGTTGCACGGTAAAGCTGGCGGCGATTAAAACCATGGTGGCCAACATAAGGGGGCTTGCCAATGTGACCTGCCACCACACACGGTGTTGCAACGCGGCAAAACCCGCCGCATTCAGTTGGCCGATGAAATCAGGCATGTCA
>CAZPSB010000016.1:5242-5993 GCA_964589025.1 uncultured Jannaschia sp. | reverse complement strand
TTATTTGCACCTGCAAAGGGCCAAGATGTGCCATTGGTCACATCCCAGGCGCCTGGGGTCAAAATGGCCTGTTGGGCGCGAATGCGTTGGGTCAGGCGACCTTGGTCATCAAATCTGAAAAAACTGACGCCGAATAGATGGGTCGCATCCGAATTGGTGGCTTGGGCGTGGATCACGCTTTGCGTATCATTGACCGCCTGTCGCAACCAAAGACCTTCGGCATTGAACGATGCCACTTGTTGTTCAACCCCGGAATAACGGGCCTTTAACAAATCATATTGGCGTTTACTACTGGCGACCAATGGGTTGACCACAGCCACCACAAACACCCCTAAGACCAAAGCCGCACAGACCGGTGAAAACACACTGCTAAGCGCAGAACGCCCCGCCGCGCGCACAATCACAAGTTCCGAACTGCGCGCCAGGCCCAGAAACGAAAACAACGCGCCCAGCAAAACAAACAATGGGATCAATTCATACAGATTGGATGGCAGGTTTAAAATAGATAATTGCACAATCGGCCACACCCCATCATCCACCCCAACACGGCGCACCTGATCGGCCAGATCAACCGGCAACATGATCACAGTAAAAATGGCCATGATGATAGCAACAATCTTGTAGAATTGTTTTGCGATATAGAAATGTAGCGTCATGGCGCGCGCGCCCTGATATGTCTGATCGGGCCATGCATGGCCGCCGCCGCCAGGCCCATCACAAAAATCGCCGCCGCCGCAGGTTGCAGATAAAC
>CAZPSB010000016.1:949-5232 GCA_964589025.1 uncultured Jannaschia sp. | reverse complement strand
TCAAATTTACATCTTTTATGCAGAGGCTACAGTAAAAAATCAGGCGGGGATAAAATTAGTTCGTATCAACCCAAATAACCCGGCATCTTGCAATGCATAGGTTTGCACAACATTGCCCAGCATTTGCAACGGGACGACCAAACAAATCGCCATCAATATTTGCGGCCACCGGCCCAAACGCGAAAACCGCCCCAACATTAGACAAACCGCCCCCAACACGGGAATGAACATCACAAAAAACGCCTGTGCGATGCGGTCATGGCCTTCAAAGCGCAATGTGGCAAGTGCAATATTGTATTGATCGGCGGTATTTGGGGTGGCGGTGATCAAAACCCATGTCGAAATCTGTTCTGGATCAACCCGTTCTTGCCCACCGCCTGTGGTGACTGCGCCCAAATCATAGACTAAATCCTGAAACCGGATTACCGCCAATTGGTCGGTTTCGGGATCCAAGGTTTGTACGGTTCCCTCAAACAGGATCAAATGCAAATCGGTATCGGTGCGCACCAAAACGGCGCGTGCCGCTGTATATGTGGTTTCCGTTCCACCCGATGCACGTTGTTGTAAAAACACATCCTGAAATTCACCGTTTTCGGTGATATCGCGAATATAAACGGTGAAATCCTGGCTGGGGTGCAAAAACTGCGATGGTTGCAACAAACGCCCTGCAAAATCCGATTGTATCGAAACGCGGCGTTCTTGTAGCCGTTGCATGGATTCTGGCACCAAGACATTGCTTAAGACGGCACTGGCCATCGCCAAGATCACACCAAATATACATACAGGCCAAAGCAACCTAAGCGGGCTAAAGCCTGCGGTTTGCAACACCACCATTTCATTTTCCGAAATCATTTGCGCCACAACATACAACACCGCCACAAAAGCAGAAATTGGTATTATAAACAACGCGATACGCGGCAATGCCAACATGCTGAATTCGAAAAACACACGGATGGCATGGCCATCTGCAGCCAATAAATCGAATAGGTCAATGGCTTCGCTGATCCAGTAGACCGCGATCAACACCATGCTGGCAAAGCCAAACATCGCAAGCAATTTTGCCAATATATAACTATCATATTGTGCCACGCAGCCGACCCTTGTGGTTATGTGCCCATGCAACCTTGTGCAATTTTAACCGCGTTAGGTCAATTACATGCCCGATCGCAGGCCAAGGTCTGGCCAAACTCTGCGCATCATTCTAGATAGAAAGGGAATAAAGTTCATATTGCCTAAGGGATGTTTGGGATGACCACACCAATTGCCGTAAAATTCATCGAACCCGATCTTGAAAAGATCACAACGCAAACTGGCACGATTGCATTACATGCCGATGAAAATGGCACCTTTGGCACATGGGCAAAACAGATAGATACGCATATGCGCCACGCCATAACGCGCCTAACGCAAAACGACACATGGCAGGCCGCCAAAATCGGCGATGTGTTTGCCTTTGGGTTTCCGCCCGACATGGCCGCCGACCAGGTGATCGTGGCCAAACTGCCCGCATCCCCCACACCTGAACAAGCACGCATTGCAGGCGCCAATCTGGCCACGCAAACCCCCAAAGGCCCTTTGGTTTTCCTAAGCGATCTGTCCGACGCCCTGCCCGAATGCGCGCTTGGCATAGTGTTGCGCAAATATGATTTTGTTGATCATAAATCCAAGGCCTGCACCCCACAAGCGGCACAAACCATCACAATCAGCTGCGCAGATGCGGCGGCCCAAGACCGCGCCTTTGACCCCTACCGCGCCGTGGCCGAAGGTGTGTTTTTGACGCGCGATTTAACCAACGCCCCGGCCAATATCTTAACAACAACGGCCTTCGCCAATAAAATATTGGCCATGCAAGATCTTGGTCTCAAGGTCACGATATTGGAAGAAGATGACCTTGCGAAACTGGGCATGAACGCGCTTTTGGGTGTTGGCCAAGGGTCGGAAAGCCCGTCAAAAGTGGCGGTCATGTCTTGGCAAGGCGGCAGTGATGAGGCCCCGCTTGCGCTGATTGGCAAAGGTGTTGTGTTTGATACCGGCGGCATCAGCCTGAAACCGGCCAATGGCATGGAAGACATGACCATGGATATGGGGGGGGCCGCGGTTGTGGTGGGGGTGATGTCAACCCTTGCCCGGCGCGAGGCCAAGGCCAATGTGGTCGGCGTGGTCGGATTGGTGGAAAACATGCCCGACGGCAAGGCCCAACGCCCCGGCGATGTTGTGACATCCATGAAAGGCGACACGATCGAGGTTATCAATACCGATGCCGAAGGCCGTTTGGTTTTGGCCGATATCATGTGGTATGCGCAAGACACATTCACCCCAAGCGCGATGATTGATTTTGCCACGCTGACAGGGGCCATCATCATTGGGCTTGGCCATGAAAATGCGGGGCTGTTTTCGAATGATGATGATTTCTGCCAATCCCTAACCGATGCGGCGCGCGCCGAATCTGAGGGCGCGTGGCGTATGCCCATGGGCCAAGCCTATGACGATATGTTGAAATCCAACATTGCCGATATGAAAAACATTGGCGGGCGCGATGCCGGGTCAATCACTGCGGCGCAGTTTTTGGGGCGGTTTGTCAAAGACGGCACGCCTTGGGTACATGTTGATATTGCGGGGGTGGCCTCGGTTGCATCGGGCACGGCCCTTTCGCCCAAAGGGGCCACCGGATGGGGCGTGCGCAGTATCAATCGCCTGATCCAAGACAATTATGAACCCAAGGCCTAAGCCTTGGGGGCGGTGTATTTTTATCACCTGACACAAAGCGCGCTTGACGTCGCGCTTTATACATTATTGGAAAAATCCCTTGGGCAAGGGTGGCGGGTTGGCCTGCGCGCAATGCGCGATGATACGCTTGAACGTCTTGATACCCAATTGTGGATCTTACGCGATGATGGGTTTTTGCCACATGGGGTGGCCGGGGGCGCGTATGATGGCGATCAACCTATTTTGTTGACCACATCCCAAGATATGCCCGCCAACGCACCCGATTGCATTATCGCCATTGAGGGCGCCCCCCTATCGCCGGATGAAATATCCACGCTAAGCCGGGCAATGATTGTGTTTGATGGCCATGATGAAGCCGCCGTGCAAACCGCACGTGCACAATGGAAAACAATCACCGCCGCCGGGATCGAAGCCCGCTATTGGGCGCAAACCGACGGGCGATGGGAACAAAAGGCCCAACATCCCAAACCGGGCTAAGCCTGGCCTTGGCCTGTATGGTTCGGATATTGACAATGCTGCCAAAGGTATTTTCACGATATGCAATCTATGCCCTGCCCACAGGGGCGGTTTACCATATAGGAAGCAAATGGTTGGGATGGAACAGCGCGCGCGGGCAAATGGCCCAACATCCCGATATCCCCGCCCTGCCTTTGGGTTTGGCCGATATCACACAAACCCCACGCAAATACGGCCTGCATGCCACGCTAAAGCCGCCATTTTCGCTGCGTGATGGGGTCGAAACAGGCCAATTGCAAAAGGCCTTGGGGCAATTTTGCGCATCCCGCGCGCCGGTATCTATCCCACAGCCGACCATCGCGCGGTTGGGGTCTTTTCTGGCCATCGCCCCGCGTGACCCCGTACCATCACTGCACAATCTGGCCGCAGATATCGTGACATCGTTTGATATGTTTCGCGCCCCACTGACGCAAGCCGAACGCGCCAAACGCCGCAACAAACGCCTATCACCCCGGCAGCAATCCTATCTAGACGCATGGGGCTACCCATATGTCTTGGATGAATTTCGGTTTCATATCACCCTTACCGGGCGCCTACCCAAGGGCGCGATTGAGGCCGTCGAACATGCCGCGCGAATATATTTTGCGCCTGTGATCAAGGCCCCGATGCCCATCACACAAATCGCCCTGTTGGGCGAAGACACCAATGGATGCTTTCACGTGATCAAAGCCTATTCTTTGGGCAGGTAAAAGCCGCCCGCGCAAGGGCGAAGGCGGCTTTGTCATGCATCAGATATGCGACCTGTTAATGGGCAATCGCACCGCCCGTACCGGTTTCGGATAAACGCCGGGCGGTGGCGGCGGCCTCGGCCTCTTCGTCCCATTCGACGGCTTCGGGGGTGGCCGTCAGGGCAATATCCAACACCTCGGATACGTGGCTGACGGGGATGATTTTCAACCCCTGCTTCACATTATCGGGAATATCGGCCAGATCTTTTTCATTATCTTGTGGGATCAACACGGTCGTGATCCCCCCCCGCAACGCGGCCAGCAGTTTTTCCTTTAACCCGCCAATCGGCAGAACATGACCGCGCAGCGTGA
>CAZPSB010000016.1:0-939 GCA_964589025.1 uncultured Jannaschia sp. | reverse complement strand
GCCCGTCATGGCCACATCCTTGCGCACGGGGATCTGCGTTAAAACCGACACGATTGATGTGACCATCGCAATCCCGGCAGATGGGCCATCCTTTGGGGTGGCGCCCTCAGGCACGTGAACGTGAATATCCCACCCATCAAATCGGGGCGGTTTCACCCCGATTGACGGGCTGATGGAACGCACAAAAGACGCCGCCGCATCAATTGATTCCTTCATCACATCGCCCAATTTTCCGGTGGCCTTCATCTTGCCCTTACCGGGCAGGCGTAAGGCCTCAATGCTTAGTAAATCACCGCCCACGGATGTCCAGGCCAGACCGGTGACAACACCGATTTGATCCTGATCTTCGGCAAGGCCATATTTATACCGCTTGACCCCCAATAAATCAGTCAGATGATCGGGGGTGACCGTCAGGGATTTCACCTGTTTCTTCACGATCGAGGTCACCGCCTTACGTGCCAGTTTGGCCAATTCACGTTCCAAATTCCGAACCCCGGCTTCGCGGGTGTAATAGCGAATGACATCGGTTAAAGCCGCATCATCAATATCGAATTCCCCCGATTTCAGCCCGTGATTTTTGATCTGTTTGTGCACCAGATGTTGGCGCGCGATTTCGCGTTTTTCATCCTCAGTATACCCAGAAAGCGATATAATTTCCATGCGGTCCAATAACGGCCCCGGCATGTTATATGAATTGGCCGTGGTCAAAAACATGACATTGGACAGGTCATATTCGACCTCAAGGTAATGATCCACGAAGCTGGCATTTTGTTCAGGATCCAAGACCTCTAACATCGCCGATGCAGGATCACCGCGAAAATCCTGACCCATTTTGTCAATTTCATCCAGCAAAATCAAAGGATTGTTTGTTTTTGCCTTTTTCAACGCCTGAATAATCTTGCCCGGCATGGATCCAATATAAGTGCGCCGATGCCCGCG
>CAZPSB010000015.1:0-20722 GCA_964589025.1 uncultured Jannaschia sp. | reverse complement strand
GTTAGGACGCCAGGTTTTCAACCTGGAAAGAGGGGTTCGATTCCCCTACGGGCTACCACATATTCCTGTAAAATATTGACAATAAATGGTTTTGGGCGGCGGATGCGGCCCGATTTTCCGACTTATCCGCCAGTGTTCAGTGTTAACTGTTACCCCAAGCGGCCCGTTGCAGCATGTTTCGCATGGCCGAAAGGTGCCATTTGCCGACCCCCACTATTGTCACGCCCTGCGCGACGGGCAAGGGTCATCGCTTTGCGCAGTTGCGCCCTTGGTGTGTCATGTGTCCGCGCGGGGTGTGTCCAGCGTCATGATGATGGTCTGCATGATCCGGTCGGTTTCAGACAGGATTTTCAGGATGCGCTGATAGTGTTTGACGTCGTCAAAGGATAGCGCGCGGGCCTTGCGATCTTTGAGCCATTTTTGCGCGGGCTGGTATCCGCCGATGTAAAACCCCCAAGAAACCTCGGGCGCGGTGTCGAAATATTGGGTGGCGTTGATCCAGATTTTGCCGTCTTTATAGGCGGGTTTGTCGACCACATTATCGCCTTCGCCGATAAAGGGAAAGGGCGTGGGGCCGATGGTGGCGGGGTCCATCAGGTGGAGTTTGCGCAGTTCGGCGCCCTTGGCCGACACATCCCAAAATTCATCGGCGCTGGTGGGCCAAGGAATGCGGGGAAAGTCGATTTTCAGGAACTCGGCATAGGTATCGCGATAGGCGGGCGCGTGCAAAACGCCATAGATATAATCAAACACCGCAACCTCATCGGGGGTGCCATGGGCGGGATGCGTGGCCAGTTTGCGCAGCTTTTTATAAAGCCTGTCATCAAAATTCACCCGCCGGGTTTGATCAAGATCATCTTCGGCGGGATAGAGGTAGAGGGGGAATGTAAGACCACCACCGCGATAGAAAACATTAAAATCTAGAGCTTTATTATTAGCGAAAACAAGATTCCATTGCATGGAACCAACGACTTGTCCTTGACGTCCTATTGTTAAGCCCAAATTCTCCCCCGCCAGCATATGGCGCATCACATCTGCGCGTGGCCTATCCATTGCGATATCACCAAACAGGCACCACCGATTGTCAAACGGACGATAGGCGCAGGGGTGGATCACCGATTCAGCATCTGCATTTTGTGCCTTATGGCGCGCCTGTTCCAACTTCCAAGCGGCTGTATCGCGCAAATTATAAGTGCGGCGAATATCATCATCATCGCGCTGCGGTTCGCGCAAGGCATTAAGGCGTTGTGAAATTTCCTCACGCTTAAATCCAATTGCAAAATGATCACGATGCGTTTTCATGCCGGTGGAATTGACCGGCATAAATTCGGTGATTTGAAAGCCTTTTTCATAATCTTCTTTGGACGAAAAATCACGGTTAGCGAAAAGCCAAAATGGTTCTTGCGGTTGGATATGGGCCGGGCAGGCCATTGCGGTGCTGTGTTTCATTAGTGCCGCATATTTATCTTGGCGCGTGCCCCATAGATCACCGTGATGAATTTCGGCCAATGGTTTTTTGCCGCGCGTCTTTGTCTTAACGGCAATGATAATCGACACGCCTTGTTGAATATCAAAGACGTTTTTATCGGGTGTGCCGTCTGGCGTGACCTCTTTCTTTTTGGCATTTCCGTGCAGGTCCAGCACATGGATTTGATCAAATGTATTCATCAAATGCCACCGCATGCCGCGGAATGTCGGGTTATCCAGATAGCCGTGATTGGTGATAAAGCCCAGAATGCCCTCGCCGTTTTTTTCGATCAAATGCGATGACATGCGGATGAATTTCACATACGAATCATTGATCAGTTTCGGGTTGCGTTCGTTTAATTTCACCTTGCCGCCGGGTTCTTTTTTGTAATCCTCCATCAAATTGCCCATCCACCCGGTGGAAATGCCGCCCTCGCCCAAATAAGGCGGGTTGCCGATGACGCACATCACGGGCGTGTCGCGTTTGATGGCGTTGGCGCCTGCGGCCTCGCGGCTTAGCCATTGGGTAAAGGGCAGGGTTTGGTTGGCGGGTTCGCCTTCCTCTAGGCTATTGGTAAGATAGACGGATAATCGCGGCGGCGCGCCGGTGGGTTTATAGCCCATCTCGGTCAGGATCATATCCAGCTTCATATGGCACATCGCATAAGATGCCATCAGCAATTCAAACCCATGCAGGCGGGGGATCAATTCGTTTTCGATATATCCGTTCCACATGCCCGGCGCGACGCCTTGGATTTTTGGCGCGATTTGTTTAATGACCTCGGCCAAAAACGTGCCCGTGCCGGTGGCGGGATCAAGAATTTGCACCCGGTGGATGTCTTTTTTGATCGTTTCGCGTTTGCCTTTTTTGTCGGTTTGGCCGGTTTCCCAATCCACCGTGATTTTCGATGTATCGGCCAACCCATCGGCCAGCCCAAATTCGGTTTGCAGCACCTCATCCACCGCGCGGATGATGAAATTCACCACCGGTTCGGGCGTATACCACACACCGCGCGCCTTGCGTTTGGCGGGGTTATAGGCGGCCAGAAAGGTTTCGTAGAAATGCAAAAACGGGTCATTTTGCCCGGTGAGTTTGCCAAAGCCCTGCATGATTTTGGCCACGTCACAGGCGCGAAAGATATCGGCCAGGTCATTTATCACCCAAGCGATGCGATCATCCAGATCGTAACCGGCAACAAAGGTAAACAGGTTGCGCAAAAACGGGTTGGATTTTGGCAAAAGTTCCAAGGCCTCTTGCCGTGTAAAGGTATCAAGCGATGTATCATGCAGGCGCGCGGCAAACATGCCATAGGCGATGGTTTCGGCGTAGATATCGGCGAAATCCTGTGGGTTAATATCGTGGATCAAGTTTTGTTGAAACGCCGCATATTGCCCGGCCAATTCCGATTGCGCGGCATCATCGGCCAATAGGGTTTTGGCCAGCACATCTTTGATCAGGTTGGCCTTGCCCGCCATACGTTCGGCCAGTTCCTTGGGTGAGGTAATAGTCTGGGGGCGCTGGGCGATGAAGTCGCGCAAAAGATTTTCGAGGGTATCGTATTGGTCGGGCTTGGGTTGAACGCCCATGACCAAATCCGCGATTGTGACCGATGCCACCAGTTCGCCATCGCGGTAGAAATCCCAGTCGAGCGCGTTTGTATAGATCAGGTTCGGCAGGGCGGCGCGGTAACGGTCTTGTTGGGCTTTGTTGGCGTCCTTCATGCCGCGCAAACCGATCTGGAGGTCTTTTGCCTCCAGATGGCCGATCACGATATCGCCCTTAGAGATGATAAAGTCGGGCGCACCGCATTTCACGCGCTTGGGTTCGTTTAGCGCCGCCACTTCGGGGTCGAGCGTGGCAAACAGGGCCTCAAAGGCGGAACGGTAGGAATGTTCGGTTGCGTTGCCGGTCTGGTGCGTGGCCTGCACCTTGGCGATGAAGTCGCTGATGATCGTCATGTTCTGCCTCATTGTGTTAGGGGCGACCGTAGCAGGCATTTTCAGGATGGAGAAGGGTTTGAGTCCTTTCAACGCACTGCGTTTTCCTGCATTCAGGTTTGTTTCCTGCGTTCAGGAAAAACCCATCAAGGCAAAGAATGCGCGGGCGCAAAACGCCCGCATAATTCTGGGGGTATAAGGGGGGGTGTGTGAACAGGGGGGGGTGAAGATCACGCATCCGACTTTTTGATCCTCAAGTATTTTCGGCACCTTGAGGGCGGCCCTACGGGTTAGCATTTTCATAAATAGTTTAGAATTTGATCAAAGCCTTTGGGTGTTTGTGCGTTCCACCCCCTGATATAGCCTGTGTTACATCTAACCTGATGCTTTGTCATGCCGGGAATGTAACCGCGTTTGTTATCAAGCTTGGACAATTGCCTGATCCCCGAAGCCGACCAAAACCGCCTTGTGTTATGGATGGCCCCACACCACCCCGGTTTGGGTTATGATGGCGTCCAGGGGTTGGTCGGTGGGGTCTGTGGGCAGGGTGGTTAAGGCCTGCGCGGCATAGGCAAAGCCATAGGCGCGGGTGGGTTTGGTTTGGCGCAGTTGTTGCAATGTTCGGTCATAAAACCCCCCGCCATAGCCCAACCGGTTGCATTCTGCATCAAACCCCACCAGCGGCACGATTAAAATATCGGGTTGCACCCATGCGCCTTGGCGGGGGATTTGTGCGCCAAACGGGCCGTCTTGCAGTGCGCAATCGGGGTGCCATTCGCGAAAGACAAGCGGCAATCCCGCCCCTTTGATCACCGGCACACACAACCTGGCAGTGGCGCAAAGCGCGGCCATGGCGGGGCGTGGGTCGATTTCGGTTCGGATGGGCATATATCCGGCGATGATTTTGCCGGCCACATCGCCCAAGACATGCATCAAATGCGCGGTGGCGGCCTGCGTGGCATTGGTGGCGGCGCGGGTTTCATGGGCAGTTTTGCGCCTGGCATAGGCGATTTTGCGCAAGGCGGCTTTGGGATCGGCGGTATCCGGCATCTTGGGCCTTTGGTTTATCTTTTGCCTTTATATCTAGCTTTTCACATCCTGCATATCTATGTTCAAGCTTAGAAAAACACGCATCCACGCAACAAAAGGCCCAAGATGACCTCTCACTCCTTACAAACCATTGCGTTTGTCGCGCTGATGATTGTGATTGTCGGTGCGATTTTTGGCGGGTTTCAGGTGTTGTAACAATGGCAAAACGATTTGGCAGTGCCCATAGCCCCGATACAGATACCCAAGATCGGTCTGTTCATACCGCACCCAACCCCGTTTTGGCATTCAAGGCGCGCAAAAAGATGCGGCATGGGGCAAAGGTGAATATCTTGTTCATGCTGGCGCTTTTGTCGGTGATTGTGGTGTTTTTCCAACCGGTGACGGCGATGATTGTTGATCTGGCGGGAACGGGGTGTTTGTTTTTGGCAGCTTGGGTCACACGCGAAGGGCTGCGCGCCGAAGATGCCTATCATGCCCGCATTATTGCACGTCGCCCGCGCGCGCCCCGCAAAATGATGGGGGCGGTGGCGGTTGCGCTGGGCGTGGGGTTATTGGTGTTTGGGGGTGGATGGCACCTTGTGCCTGCAATTTTGATGGCTGCGCTGGCGGGGATGTTGCATATCGCGGCCTTTGGATTGGATCCGATGCGCAACAAGGGCGTGGCGGGCCATGACGGGGCGCAAACCCAACGCATTGCGCGTAAAATCCAAGAGGCCGAGGCCGTTTTAGACGACATGACCATCGCCATAGACACCGTGCATGACCGGCAATTGACCGCGCGTGTGGCCCGCTTTGGCCAAACGGTGCGCCAGATGTTTCGCCAGGTTGAATCTGATCCGCGCGATTTGGCGGCGGCGCGCAAATATCTGGGCGTGTATTTGCAGGGTGCGCGCGATGCCACGCGGCGCTTTGTTGATATTTACACACGGGGGCGGGATAAGCAAATTCGTGTCGATTATCTGGCGTTTTTGGATGATCTTGATCAAAGCTTTGCAGATCATACATCCAAGTTGTTATCAGATGATAGAACGGATTTTGATATTGAAACGCGAAACTTTGCGCAGCCCCTCAGAATAAGGATCATTTGCATGAAAGCCGAGAGTCACCAAAAAGCCCAGCAAGCCAGCAAACAGGTTCAAGACCTGAACGCCGTTATTCTGCCTGATCCTGCGGTCGATCTGGTGACATTGCCACAGGCCGATGCACCCACCGCCGAACAGATCCACACACGGATTGCCGAAATTGACATGCAAGATACCAATTCAATTATGCGCTTTGGCTCGGGGGCGCAGGCCGAATTGCAACAGATCAGCCAATCCATGTTAAGCGGCGTCAAAAACAAAGATATCGGACCCGCAGGTGATAGTTTGCGCGAAATCGTAGGCACCATTCGTGGGTTTTCCGTGGATGAACTTGACCCCAACCGCAAACAAAGCTGGTGGGATCGGTTGCTGGGCCGGGCCAAGCCTTTGCATAATTTCATGGCCAAATACGAACAGGTCCAAGATCAGATCGACAAGATCACCGATAATTTGTTGACGCATGAACATACATTGATGAAAGACATCGCTGCGCTGGATAAACTGTATGAAAAGACGTTGGATTTTTATGATGAACTGGCGCTTTATATTGCGGCGGGCGAAGAAAAGCTGCGCCTTTTGGATGACCATGACATTCCCGAAAAACAGGCCGCGATAGACGCCACACCCCAAGATCAACAGGTGATCAAAGCCCAGGAATTGCGCGATTTGCGTACCGCGCGCGATGATTTGGAACGCCGGGTGCATGATCTAAAACTGACGCGTCAGGTGACAATGCAATCGCTGCCCTCGATCCGGTTGGTTCAGGAAAATGACAAATCCCTTGTCACCAAGATCAATTCCACCTTGGTCAACACTGTGCCGCTTTGGGAAACGCAATTGGCGCAGGCCGTCACCATTCAACGATCGACCCAAGCCGCGCATGCGGTGCGCGATGCCACCGATTTGACCAATGATTTATTGCAACAAAACGCGACCAATTTGCGCGAATCCAACCGTATCGTGCGTCAGGAAATGGAACGCGGTGTGTTTGATATCCAAGCTGTGAAAACCGCCAATTCCGAATTGATCGCCACGATCGAAGAAAGCCTGTCTATCGCCGATGAAGGCAAACGCCGCCGCGCCGAGGCCGAGATCGAAATGACCAAAATGGAAACTGAATTGCGCGATGCTTTGACCGCGGCATCGGCCCGTAAAAAGGCGGTGGATGCGCCTGCCGAAAGCGGCCAATAAAGGGCGATGAAGGTGGTACGATCCTTGATATCACAGGCGGGGCGTGCGGCCCTTTTGATGGGGCTGTTGGCCTGCAGCCCGCCCGCGCCATCCCCCCCCGTGGCGGATCAAGACCCCATATCACCACCGATGCCCCCGTCGCAAGACAGCCTGCGATTGGCGCAGTTTTATCAATCAATCGAAAACAGATTGGTTCAAACTGGGTTTTTACGCACCGATGGCGGGCAAACCGATGCGCCTTTTGGCCCTGATGTTTTAGCGCGCAATTTTGAACGGATCGCGCTGGCCAGCGAATACACGCTTTCGGGCACGGTATTTGTGGCACAAGAACGCGCTTTGCCCCTGCGGCGATGGAACAGGCCGGTGCGCCTGCAACCGCATTTCGGCGCGGGCGTCGATGACCGACAGCGCCTGCAGGATCGTGCGATTTTGGGCGTATTTGCCGATCGGTTGCGCCAAGTCACAGATCACCCGATTGAGATGGTGGATCGTGATGGCAATTTCCACGTGATTTATGCCAATCTGGATGAACAACGCGCCTTGGGGCCTATGCTGCAAACGCTTGTGCCCAATATCAGCCAAAACGCGATTGCCACAATTGAAACCTTGCCGCGGGCTATTTTCTGTGTAGTTTTTGCGTTTTCCGACAGTGTGGACATCCCGAATTATCATACGGCCATTGCCATTATTCGCGATGAACATCCCGATTTGTTGCGGCGGTCTTGTGTGCACGAAGAAATCGCCCAAGGGTTGGGTCTGCCAAATGACAGCCCCGATGCCCGCCCATCCATTTTTAATGATGACGAAGAATTTGCATTTTTAACCCCGCATGATGAATTGTTGCTAAGTATGCTTTATGATCCACGCCTGCGTGTTGGTATGACCGCCGAACAGGCCCGCCCCATCATCCGCACCATCGCCCACGAATTTTTCGCAGGCGAGGTGTGATATGGGGCATTTACTTTCGCCAGAAACGTTTGAATTTTTTGCGCGATACCTTTTGGCGGGGTATGTCGTGATATTGGTGAAATCCCGCTTTGTTGCTGGCCTAAAGCCCAAACCATCAGAATTACTGATAGAGGCTATATTATATAGTCTTATTATCGAATTATTAGTGACAATCGTTTCTACTTTGTGGGTCTGGTTGTTTGGCACCCTTACCAACCAAAGCGGCACTAATTTTTCTGACTTGATGTTTTTCCTCAATATCGTGGTCTTGCCGGGTTTTCTGGGGGCTATTTTGGGCAACATTCCCTTGCGGCAAGTGATACAGACCGTAGTGATTTGTATCTTGAACGCTTATATAAAATTAACGAAGATAATAAATGGGAAGAGCCCACCCCCCTACGTTCAGGCTGGATCTTGTTAAAAGATGTGCGGTCGATAGAGTTTTTAAACCCTGAGGAGAATGACAATGCCGACGGATAAATATGGCCGAAGAATATTAGTTGAAGGGTATCAAGGCAGGCAAAGCTCGACCCCAAAAACACAAGGCTTTGTAGCCAACGGATATAATGGGCAAAAAAAACCCATCCCCTCCGCAAGTAATACAAAGCCAGCGTTACCTAAAACAACCTCTGTCGTTCACACACCCAAAACTATAAAGGGATAAAAATGCCCATATTTGATTTTTTGGCCGGACAATTCATTGATGTTATCGAATGGACAGATGACACACGCGACACCATGGTTTATCGGTTTGAACGCTATGGAAACGAGATTAAATATGGCGCCAAACTGACCGTGCGCGAAGGCCAAATGGCCGTGTTCATTCACGAAGGTCAATTGGCCGATGTGTTTGCGCCGGGTCTTTATATGCTTGAAACCAACAATATGCCGGTTATGACCAGCCTGCAAAATTGGTCGCATGGGTTCAAATCGCCGTTCAAATCGGAAATTTATTTTGTAAATACCAACCGTTTTACCAATCTGAAATGGGGCACCAAAAACCCCATTATGTTGCGTGATGCTGAATTTGGGCCAACGCGCATTCGTGCCTTTGGCACATATTCGGTCAAAGTGGCCGATGCAGGCCGGTTTATGACAGAAATCGTAGGCACAGATGGTGAATTTACCACCGATGAAGTGTCATTCCAGATCCGCAACATCATCGTGCAACAATTCAGCCAAACCGTCGCCCAATCGGGCATTCCGGTTTTGGACATGGCTGGAAATACAGGTGAATTTGGGGCATTGATTGCGGGTAAAATCTCGGAAACGATCACGCAATATGGCCTGATCTTGCCGGAACTTTATATTGAAAATATCTCGTTGCCGCCTGCGGTAGAACAAGCCCTTGATCGGCGGACATCCATGGGGGTTGTCGGGGATTTATCCAAATATCAACAGTTTCAAACCGCCGAATCCATGCGCGCGGCCGCCGAAAACCCCGGGGGGGATGGTGGCATGGGGGCGGGCCTTGGCATGGGTATGGGCATGGCGATGGCCAATCAGATGGCCAATACCGGCCCATGGGGTGCGCAACCGGCCCAGACGGCACATATGGCCCCGCCCCCGCCGCCGGTTGAACATGTGTGGCACATAGCCGAAAATGGCCAAACCAAAGGCCCGTTTTCCAAGGCCGCCCTTGGGCGGATGGCCACCGATGGCACCTTAACCCGTGAAAGCCTGGTTTGGACGCAAGGCCAAGATGGCTGGATGAAGGCCGACGATGTGACCGAATTGGCGCAATTATTCACCGTCATGCCCCCGCCGCCGCCACCGCCCCCTGCAGTTTAAGGGTAAAGGGGGCGATATGGTTGTTGATGATGCACATCCCCAATTGGCAACGGCGCAAAGCGAACACCGTTTTCCTTGTGATCAATGCGGGTCTGATATGCGTTTTGCGCCCGGCGATGGGGGCCTGATCTGCGATCATTGCGGCCATGAACGTGCCACTGATGATGATATGGCCGCACCCGACCCGATGGTCGAATTGGATTACGCCGCCGCCCTAAAGGCCCAAGTCGCAGATCACGATATTGAACAAACCCGCGTCAGTTCCTGCCCATCTTGCGGTGCGCAAGTCACGTTTGCGCCCGCAATTCATGCCAAAGAATGCCCGTTTTGCGCCACGCCCGTGGTCACCGATACCGGCACGCATCGCCATATCAAACCCAAAGCTTTGGTGCCGTTTCAATTGACGGAACGACAGGCCCATGATGCAATGATTGCGTGGTTGGGCAGGTTGTGGTTCGCGCCAAATGGCCTAAAGGATTATGCCAAAACAGGCCGCAAAATGGATGGCATTTATATCCCCTATTGGACATTTGATGCCGCCACGGCCACGCAATATCGCGGCAAACGCGGCGATGCCTATTACGTGACGGTCAAAAATGCCAAAGGTGAAACGCGGCGCGAACGTCGCATTCGATGGTCCAACCGGCGGGGGCGGTTGGCGCGTGTGTTTGATGATGTGCTGGTTCTGGCCTCGGCCAGTTTGCCCAAAACATATACAGATCGGTTGCAGCCTTGGGATTTGACCAAACTTGAACCTTACAATCCTGAATTTTTATCCGGCTTTCGCGCCGAAGGGTATGGTGTGGATCTTGATGCGGGCTTTGAAGAAGGCAAACAGATCATGCAGCGTCAAATTAGGCGTGATGTCAAACGCGATATTGGCGGTGATGAACAACGTATTTTGCATATGCAAACCCAGTTTTCCGATATTACGTTTAAGCATATTTTGTTGCCCATCTGGATTGCGGCCTATCAATACAAGAACAAATCATATCGGTTTGTTGTCAATGCTCAAAGTGGCGAAGTTCAGGGCGAACGCCCTTGGTCGGTGATTAAAATTGCGCTGGCCTTTGTGGGGCTTGGGCTGATTGCGGCGGTGGTTGTGGTGGTTTATGCGTTGACTCAAAGCTGATTATCAAAGGTCAAAACAATGCTGTTATGCGCGGGCGAGGCCCTGATTGATATGTTGCCATCTGAAACGCGTGATGGGGCAGGCGGGTTTGCACCACATGCGGGGGGCGCGGTGTTCAATACCGCCATTGCCGCGGCGCGTTTGGGGGTGCAAACGCGGTTTTTTTCGGGGCTTTCGGATGATTTATTTGGGCAGATATTAACCGATAGATTGCGCGAAAACGCGGTGAATGCCGATTTGGCTAAAATATCATCCAAGCCAACGACATTGGCCTTTGTGTCCCTGAAACAGGGCCAAGCGCATTATGTGTTTTATGATGAAAATACTGCCGGGCGCATGATTGGGCCGGGCGATGTTCCGCCTTTGCCGAATGATGTTGGCATTGTGTTTATCGGCGGCATTAGCCTGGCGGTTGAACCTTGTGCCACCGCCTATGCCGCCTTGGCTGAAACGGCCCGGCGGGCGGGCAAATTGATTATGATTGATCCCAATATCCGGCCTGATTTCATCACCGATGAACCCGCCTATCGGGCGCGTCTGGCGCGATTGTTGGATCTGGCCGATATTGTCAAAATCTCGGATGAAGATCTGGCTTGGGTCATGGGGCCGGGTGATATTGCGGCACAGGCGCAAACCCTGTGTGCCCAAGGCCCGTCTTTGGTTCTTTTGACACGCGGCGCACAAGGCGCCACGGCATTTCGTGCATCGGGCGCGGCGGTATCTGTGTCTGCATATAGGGTTGATGTGGTCGATACGGTCGGGGCGGGCGATACATTCAATGCCGGGTTTTTGGCCGGTTTGATGGATCATGGCATCACAAACCCGGCGCAATTGGCCGATCTTGGCGCTGATGGGCTGCGCGGCGCGCTTTTGCTTGGCAGTCAGGCGGCCAGTGTCACGGTGGGGCGTGCGGGCGCAAACCCACCCACACGGGCGGAATTGGCGGCGCAATCCTTATAAATAGGGTGCGCGCCCACCAAACACGCGGGTATTTGCCTAATTTATAGGCAAATTTCCCCTGTATTGAAGGTGAAAGGCCAGTTTGGCCATAAACCCCCTTTTATTTACCATATAAAACAGTGTTAGCTTGGTCTTATGACGAGTGACATTCAATTCTTTGATGAAATGGCAGGGCAGGGGGGCGATCGCCCGCGTAGGCCCTATCAATCGTATCGCGATTGGTTCGACGCAGAGGATATTCGCGAATTACGCAAAAAATCCACTGATGCCGAAACATTCTTTCGCCGTACCGGCATTACATTCAATGTCTATGGCCAAGACGAGGCCGATGAAAGGTTGATCCCTTTTGATATTGTGCCACGGGTGATTTCGGCCCGTGAATGGGCGCGGTTGCAACGCGGCATTGAACAACGCGTGCGGGCGATCAATGCGTTTTTATACGATATCTATCACCGCCAGGAAATCATCCGCGCGGGCCGCATTCCCGTTGATTTAATCGCGAAAAACAATGCGTTTTTACCACAGATGATTGGGTTTGCCCCCCCGGGGAATGTCTATACCCATATTGTGGGTATTGATCTGGTGCGCACCGGCGAAGATGAATTCTTTGTTCTCGAAGACAATGCCCGAACCCCATCGGGTGTGTCTTATATGTTGGAAAATCGCGAAACCATGTTGCAGATGTTTCCCGAATTATTTGCCAAGATCAAAGTGCGCCCTGTGCAAAATTACCCGCTGGATCTGCACCGGTCGCTTGCGGGTTGTGCGCCGCAAAACTGTTCGCCCGATTGCACAGTGGCGGTTTTAACGCCGGGCATTCATAATTCGGCCTATTTCGAACATGCGTTTTTGGCCGATAATATGGGGGTTGAACTGGTCGAAGGCGGGGATTTGCGCGTGGTGGATGGCAAAATCGCCATGCGCACCACCACCGGCTATAAACCGATTGATGTGATCTATCGGCGTGTGGATGATGATTTTCTTGATCCGTTGAATTTTAATCCCCAAAGCATGCTGGGCGTGCCGGGTATTTTTGATATTTACCGATCGGGCGGTATTACGCTGGCCAATGCGCCAGGCACGGGCATTGCCGATGATAAGGCAATCTATAGCTATATGCCCGATATTGTTGAATTTTATACTGGCGAAAAGGCGATTTTGCAAAATGTGCCGACATGGCGGTGTTCTGAACCTGATGCGTTGGCCTATGTGTTGGATCACTTGGATGAACTGGTTGTGAAAGAGGTTCACGGTTCGGGCGGATATGGCATGTTGGTGGGGCCTGCGGCATCGAAAAAAGAATTGGCATCGTTTCGGGCCAAACTGAAATCCAAGCCAAATCATTACATCGCCCAACCGACGCTTGCGCTGTCAACTGTGCCGATTTTAACGCAAAAGGGATTGGCCCCGCGCCATGTCGATTTGCGCCCCTTTGTTTTGGTATCGCCAAATGGCATTAAAATCACGCCGGGCGGGTTGACGCGGGTGGCGCTGAAAAAAGGGTCTTTGGTGGTCAATTCCAGCCAAGGCGGCGGCACTAAAGACACCTGGGTATTGGAGGAATAGGCCATGCTTGGTAAAACCGCAGGTGGTCTGTTTTGGATGTTTCGCTATCTTGAACGATCCGAAAATACCGCGCGTCTGATTGAAACGGGTATGCGCATTTCCTTGACCCGCGCCGAAACGGATGATGATGAATGGAAAAGCGTTCTGCGCACTGCCGGTGTGGATGATTTATACCATCACCGCCATGCGCAGATCGAAGCCAGCAAAGCGATTGATTTTCTGCTGCGTGACGCGGCCAATCCGTCATCGGTTTTGTCTTGCATCACCGCCGCGCGCCACAATGCCCGCGCTGTGCGCACCGCGATCACCCGCGAGGTTTGGGAGGCCGTGAACGACACTTATATAACCCTCAAGCGCGTGTTTGCCCGCCCCATCGCCACGCGCGACCTGCCCGAGATATTGGGAACCATCCGTCAACATTCCGCCCTTGTGCGCGGTGCCACCCATGGCAGCATGTTGCGCAATGATGTGTTTGATTTTTGCCGGTTGGGCACATTTTTGGAACGCGCCGATAACACCGCGCGGATTTTGGATGTGAAATATTATGTTTTGCTGCCCTCGGTCAGTCAAATCGGATCGCCCTTGGATAACACCCAATGGGAAACGATTTTGCGATCTGTTGCGGGCCAACGCGCCTATCGGTGGTTGATGCAAAACAAGATCACCGCCGTTAGCATTGCGGATTTCTTGATTTTTGATGGGCGCATGCCGCGCAGTTTGATTTTTGCCATCGACAAAATTTCCAGCAATCTGGCCTTTTTACAAAAAGCCTATGATACACGCCACCCATGCCATGATAAAATTGATGGCCTAAAGGCGCGCTTGCATGATACATCCATTGATCAGGTTTTTGACGAAGGCCTGCATGAATTCATCCTTGATTTTCTAGCCGAACTTGCCGCGCTTAGTTCGGCCATTGAACAGGATTATCGGTTTTTGGGGTAACCATGCGTCTAAGCTTGCACCATAGCACAACCTATCGGTTTGAAACTGCGCCGCGATCGGGGCTGCAACAAATCCGGCTTCGCCCGCAAAACCATGCCGGGCAAAATGTGGTGGATTGGTCCATCGCTGTGACGGGCGGTGCGGTGCAAACACATTATATCGATCACCATCAAAATGCGGTGTCTTTGGTATCGTTTGATCCCGGGATCACCCAATTCGTGATTGAATGCCATGGCGCAGTTGACACAGAAGACCAGGCCGGGGTGATTGGCAAACACACGGGCGCAGCCCCCTTGTGGTATTTTCGCCAAGATACGGGTCTGACCACGCCCGGCCCTTTGATCCGGCGGATGGTGAAATCGCTGCCTGACCCTACAGACGGGCCTGTGGCGCAGCTTCATACATTATCGCAGGCCATTTTGGCCAAAGTGCCCTATCGCATTGGGGCCACGCAATCAGACACACCCGCCGAGGCCGCCTGCGCCATTGGTGCGGGCGTGTGCCAAGATCACGCGCATATCTTTATCACAGCGGCGCGGATGATGGGATATGCCGCGCGCTATGTGTCGGGCTATTTGTTCATGGCCGATCAATTGCATCAGGCCGCCAGCCATGCCTGGGCCGAGATTCATATAGATAAACTAGGCTGGGTGGGGTTTGATATATCCAACGGGATTTCCCCCGATGATCGGTATATCCGTGTGGCCACGGGGTTGGATTACCGCGATGCTGCGCCGATTGTGGGGGTGCGGATGGGCCAAGGCGGCGAAGATATCGACGTGTCGTTACAAATCCGCGCGTTATAATCGCCCGTCCGCATTGTGGCCTTGGGTCACATCATGGCGATAGATCCAGTCAAACCGCCTTGTGATGACATGTGGGGCAAACCGCCCCGCCATGCGCAATGCCGTATGCGCGGCCCATCGCATCGGGCCGGGGCGCAGGTGATAATTTTGCGCGTTTTGGTCTGCGGCCTGAACGATGCGCGCGCAGCGCATTTGCCGCAGATTTTGGTATTTGGCAAAGGCTGTGGTGATGTCATTGTGATCGGCCAGACATTGGGCGATGGTATAGGCGTCTTCAAGTGCCATATTGGCGCCTTGTGCCATAAAGGGCAGGGTCGGGTGCGCCGCATCGCCCAATAGGGCCAGATGGCCGCCATGCCATACCGGCGCGACCGGGTATCGAAACAGACCCCATAGATGCACATCTGTGACCATGGCCAACAGATCCCGAATTTCGGGGCAGAAATCCACAAAGGCCCGGCGCAGGTTCTTTGGGTCGTCTTTGTGATTCCACCCTTGGGCTGCCCATGTATCGCGTTCCATCACTGCGATGATATTGGTGATATGCCCGTCGCGCAAAGGATAGCGCACCAAATGCCGCCCTGGGCCCATGAATACATGCGCCTCATTCGGCAGGGCTGTATCACTGGGCACCACGGCCCGCCATGCGGTTTGGCCGGTAAAATAAGGCCGCAATTTGGGGTTCAACGCGCCGCGCGCCACAGATTTCACCCCATCGGCGGCCAAGGTCACGCCGTGGTATTCTGTACGCCCATCGGCAAATCCGATTTCGGTGATATCGGCATTGGCCGTGATCTGCGATACGGCTTGATCTAACCTGATTTCAACCCCTGCATTGCGGCAGGCATCGGCCAGCGCCTTTTGCAAATCGGCCCGGTGCACAAAATGATAGACCTGATCAGGCCCATCAAGCGGCGTGTCAAACACCGCCCGCCCGGTGCGGAAATCGCGCAATTGCACGGCCTTGGCCCTTGGGCTTTGGCCTGCCAAAGTATCGGCCAGGCCAAGCGCGCGCAAAACCCGCCATCCATTTGGGCTGATCTGGATACCGGCGCCTTGGTCGCGCAGAACCGGGGCCTGTTCCAAAACGCGCACCTGTGCCCCGCGCCTTGCGCAGGCCAAAGCCGCCGCCAACCCGCCAATGCCTGCCCCAATGATGGTGAATGTTTGCCCGATTGCCATATCAGATTATGCGCGGCCCCATATCGGGCCACGGGCCTTAATCATCACGATGCACTTTTTCGCGGCGCTCATGGCGTTCCTGTGCCTCAAGCGTCATGGTGGCAATGGGCCGTGCATCCAATCGTTTTAGCGAAATTGGATCACCGGTGACTTGGCAATAGCCATATTCGCCTTCGTCAATGCGGCGCAAGGCGGCCTCGATCTTGGAAATCAGTTTGCGCTGCCGGTCACGGGTGCGCAATTCAAGCGCGCGATCGGTTTCTTCAGATGCGCGATCGGCAATATCGGGGATGTTGCGTGTGTCATCTTGTAAGCCTGCAACGGTATCGCGGCTGTCTTCCAACAATTCGGCCTTCCACGCGATCAATTTTCGGCGGAAATATTCCAATTGGCGATCATTCATAAACGGTTCATCCTCGGCGGGATGATAATCTTTGGGCAAAGAGATTTCGACGTTCATCGCAGATTCCTTATCGGGCCTTATCGGCACGGTCGCGAATAAAATTCATCGCAAGTGCAACTATTCACGCGACCCAGTACAAGACAAGCCCAAGCTTGTCACGTCACTATTTCAAATTTCAATCGTTTTAACATGCGGCGAAGCCGGGGCTGCGTCTTAATATATTGAATTATTTACATATGCATGGCACATATAAATGCATATATGTGCATCCGGCCCTTATTTCGGCGTTATAGGATTCGTTAGAAGGTGAATCTGTATGCTAAAGAAAGATTGCACTTTGGTGGCCTTGCGTTAAATAAGATGGATGTGCCACTGACATGTCTATGGTATGCACCGATGAAGGCCTGATTTTCTGTGATGGATTATAATTTCCGATTTATGCGATCCATTTTATTATTATTTGTAGTATTGGGTATGCAAACGGGCTGTGGGCCGCTGCCGCCCACTGGACAACAAATAACGTCTTTGCAGGCCGGTTCACCCTATACAATAGATTTTGGGCCGCAAACAGTTTTGCCTGTCAGTCGTGGCAATGCCGCAATGGCGCAGGATTTTCTTGATCTTAGCTTTGCTTTGGAAAACGGGGTGACACTTGACCGGTTGTCGCGGTTTGAAACACCGATCACCATACGCCTTTTAGATGGGGCGCCGGGCTCGATGCAGCAAGATCTAAGCGCGCTTTTGCAACGCCTTCAGGCCGAAGCCCGGATTCCAATAACCCAGGTTGCGTCTTCAAGTGATGCCAATATCACGGTTGAAACATTGTCGCGGTTTCAAATTCAACGTGTGATCCCGGATGCGGCCTGTTTTGTGGTGCCGCGCGTATCATCTTGGGACGAATTTCAACGCGCCAGTGGTGGTTTGGCCCGCCGGTTGGATTGGCGCACCCTTGAAGAACGCCAAAATCTGGCGATTTTTATTCCCAATGATGTCAGCGCCCAGGAAATGCGCGATTGCCTGCACGAAGAAATCGCGCAGGCGCTTGGCCCGCTGAATGATTTATACAGATTGCCTGATTCCGTGTTCAATGATGACAATATGCATGCGGTTTTGACCGGGTTTGATATGTTGATGCTGCGCGCCTATTACAGCCCCTCTTTGCGGTCTGGCATGACGCGCGGGCAGGTGGCCGCCGCATTGCCGGGGATCTTGGCGCAGCTTAACCCAAGGGGCGGGCGCATCGCGTCACAACCAAGGCGCAGCACACCACCGGATTGGACCCGCGCGATTGAAACTGCGCTTGGCCCTGGCCAAAATTCGCAAACACGCATCGCCGCCGCCCGAAACGCGGTGCAGATTGCCACGCAAAATCAGTTGGCCCCAAACCAACAAGCCTTTAGTTATTTTGTCTTGGGGCAGGTTTTGGGTGATAACAGCCCACAAAGTGCGTATCGCGCCTTGGTGCAGGCGCAGAATTTATATCGCCAAGCCGGCAATAGTGATATCCAGAACGCACATGTGGCCCTTGATTTGGCGGTGTTTGAAGTCAATCGCGGCAATTACGACGCGGCCCTTGATCTGACACAAGAGGCCATCACCCAAGCCCGCGCTGCCCAACATGCCAGTTTGCTGGCCACGCTTTTGGTGGTGCAGTCTTCGGCGCTGGATCAACTGGCCCGCCAAGACGAAGCCCGCGAAGCGCGCCGTCAAAGCCTGCTTTATGCGCAATATGGGTTTGGCCTCGGCAGCCCGGATTTCGCCCGGATCCTTGATTTATCCGCGCGCGATGTGCGCCAACAACAACAATAGGCATCCAAAGCACCCGCGCCGCCCTATGACAACAGGATGACATATGCTTAGCTTTATCGGTGGAATATTTGGTCTGATCTTTGGTGGGATTGTGGCCTATCGCCGCAAGGGCGATAGAATGGATATCGCGCATTATGCCCTTGTTTGTGGCATGATCGGGTTTGTTCTAGGCGTGATTGCCATGTTGATCATCCCCGCGCCTTGATGGTGCCGTGATCCACATTTTGGGCCTTGCCAGGTCGGCACACCCGCCCCATATCAAGCCTATGTTATATCTGACCCCCATTCTATTGGCCGTTTTATATGGGCTTGTGTCATACTGGTTTTCAACCTGGCGATTGCATCGCCATCTTGATGCGCAATCTGTCGAATTGGCCGATGCGGGGTTGCGGGCGCGCGCGATGGATATGGCGCACGCGTTGGATTTGGATCATATCAAGGTGTTTATCCATGAAACGCCGGTCATCAATGGGTTGGCCGCGCCGGATGGGCGGATTTTCATCACCCGTGGGTTTTATGACAAATACCGGTTGGGCGAAGTCACCGCCGATGAATTATCCAGCGTAATTGCACATGAATTGGGCCATGTCGCGCTGGGCCATTCGCGCAGACGGATGATTGATTTTTCGGGTCAAAATGCAATTCGGGTTGTGTTGGTGGCGCTATTGGGGCGGTTTGTGCCTGTGATTGGTGTGTGGTTGGCCAATAGCCTGTCATCGCTTGTGGCCGCCCGGCTAAGCCGCCAAGATGAATATGAAGCCGACGCCTATGCCTCCGCCCTTTTGATCAAATCGGGCATTGGCACCAAAGGGCAAAAAGACCTGTTTCGCAAATTGCCAAAACTGGCCGGGCATGATGGGTCACATCTGCCAAGCTGGCTTTTAAGCCACCCTCATGCCAAAGATCGCATCGCCGCAATTGAGGTATTGGAACGCCGGTGGGGGGCTATGCCTTAATTTTGCGTAACCGCCCTAGCCAAACGTGGCAGACGCGCGCGTTTCAACAAGGCGCGCAGGGCCAAATCTTGGCCCGTGCTTGCCTTTGCCCGATGGTGGGCTGCGGCAATAATGGGGCGTATCTTTTCGGGCGCAATATCCCAAAATTGCATTATCGCCGCATCGGGATGCAGGGCCACAAGATCATGGTCATATAGATCACGTTTTGGAAAATCTTTCAAATTCAGCGTGATAATCGCATCTGCCCGCGCCGTTATGGCGGTGGCCAAAACATGAATATCGCCCGGATCAGGCAGCCATAATTGGGCCTCAAGTGCGGGGTCAGGCGGGATGCATGCAGTGCCAAACCGGGCCTTGATCAGGGCCATTTGACCGCGCGCAATATCTGCATCATGCGCGCCACCGCGCCGATGGGCGGTGCGCGCCCATTCTTGGATCAAACGATCAGACCAAAGCGGCATGAACAGGCCTTGATCGGCGGCCCCGATCAGGATGTCGCGCAAAACGGTCGGGTATAAAACGCAAGCATCCAAAACCGCCCGCATCACAACATCCGAAAGGCCAGCGCCTTAAGATACCCCGTTTCCGACAGGGCGGGATGTTGCGGATGATCCGGCCCGGCAAAGCCGGTATAAACCAATCGTGGGTCACGCCTGGCCCGGCCCATACCGCGCAAACAGGCGGCCCGAAATTTCGTTAAATCGGCGGCATGTGAACAGGAACACAGGATCAACATTCCCCGGTCCGCCACCAAACCCGCCGCCAATCGCGCCACGCGTTCATAGGCGCGCAGCCCCTTTTCAAGCGTAGGTTTTGCGGGTGCAAAGGCGGGGGGATCGGCAATGACGATATCGAATTTTGCCCCTTGGGTTGCCAAGGTCTCCATCTGGTCAAACGCATCGCCTTGGCGGGGGGTGAAACACGCGGCCCGGCCCATGGTTTCGGCCCCGGCCTGTGCCAGATCAAGGGCGACTGCGGAGCCATCCACCGCCGTCACCATTGCCGCGCCTTGAGCCAAACAGGCCAGGCCAAACCCGCCCACATGTGAAAACACATCCAACACATGCGCCCCCCCGGATGCGGCCTGTGCGGCAAAGGCGTGATTGGGGCGTTGGTCATAAAACAGACCGGTTTTTTGCCCGCCCATCACATCGGCCATATAAACCGCGCCATTCATCGGAACTTGTATGGGGGCATTGGGCGGGGTGCCCTGTAAAACGGTAATATCTTGGGGCAAATCTTCGGCCTGCCGGGCGCGGGACATGCCGTTTTTGATAAGTGTCGTGCACCCTGTGACCGTCATTAGGGCATCTGCCAGCATATCAAGGCGATCCTCTAACCAGCGCGCATTGGGTTGCATCACCAAACAATCGCCAAAGCGATCAACGATCAGGCCGGGCAGGGCGTCACCTTCGGCGTGGATCAGGCGGCGGCGACGCTTCGGCCGCTGATCGAGCGCGGCACCCTTGGTGAGGCGAAGAGCGTGAAGGCCGCCG
>CAZPSB010000014.1:8365-21410 GCA_964589025.1 uncultured Jannaschia sp. | reverse complement strand
CGGGGTGATGGGGGGCGATCGCAATACCGTGACATTGATCACCGATGCGGGGGCCGAGGCCTGGCCTGATTTGCCAAAAGATCAGGTCGCCACCCGCCTTGCCGCCCGTATTGCGGCGGTCTTGATCTAGGGGGGTATATGGAAATCATCATTCATGTTCTGCGCGAAGATTGGGCCGACCCGGCCATTGCGCTGCCTGATTATGCCACGGCGGGGGCGGCGGGGGCGGATTTGCGTGCAAACCTGCCCGTTGATCACCGCCAATGCGGCATCACACTTGCCCCAATGGCGCGTGCGGTGATCCCAACGGGGCTGCGCGTGGCGATCCCCCATGGCCATGAGATGCAGATCCGCCCGCGATCGGGGCTGGCATTGAAATACGGCCTGTCCATCCCAAATGCACCGGGCACAATTGATAGCGATTATCGCGGCCCTGTGGGGATTTTGATGATCAATCTAGGGGCCGACCCCGTCACCTTGGCCCATGGTGAACGTGTGGCCCAGGCGGTGATCGCGCCTGTGATGCAGGCCCGGTATCAATTGGCCGATACTTTGCCGGGCACCGCGCGCGGGGCGGCGGGGGTTGGGTCAACCGGGGTGGCATGATGATATTTACTTTTCTTGTGGCGGGGTTGATTTGGGCCGGGTGTCGGTATCGTGGTATTGCCCCCCCATATCGCCCCTTGATCCTTGCGGGATATTTCGGGGTGATTTGTGCTTTGCATATTGTTTTGCCTGAAACGAACCCTTTGCGCATCATGACCGGTGGATCAGCGGCAGAATGGTTGATTTTATCCGTGGGTATCGTGGCCTTTTTGGGCTATCGTCACCTGTCGCGGGTGAACCCTGCCCAAACACCCGCCCCGCAACCCGCCAAATCCGGTGCCTTTTCCGAGGATGAACTGGGCCGCTATGCCCGCCAGATCACCTTGCCCGAAATCGGCGGCGCGGGGCAACGCGCCTTGCGCGATGCCAAGGTTTTGGTTGTGGGCGCGGGTGGTTTGGGCGCGCCTGCATTATTGTATTTGGCGGGTGCAGGGGTGGGGCGAATCGGGGTGATTGACCCTGATTTTGTCGATTTGTCAAACTTGCATCGTCAGATTATTCACCGCGATGATGCACAAGATATGCCCAAGGTTTTTTCGGCACAGCAGGCCATGGCCGCCTTAAACCCGCATATTGATATCCGCCCCTATCACCGGGCCTTTACGCCTGATATTGCACTGGATTTATGCGCTGAATATGACTTGATCCTTGATGGAACCGATACTTACCAAACCCGCGCGATGATCAACCAAGCCGCAGTCGCGGCGCGCAAGCCTTTGCTATCGGGGGCGATTTCCGCTTGGGAAGGGCAGATCACCCTATATGATCCTGCCCATGATGCGCCTTGTTTTGCGTGTGTTTTTCCCAACGCGCCTGACCGTGATATGACGGCCACCTGTGCGCAAACCGGCGTTATCGGCGCCTTGCCCGGTGTGATCGGCGCGATGATGGCGCTTGAGGCGATCAAGGCTTTAACCGGCGCAGGCACAGATCTGCGCGGCCGGATGATGATATATGACGCAATGCATGCCGATACCCGCATGATGACCCTAAAACGGGCGGCCGCCTGTGTGGTTTGTGGGGCGACGGGTCAGCAGAATTAATCGGTTGATATAATGGTGCCAAAGGGGGTGATCCCCCTTTGGGCGATATGTCAAAAGACCTGATTACAGGCTGTTGTCGATGGCTTTGCATGCATCCACCAGACCCTTTACAGCGGTGATGGATTTATCAAACATGGCCTGTTCGTCTTTGTTCAACGCAATTTCGACGATGCGTTCAATGCCGCCTGCGCCAATCACGGTTGGCACACCAACATAAACCCCATTCAGGCCGAATTGGCCATCACAATAGGCCGCACAGGGCAAAACGCGTTTTTGATCTTTCAGATAGGCCTCGGCCATCTCAATCGCTGATGTGGCCGGTGCGTAAAAGGCCGATCCGGTTTTCAACAAACCAACGATTTCTGCCCCCCCATCGCGGGTGCGTTGCACGATGGCATCCAGTTTGTCTTGGGTGGTCCAACCCATATCAACCAGATCAGGCAAAGGAATGCCCGAAACGGTCGAATAGCGCAGCGAAGGCACCATCGTGTCGCCATGCCCGCCCAAAACAAAGGCGGTGACATCTTTCATCGACACGTCAAATTCTTCGGCCAGAAAATGACGGAACCGCGCGCTGTCCAATACGCCCGCCATGCCGCAGACCTTTTCATGCGGCAATCCGGAAAATTCACGCAATGCCCATACCATCGCATCCAGCGGGTTGGTGATGCAAATGACAAACGCATCGGGTGCGTTTTCTTTGATACCTTCGCCGACGGCTTTCATGACTTTTAGGTTGATGCCCAAAAGATCATCGCGGCTCATGCCGGGTTTGCGTGGCACACCTGCGGTGACGATACACACATCTGCACCGGCAATATCGGCGTAATCATTGGTGCCTTTCAGTTTGGCATCGAATTTTTCCGATGGGCCGGATTCGGCGATATCCAGCGCCTTGCCTTGTGGTGTGCCTTCGGCAATATCGAATAACACAACATCGCCCAGTTCTTTTAAGGCTGCAAGATGTGCAAGTGTTCCACCGATTTGACCTGCGCCAATCAGCGCGATTTTGGGTCTGGCCATTATCATATCCCCTTGGTTGTTTGGCGCAGGGTTAGCCGTGTAAGGGGGGGCTTGGCAAGCCCAGTTGCCCGCGACGTATGGCCTTTGGTGGATTATGCCTTGCGCCGGGCGGTTATGTGTGATCCCGTTTGGGTATGCGGTTTGATCAGAAATAGGCGCGTAATGGCCCGTGAAACATCCCTTTTTCGATCTGTTTTATATATCCCGGCCACCAATGAACGGGCAATGCAAAAGGCAAAATCCCTGCCATGCGATGCGATTATTTTTGATCTGGAAGATGCCGTAGCCCCCGATGAAAAACCCCGTGCGCGGGGTGTTTTGGCCCGAATTCTGGCGGGTGGTGGGTATGGTGATCGCGCTTTGATCGTGCGAATCAATGCCCCCGATACGCCTTGGGGGCGCGATGATATTCTGGCCTGTGTCGATGCCGGGGCAGGGGCGATTTTATTGCCCAAGGTCCAAGCCGCCGCCGATATTGAAACCGTGGCCCGGATGTTGGATCGCATCCCAAATGCCGCCCATATCCGAATTTGGGCGATGATGGAAACGCCTTTATCTATCTTGAATGCGGCGCAAATTGCCGCCGCCCCGCGTCTGGCGGGGGTTGTGATGGGCACCAATGATTTGGCCAAAGATATCACCGCCCGCACGCCCGCCGCGATGATGGCTGCGCGGCAAATATGCGTTTTGGCGGCCAAGGCGCATGGGGTGATTTGCATTGATGGCGTTTATAACGCGTTCAAGGATATTGAGGGCCTGACCAAGGAATGCCTTGAAGGCCGCGATTTCGGCTTTGATGGCAAAAGCCTGATTCACCCTGCGCAGATCGCCCCGGCAAATGATATCTTTGCCCCCTCATCAGACGATATCGCCTTGGCCCATCGACAAATCGCTGCCTTTGACGCGGCCCTTGCGGCCGGGCAGGGGGTGGCGGTTCTAGAGGGTAGGATTGTTGAACAACTGCATGTTGAAACGGCCCGCCGGATTGTGGCGCAAGCCGATGTGATTGCAAAGAAAGAATCGTAAATGGGTATTTTTGTTTTAATTCTGGGTGTCATCGTTTTTGCCTTTGCGCATCTGTTTCAACGCCTTGCGCCGGTGCGGCGGGCGGGATTGGGCAATATGGGCAAAATCTATGTTGGTTTTGCGGCAAGTGTGGCGATTGGCCTGATGATATGGGGCTATCATATGGCGCCTTTTGTGCCGATTTGGACGCCGCCGGCCTTTTTGGTGCATGTGAATAACCTTTTGATGTTGATTGCCTTTTGGCTATTTGCACTATCTTATATCCCCGGCACGATTTCGGCGCGCATCCGCCACAAACAGTTTAGCGCGCTCAAGGCTTGGGCGATTGGGCATATGTTGGTCAATGGCGATTTGGCGGCGCTTATCCTGTTTGGGGGGCTGTTGATCTGGGCCGTGGTGTCGGTGATTGTGATCAATAGGGCCGGGCGCGATTGGGTGCGGCCTGTGAAAACATCGGTGTTGAATGATGGTCTGGCTTTGGGCGTGGGTGCGGTGGCGATGGGCGTGGTGGCCTATTTGCATATGATCTGGATTGCATATCCATTTGGCGGATAAAATTCCGGGCTTTTGCCGCAAATCGCACATTTCATATATCTTTGTAAATTCAAACACATAAATTGTTTTTTACAAGGGCGTAGGCGTGAAATGCGGCGCTGAGGCCAAATAAAATCTGCCCTTTCCCCGTGACAGCGGCGTAAAATCCACTATTGATAATGTGAAAGAACAGATGATGGAGCCCCCACCAGCATGGCCGATGTAAACCGTGGAAACCGCCCGCTTTCCCCGCATCTTCGTATTTACCGCCCGCAGTTGAATTCCGTGACATCCATTTTCGTGCGGATCACCGGCAATGCCCTGTTGTTCAGCAGCATCTTGTTTGTGTGGTGGTTGGTGGCGGCCGCGGCAGGCGCAGATTATTTCGCTTGGGTCGATGGGTGGGTGACATCAACCCTTGGCGATATTGTGATGACGCTATCGCTTTGGGCGTTGTGGTATCATGGTTTGGGCGGGCTGCGGCATCTGATTTGGGATATGGGAATGGGCCTTGATGTTCAAACATCCGATCGTATGGGATGGGGCATGATTATCGGGTCACTGGCCATGACCGCATTGACATTGATCGGCATTCGATAGGGGCAGGCAGATGGCATTTTTAACAGATCGCAAACGTGTTGAGGGCCTGGGATCAGCCAAAACCGGCACGGGCCATTTTTGGTCAATGACGGTGACATCGGTTGCCCTTTTGATCATCACACCTTGTTTTTTATTCATGATCGCGCCGCTTTTGGGCGAACCGTTTGATGTGGTGATTGCCACGCTATCGCGCCCGGTTCCGGCATTGGTGACGGCGGCCATGTTGGCAGTGGGCTTTCACCATTTCCGCCTAGGTGCGACCACAATGATCGAAGATTATACGCGCGGGCGAACCCGCAAATTCGCAATTCTAGGCGTTATCATCCTAAGCTATGGTTTGATGGCGGCTGGTTTGGTGGCCTTGGCCCAGATTGCGTTGTGATAGGAATTATGCAGATGACCGATACAAAATCTACGCCAGCTTATGACATCACGCATCACGCCTATGATGTTGTGGTTGTGGGGGCCGGTGGGTCCGGGTTGCGGGCGACATTGGGGATGGCCGAACAGGGGTTGAAAACCGCCTGTGTCACCAAGGTGTTTCCCACCCGGTCGCATACTGTGGCCGCCCAAGGCGGCATTGCGGCATCTTTGGGCAATATGGGCCCGGATCATTGGCACTGGCATATGTATGACACGGTCAAAGGGTCTGATTGGTTGGGTGATACCGACGCGATGGAGTATTTATCGCGCGAAGCCCCCAAGGCCGTTTACGAATTAGAACATTACGGTGTGCCTTTTTCACGCACCGAAGACGGCAAAATTTACCAACGTCCCTTTGGCGGCCACACCACCGAATTTGGCGAAGGCCCCCCGGTGCAACGCACCTGTGCCGCCGCCGATCGCACGGGTCATGCGATTTTGCACACGCTTTATGGGCAATCGCTTAAAAACAACGCTGAATTCTATATTGAATACTTCGCCACCGATTTGTTGATGAATGATGCGGGCGAATGCGTTGGCGTTGTGGCGTGGAAATTGGATGATGGCACATTTCATGTGTTTCATGCCAAAATGGTTGTTTTAGCCACCGGCGGCTATGGCCGTGCTTATTTCAGTGCGACATCGGCGCATACATGCACCGGCGATGGCGGCGGTATGGTTGCGCGCCAAGGCCTGCCTTTGCAGGATATGGAATTTGTCCAATTTCACCCCACGGGTATTTATGGCGCGGGTTGCCTGATTACCGAAGGCGCGCGGGGCGAAGGCGGGTATCTGACCAATTCAGAAGGCGAACGCTTCATGGAACGTTACGCCCCGACCTACAAAGACCTTGCCTCGCGCGATGTGGTGTCGCGATGTATGACGATGGAAATCCGCGAAGGGCGCGGTGTGGGCCAAGATGGCGATCACATCCATTTGCATCTGAACCATTTGCCGCCGGATACTTTGGCCGAACGTCTGCCGGGTATTTCGGAATCTGCGCGCATTTTCGCAGGTGTTGACGTGACCAAAGACCCAATTCCGGTTTTGCCAACGGTGCATTACAATATGGGCGGGATTCCCACCAATTATTGGGGCGAGGTGTTGAACCCCACCGATGATGACCCTGATCGGATCGTGCCGGGGCTGATGGCCGTGGGCGAGGCGGGCTGTGCCTCTGTTCATGGGGCCAATCGGCTTGGATCGAATTCATTGATTGATTTGGTGGTGTTTGGCCGTGCGGCGGCCATTAAGGCGGGGCAGGTGGTTGACCCCAATGCCCCCGTGCCCGATGCGCCCCAGGCCGCGCTTGATTATGCATTGCAGCGGTTTGATGATACCCGCCATGCGGTGGGCGGCATATCCACCGCCGAATTGCGCCTTGAGATGCAAAAAACCATGCAGGCCGATGCGGCGGTGTTTCGCACCGATAAAACCTTGGCCGAAGGGTTGGAGAAAATGAAAACCGTCGCGGCCAAGCTGGATGATATCAACGTCACAGATCGGTCTTTGATCTGGAATTCTGACTTGATGGAAACGTTTGAATTACAAAACCTTATGCCAAATGCCTTGGCCACCATCGCCGGGGCCGAGGCCCGCAAAGAAAGCCGCGGTGCCCATGCCCACGAAGATTATCCTGATCGCGATGATGACAAATGGCGCAAACATAGCCTGGCCGCGATAGATGGCGCAAATATCGAACTTTCTTATCGCCCCGTTCATCTTGATCCATTGACAGTTCAAGACGATGGCGGGATTGATCTAAACAAAATCAAACCAAAAGCACGGGTATATTAATGTTTGCAATCTTTCGTGAAACTGTATGGGTTATGCGGCGTGTACCTATTTTAGCGTTGGGTTTGGTGGGTGTGATGGCCATGGGGGCCTGTGTGCCGATCATGCAAGACACCGCCGATCAAATCGCCCGCCAACAGGCGCGCGCCGTGGTCAATACCGAAGTGCAGCGTCGTTTCCCCGGCGTGGATGCGCGCCCCGTTACCGATTGTGTGATTGAAAATGCATCGGCCGAAGAAATCGCTGCATTGGCGGGCAGTGCGGTATTGGGGCAGTCGTCTTCGGCAACGGCCCTTGTGGCCACCATCATGCAGCGCCCCCAAACCATCAACTGCATGAGCCGCGGCTACACACGGTCGGTTTTGGGTAGGTTTTTATGAAATCTGCGGTTTTGATATGTCTTATGGCCTGCCTGATCGCCACGGGTTGTGCCGGGCCGCAGCCCATGACGCGTGAACGCGCCGCGCGTTTGTGCCAATCCGAGGCCCGGCAGGCCGATGGTGTATCGGGTGATTTTTCCCTTGGTACAGGCACCACCGGATCGCGCGCGGGGGCCAGTATCACGTTGAATTCAAACCTGTTCAACCCCCGATCCGAGGCCGAGGTTTTGGCCGAATGTATTGATCGCCGCATGGCCGGGCGCGATGCCCCGCCCGCGCCATCGGGCATAACACTTAGTTTTGGTGGTGGCATATGATCGCGCGGGTGCACATATCAAACAAGGCCAGGGCCGCCGCGGTAAAATGGGCCAATACAGGCAGAGGTAAATAAGATGGTACAGTTTGCTCTTCCAAAAAATTCGCGCATGATTACGGGTAAAACATGGCCCAAGCCCCAAGGGGCCACCAATCTGCGCAAGTTTCAGATTTACCGCTGGACCCCGGATGACGGGCAAAATCCGCGCCTTGATACCTATTGGGTTGATATGGATACCTGCGGGCCGATGGTGTTGGATGCGCTGATCAAGATCAAAAATGAAATCGACCCAACGCTGACCTTTCGCCGGTCGTGCCGCGAAGGTATTTGCGGATCATGTGCCATGAATATCGACGGGATCAACACATTGGCCTGTATCTATGGCATGGATGAAATCAAGGGCGATGTGAAAATCTATCCCTTGCCGCATATGCCGGTTGTCAAAGATCTGATCCCTGATCTGACGCATTTCTATGCGCAGCATGCCTCGATTATGCCATGGCTGGAAACCAAAACACAGCGCCCCGAAAAGGAATGGCGGCAATCCATTGAGGACCGCAAAAAATTAGACGGCCTTTATGAATGTGTGATGTGCGCATCATGTTCCACATCCTGTCCTAGCTATTGGTGGAATGGCGATCGTTACCTTGGCCCGGCGGCATTGTTGCATGCGTATCGCTGGATTATCGACAGCCGGGATGAAGCCACCGGCGCGCGTTTGGATGAATTGGAAGACCCGTTCAAACTCTATCGGTGCCACACGATTATGAACTGTACCAAAACCTGCCCCAAAGGGTTAAACCCCGCCAAGGCAATTGCATCAATCAAAAAGATGATGGTCGAACGCCAGATCTAGGGGTGTTTGCGGGTTTGATACCAAAAGGGGGCAGCGATGGCGCGGCCCCTTTTGGCATTATGGGGCGGCGGCTTTTACGTCATCATCAATAAAAGGCATGTATTCGGCAAAATTATCGGCAAACATTTGCACCAATTTGGCCGCTTGTGCGTCATAGGCGGCGTGTTTGACGCGGGTCAAGCAGGGTATCATCTAGGCCTGCGCAGGCGGTTGGCACCTCAAACCCGAAATGGGGATCACGGCGAAAGCTTTGGGCGTTCAAGGTTCCATCCAATGCCGCAGATAAAACTGCCCGCGTGGCACGGATGGGCATACGCGACCCAGTTCCATAGGCGCCGCCTGTCCAGCCGGTATTGACCAACCAACAGCTTGATCCATGCGTGTTGATTTTTTGTTGCAACAGTCGGCCATAAATTTCGGGCCGGCGGGGCATAAAAGGCGCGCCAAAACAGGCGGAAAATGTGGGTTCGGACTCGGGGCGCAGGTTAAGCGTCTTGGCATAACACCCCCCTTCGAAATTAAACAGGCCCGTATAGACCACCCATGTTCATCATCGCCGATTAAAATGCGTGCTGGATCGGCGCTTAGCGTGGTTTTTCCGGTGCCCGACAGGCCGAAAAACACCGCCGCGTCATCGGGTGCGTCAAAGGCGTGATTGGCCGAACAATGCATCGCCATCACGCCCTTTGCGGGCAGCAAGTAATTCAGCAACGTAAAAACAGCCTTTTTATTTTCGCCCGCATATTCGGTATTGGCAATCAAAATCAGCTTTTTGTCAAAATTCAGGGCAATCACCGTTTCACTGCGGCATCCATGGCGCGCCGGATCGGCCTGAAACCGGGGGCAATTGATGATGGTATATTCCGGCATGAAATCGGCCAGTTCCGATATATCGGGCCGTCGCAAAAGGTGGCGGATAAACAGATTGTGCTACGCCAATTCTGATACCACCCGCACATCCAACCGATGATCGGGATCAGCCCCGGCATATAGATCCTGCACAAAATATTCGCTGCCCTTCATATGGTTTAACATATCGCGATGCAGCATTTCAAAATGCGCGGGCGACAGCGCGGCAGTGTTATCCCACCAGATTGTATCGGCGGTGATGTCGGTTTTGACGATGAATTTATCGTTTGGCGCGCGCCCCGTATAGCGCCCGGTTGTCACAAGAAAGACGCCCCCCGCCCCAATCTGCCTTCGCCGCGTTTTAGCGCGGCCTCAATCAAGGGGGCTTCGGGCAGATTATAATGCACGCTTTCAAGGCCCATCATGCCTTGTGTTTCAAGCGTATAAGATGGGGTCATGCGGGGGGATGTCATCGCCTGATGCCTTCTGAGGGTAGAATTTGGGGGGCGGCCTTATGTGATGCGCGCGCCCCTGAAACCAAGGCTAACATGATGATTTTATATCTGGATAGGGTGCATCCCTCAGGTTAGCGCAACCATTTTTGCGCGTCTTGACGCAGTCCCCAAATCATAGGTCGGATTTTATAGCTTTGCATGAAAAGTGTTCAATTATGCATTGAAATAATTAGAAAATTTTGAGTTGCAATCATGGCGCAAAACTGGCATTGTTTCTAAAAAGAAAACGAGCAGTTACCAAGGAAATCATAATGTCCCGCATCGCGCTTGTCGATGACGATAGAAATATTCTATCGTCCATATCCATGGCGTTACAGGCCGAAGGCTTTGACGTTGATACCTATAGCGATGGCCACACGGCGCTTGCTGCCTTTAACCACACGATGCCCGAATTGGCGGTGTTGGATGTGAAAATGCCCCGCCTTGACGGTATCGAAATTTTACAACGTTTGCGCCGGAAATCCCAATTGCCGGTTATTTTTCTATCCTCATGCGATGATGAAGTAGACGAGGTTCTAGGCCTGCGCATGGGCGCAGATGATTACATGACCAAGCCATTTTCACAACGCGTTTTGGTCGAACGCATCCGGTCTATTTTGCGGCGTCAGGCGGCGATGGGGTTTGATGATGGGGCATCATCCGATGACCCTGCCATGATTGAATGCGGGCCTTTGGTGATGGACCCGCTGCGCCATAATGTGACTTGGCACGGGGTGCCGGTTTCATTGACGGTGACCGAATTTTTATTGCTGCAAACCTTGGCGCAGCGCCCCGGCATCGTCAAAACCCGCGAGGCCCTGATGACGGCGGCCTATGATGACCAATCCTATGTCGATGATCGCACAATTGACAGCCATATCAAAAGGCTTCGCAAGAAAATGCGCGGCGCCGATGCCGATTTTTCTGCGATAGAAACATTATATGGCATCGGATACCGGTATAACGAAGTCTGAAATCTTATGCCAAGCGATATATCACATCCCCATCACATCCCCGATGATTTGCCCGTTTTGACATTGGGCGGCCCTGCGGGGGCGGTGCGCGCATCCGGTGCTGCGCAGGCCACGCCATCACACAGGTCGCGATCGGGGTTAAGGCGCAAGATTATCGCGTTTAACATGTTGGGTCTTTTGGGCTTGGCGGTTGGTGTTTTATATCTGAACCCATTTCGCGATAGTTTATCGCAGCAATATCAACATAACCTGACCGCCCAGGCTGCAATTGTAACGCAATTCTTGACGCAGGATGTGCAACAGGCCCCATTGGGGGCAGATATCGGGCAGATTGCGCAGGATGTATTGGCCCAAATCCCGCCCGAGGCCGGGATTGTTGTGCAGGTTTACAACCCACAAGGTGATCTGGTGGCCTTGGCCCCTGTGGCGGGTGATGCGGCGCCTTTGCCACCCGCGCCGGATATGTCGCACGCTTGGATAACAGATGTGTTGGAAACGATTTGGGGTGCGGTTTTTTCAATCCTGTTTGATCAGACCCATCAAGATGCCCCCGATCCATCGCAGGCCCAATTCCCCCCGGATTTGGCATCCGGGTTTCAGGGGGGTCATGAAAACGGGCGTCATTTTTACGCGGTAACCCATCAGGTGGACTGGCGCTTGGGCGAGAGGGGGGCGGTTGTTGTATCGGGCCGGGCGGATCATATTGATACCTTGGTTCGGGCCGAACGCGAACGTGTGTTGCAGGTTTTGGGCGTGGCATTGGTGATGTCAATCGGGCTAAGTGTTGTTTTGGCCTCAACCATCGCGAAACCCTTGCAACGTCTTGCCAAAGCTGTCGAAGGCGGTGCAGATACCAATATCCGCAAAATTATGGCCACGCGGGCCGATATCCCTGATCTGACATCACGCCCTGATGAAATTGGCCGCTTGTCAGGCGCCTTGCGCAGCGCGATTGGTGCATTGAATGATCGCCTTGGCAGTATCGAAGATTTCGTCGCCGATGTCAGCCACGAGGTTAAAAACCCATTGGCCAGTTTGCGCCTTGCCGTGGGGGCCTTGCAAACGGCCCAAACCCCGCAACAACATCTGCAAACTTTGCGGATTATTGAACATGATATCAAACGTCTGGATCGTTTGATTTGTGATATTTCAAATGTATCCCGCCTTGATGTGGATTTGGTCAAAGAACACGAAGCCCCCTTTGATCTTATGCATATGCTGCATCAGATTTGCGATTTCCAAAAAGCAATCTGTACGGATAAAGGCATTGCCCTGAAAAATGATTTGCCCAAAGATCCGGTTTTCATTTCCGGGATCGAACCCCGCCTAGCGCAGGTTTTTGTCAATATCATCACAAATGCGGTGTCCTTTTGCAAAGCCGATGACGCCATTCGGGTGTCATCCTATCGGCATGGCACGCAGCAATGTGTTGTCATCGAAGATACCGGGCCGGGTATTGCCCCAAATGCGTTGTCAAAGATTTTCACGCGGTTTTATTCGGAACGCCCGGCCGATCAATTCGGCGATCATTCGGGCCTTGGTCTGGCGATTTCGAAACAGATTGTCGAATCACATTCCGGCACGATCACGGCGGAAAATATATATGCAGGCCCCGATACATCCGCCGCACCGATTGGCGCGCGGTTTTGTATTTGTTTGCCGCTTTAGGTCATCATGTCTGAACGCGTTGTTCCCCTTGATCATTTTTCGGCATCATCGGCCAATCAGGGCCGTCTTTTTCTGCCGGGTTCCGCTGTTGCGGTGAATGGCAATGGGGTTGTGTTTTGTGGCCGGTCCGGGGCGGGCAAATCAGGCGCTTGTTTGCAGATGATGGCCCATGGGGCCGAATTGGTTTGCGATGATGGTGTATGGGTGCATGCCGAACAAGACGCGCTATGGGTGCATCGCCCCAAAACCGCCCCCCCCTTGATCGAGGCCCGCCAGATTGGGTTGGTGCCCTGCGGCCCGGTGCGGATGCAGGCGCGGTTGCATCTTGTGGTTGATCTGGATTACCGCGAACATAATCGCCTGCCGGCCAATCGCATCGCACGGTTTGCGGGATGTGATGTTGGGTTGATCTATGGTGCGGGTGTGCCAAATCTTGTGCCAACAATTTTATTGATGTTG
>CAZPSB010000014.1:1763-8355 GCA_964589025.1 uncultured Jannaschia sp. | reverse complement strand
CCATGGTCGGGGTACCCCATAAAATCTAAGCTGCATAATCTGGGCCTCAAACGCGACCATGACACACACGCCCCGCGATATACCGACCCGTGTGGTTTTTATCACTGGCCCTTCCGGGGCGGGGCGCAGCACTGCGATCAACGCGCTAGAGGATCTGGGGTTTGAGGCGATTGACAACATGCCCCTACATCTGATCCCCCGTTTGTTGGATGGCCCGGCCCTTGATCGGCCCTTGGCCCTTGGCACGGATGCGCGTAATCGTGATTATACCGCCGACCGGTTGATTGATATTTTTGATAACTTGCGCCAGTCCCCCGATATCACACCCGATCTTGTCTATCTGGATTGCGCCCCCGATATGTTGCAACGGCGGTTTTCGGAAACGCGCCGTCGCCATCCTTTGGCACCGGATGACCACCCGATGGTGGGAATCTTGCGCGAACGCGATCTTTTGGTGCCTTTGCGCCAACATGCGGGGGTGGTGATTGATACAACCACAATGACGCCGCATGATTTGCGCGCGCGCATGTCAAATCAGTTTTCCGCGCAGGGTTTTGTCGGAATATCGGTGACGGTGATGTCATTTTCTTATCGCAAGGGTATCCCGGTTGAAGCCGATATGGTGTTTGACTGCCGGTTTTTGCGCAATCCGCATTGGGATACGCATCTGCGCCCCTTAACCGGGTTTGATGCGCCTGTATGTGATTATATCACACAAGACCCGCGATTTTCCGAATTTTGGCAGCATCTGTCAGGTTTGTTTGATCTGTTGCTGCCGGCCTTTCGGGATGAGGGCAAAAGCCACCTGACCTTGGCCTTTGGATGTACCGGGGGGCGGCACCGATCTGTTGCGGTGGCACAAATGGTGGCCGGGCATTTGGCACAGGCGGATTGGCGCGTTGCAACATATCATCGTGAAACGCCCATGCCAGACCAAACGGGCGCAATGCCATCACAGGTGAGCACATGATTGGAATTGTGATTGTCGCACATGGGGGCTTGGCCAAGGAATTGAAACATGCAACCGAACATGTTTTGGGCGTACAACCCGCGATGATTGCCATTTCCATCGGTCCCGAAGATGACAGAAACGCCCGCACCACTGAGATCTGCAAGGCCGTTGATCGCGTCGATACCGGGAATGGTGTTGTGGTTGTCACTGATATGTATGGCGGCTCGCCCTCAAACCTAAGCATGTTGGCCTGTGTGCGACATAATCACAAAATTCTGGCGGGGATGAACCTGCCTATGTTGGTCAAGCTTGCGAAATCACGTCATCTTTCTGTAGATGAGGCCGTTTCGCGTGCAACCGATGCAGGGCGCAGATATATAAACAGTTTTGATGGGGGGGGGGCCTGATATGGCCGATAAAACAATCACGCAGCAGCTTGAGATCATAAATATCAAGGGCTTGCATGCACGCGCCTCGGCCCGGTTTGTCGAAATGGTAGAAACCCATAACGCCACCGCCCTTGTGCGGCGCGATGGCATGACTGCATCGGGGGATTCGATTATGGGGCTTTTGATGTTGGCAGCCTCAACCGGAACCTTTATTGAGGTCGAAACCTCTGGTGAGGATGCAGAAAAATTGGCCAATGCCCTTAGGGATTTGGTGAATGACAAATTTGGCGAGGATATGTGATGACCTCCGATTCAAACCCGCAGGGCGCCGGCCAGGCCAAGGCTGACCCCAATACCGCGCAACGCCGTGGGTTATTCAACCGCGCAGGTCGCATTTATGATCGGCGCAGTTTGACCTATGCCGATACATTTCCGCATATGGCGACCCGCATGATCATTCGCATTATGGAATGGATGACGGCGAAAATTCCGGTTATTCGCCGCATTCGGGCCTTTGAACGCATGGGCGAATTCAAAGGGCAGGCCTTTTGGCCCGCCACCATGAAGGTGATGGGCATTGATTTGCAAACCCCACAACATCAACTGGATCGTATCCCAAGTGATGGGCCGGTTGTGTTTGTGGCCAACCATCCGCATGGATTGGTCGATGGCATGTTATTGGCCGATCTAATTGGCCGCCGCCGTGATGATTACCGCATTTTGACGCGATCTTTGCTAACCGGCATCGACGAGGCCGCGGCCAGTTACATGATCCCCGTGCCTTTCCCACACGAAGATGACGCCCAGAAAAAAATGTTGGAAATGCGCGCAAATGCCATGGCGCATCTAAAACAGGGCGGGTTAATTGCCCTGTTTCCATCGGGCGTTGTTGCCACGTCTGAAACCATGTTTGGCCCCGCGATTGAACGCGAATGGAATGTGTTTACCGCCAAGATGATCCGCAATTCAGGCGCCACGATTGTGCCGTGTTTCTTTACCGGGTCAAATTCGCGGGCCTATCAGATTGCCAATCAAATTTCGCCGGTATTGCGTCAGGGTTTGTTGTTGCACGAGGTCGCGCATTCCTTTGACAAACCGCAGGCACCGATTGTTGGCCATCCGATCACGCCCGATCAATGGGCCGAGCCGATCAAAAAACCACGTGATTTCATGGCCGCGCTGCGCGCGCATACCATTACATTAAAAGACAACCCCGATAAACCCGGCACGATTTAACGCGTGGGCACCGGGGTTTCGCCGCTATAGTCATAAAATCCACGGTTGGTTTTACGGCCAAGCCACCCGGCTTCGACATATTTCGTAAGAAGGGGGCAGGGGCGGTATTTGGTATCGGCCAATCCATCATGCAGCACATTCATGATTGCAAGGCAGGTATCCAAGCCAATGAAATCGGCCAATTCCAATGGGCCCATCGGGTGATTTGTGCCCAGTTTCATTGCCATATCGATTGAGGTCACATTGCCCACACCTTCGTATAAGGTATAGACGGCCTCGTTTATCATGGGCATCAGAATGCGGTTTACGATAAAGGCGGGAAAATCCTGGGCGGTGGCCGCGGTTTTGCCCAAACGATCCACCACAGATTTGCAGGCGGCAAAGGTGGCATCATCGGTGGCAATGCCACGGATCAATTCAACCAATTCCATCACCGGCACGGGGTTCATGAAATGAAACCCCATGAATTTTTCGGGCCGGTCTGTGCGCGATGCCAATCGGGTGATCGAAATCGACGATGTGTTCGACGCCAAGATGGTATCAGGTTTAAGATGTGGTAAAAGGTCTTTGAAAATTGCCTGTTTGACCGTTTCGCGTTCGGTCGCGGCCTCGATAATCAAATCAGATGGCCCAATATCAGGCAGGTTTTGCGTCGTTTGAATGCGGGCCATGGCGGCGCGCATATCATCATCGGTAATTTTGCCACGCGCAACTTGCCGGGTTAGATTTGCATCAATCCGGGCGATTGCGGCCTTTAGGGCATCTGCGCTGATATCGGTGATGATCACATCATAACCCGATAGCGCACAAACATGGGCAATGCCATTGCCCATCTGCCCGGCCCCAACAATTCCGATTTTAGAAATTTCCATCTGCGCCTCATATTCTGGCCATTCGCATTTGCGCCGAACCTAGCGCATCATGCCCAAAATGCAAAGCCGCCCCTTGGGGCGACTTTAGGGTGTTTTTCCAAGAAAATCTTACAATTTTTCAGTAAGTTCCGGGACCAGATCAAACAAATCGCCCACAAGGCCATAATCGGCGACCTGAAAAATGGGGGCCTCTTGGTCTTTGTTGATGGCGACGATGGTTTTTGAATCTTTCATACCGGCCAAATGTTGGATCGCACCGGAAATGCCAATCGCGACATAAAGATCAGGGGCCACAACTTTGCCGGTTTGGCCCACCTGCCAATCATTCGGCGCATAGCCCGAATCAACCGCCGCCCGCGATGCGCCTACGGCTGCGCCCATTTTATCGGCCAAACCTTCGATCAGGGCGAATTGATCTTGGCTGCCAACGCCGCGCCCGCCTGATACAACAACGCCCGCCGATGTTAATTCTGGGCGGTCATTTTCGGCGACTTTATCTTCTATCCATTCGCTAAGGCCCGGATTGCCCGCCGCATCAATCATTTCAACCGGGGCGCTGCCCGATAGGCCCGCAGATTCAAATGACGCCGTGCGCACAGTCACAACCTTGGTCGCATCCGATGATTTGACGGTTTGCATCGCATTGCCTGCATAGATCGGGCGTTCAAATGTATCGGCATCGATAATCGCGTTGATATCAGAGATCACCATCACATCCAACAAGGCCGCCACACGCGGCAAAATGTTTTTGGCATCCGCCGTGGCGGGCGCAACGATATGCGAATAGCCACCGGCCAGTTTAACAATCAAATCCGCGGTCGGTTCGGCCAGACGATGGCCAAGTGCGGCATTTTCGGCGCATAAAACCTTTGCCACACCATCAATGGCGGCGGCGGCATCTGCCGCGTCGCGCGCAGCCGACCCGGCGCATAAAACCGTGACATCACCCAAAGATTGCACGGCATTTACAGTTTTTGCCGTTGCATCCACGGCCAATATACCATCGGTGATTTCTGCCAAAAGAAGAACAGCCATTACAAAACCCCCGCTTCGTCTTTAAGTTTTTCGATCAGTTCATCCACCGATCCAACCTTAACACCGGCCTGGCGGGTTGGGGGTTCGGATGTGGTGATGATATGCAAACGCGGTGTCACGTCAACGCCGTAATCAGCGGCGGTTTTTTCATCCAGCGGCTTTTTCTTGGCCTTCATGATATTGGGCAGGCTGGCATAGCGTGGTTCATTCAGGCGCAAATCAACGGTGATGATCGCGGGCATGGATAGTTTGATGGTTTGCAACCCGCCGTCAACTTCACGCGTGACAAGGGCATGATCGTCTTTGACGGTCACATCCGATGCAAATGTACCCTGTGACCATCCCAATAACGCCGATAGCATCTGCCCGGTGGCATTCATATCATTATCGATGGCTTGTTTTCCACATAAAACAAGGCCCGGTTGTTCTTGGTCAATCACGGCTTTTAGAATTTTTGCCACTGCCAAAGGTTCGATATCGGTATGCACATCATCGGCACACACCACCAAAATCGCGCGATCGGCGCCCATGGCAAGGGCGGTGCGCAGGGTTTCTTGGGCCTGTTTGACACCGATGGAAACGGCGATGACTTCATCTGCCTGGCCGGCTTCTTTCAGGCGAATGGCCTGTTCGACGGCAATTTCATCGAATGGGTTCATCGACATTTTGACATTGGCCAGATCGACACCTGATCCATCCGCTTTGACGCGGACCTTGACGTTGTAATCAATCACACGTTTTACAGGCACCAAGACCTTCATGGAATGTTCCCCTTAATGATAGAGCCACGGGCGACTCGGTTATTTCACCAACACAGACTAGCGGAGGGCGCGAAACCAGAACAAGCCGAAATCGTCACATTGCATGACAACCCCGCCGTGTTTGGGGCAAATCTGCAAATTTGCCCCGCCCGATGCGCCCCCGCCCGATGCGCCATATCAAAATGCCCTTTTGCGGCTGGCCCCGGCGGGCGGGCTGGGTTAAATAGGGCGTGATATCTTTTACGCATGAGAACATGATGGCCCGCATTCTTATCACCTCAGCCCTGCCTTATATCAATGGGATCAAGCATTTGGGAAATCTGGTCGGCAGCCAACTGCCCGCCGATTTATATGCGCGTTATATGCGCGCCCGCGGTAATGAGGTGTTGTTTCTATGCGCCACCGATGAACATGGAACCCCCGCCGAATTGGCCGCTGCCAAGGCGGGCAAACCTGTTGCGGCGTATTGCGCCGATATGTGGCAGCTGCAACATGATCTGGGCCGTGCCTTTGGCCTAAGCTTTGATCATTTTGGCCGATCCTCCAGCCACCAAAATCACGATTTGACCCAACATTTCGCAGGCCGGTTACAGGCGGCGGGGTTGATCCGCGAAGTGTCGGAAAAACAGGTCTATTCCAACGCCGATGGCCGGTTCCTGCCCGACCGCTATATCGAAGGCACCTGCCCCAATTGCGGCTATGATAAGGCGCGCGGGGATCAATGCGAAACCTGTACCAAACAACTTGACCCCACCGATTTGATCAACCCGCGCAGCGCAATTTCAGGATCTACCGATCTTGAGGTGCGCGAAACCAAACATCTGTTTTTGCGCCAATCTGCGATGCGCGATCAGTTGAATGATTGGATTGATGGCAAAACCGATTGGCCGATTCTGACGACCTCAATCGCCAAAAAATGGCTCAATGATGGGGATGGTTTGCAAGATCGCGGTATCACGCGTGACCTTGATTGGGGCGTGCCGGTCAAACAGGGCGATGCCGATTGGCCGGGCATGCAAGGCAAGGTGTTTTACGTTTGGTTTGATGCGCCGATTGAATATATCGCCTGCGCCGCCGAATGGGTCGAGGCCGGCAAAGGCCATGATTGGCACCGGTGGTGGCGCACCGATAAGGGCGCCGATGATGTGCGGTATGTGCAATTCATGGGCAAAGATAATGTGCCCTTTCATACGCTTAGCTTTCCGTCCACGATCCTTGGATCGGGGGAGCCGTGGAAATTGGTCGATTATATCAAATCGTTTAATTATCTGAATTATGATGGCGGGCAGTTTTCCACCAGCCAAGGGCGCGGCGTGTTCATTGATCAGGCGCTTGAAATTTTGCCCG
>CAZPSB010000014.1:0-1753 GCA_964589025.1 uncultured Jannaschia sp. | reverse complement strand
TTACTGGCGGTGGTGGTTGCTAAGCCATGCCCCCGAAACATCCGATAGCGAATTTACCTGGGATGGGTTTCAACAGAATGTGAACAAGGATTTGGCCGATGTTTTGGGCAATTTTGTCAGCCGCATCACCAAATTTTGTCGGTCAAAATTCGGCACAAATGTGCCCGATGGCGGCGCGTTTGGCGATCATGAAACCGCCATTCTGGCCGATTTATCCGCGCGGATTCAGGCCTATCAATCGCATATGGACGCAATTGAAATACGCAAAGCCGCCGCAGAATTGCGCGCAATTTGGGTGATTGGCAATGAATATCTGCAATTGGCCGCGCCTTGGACGGTGTTCAAAACCGACCCCGCCCATGCGGCTGCAATCACGCGGTTTGCGTTGAACCTGATCCCACTTTATGCGGGGCTTTCGGCCCCTTTCATTCCCAATGCCGCCGCTGATATGGCGGCTGCGATGCGCGTCGATTTGGCTTGGCCCAAAGACATAAACACTATGCCCGACACAATGGCCGCCGGGCACGCCTTTGAGGTGCCCGATGTGTTATTCGCCAAGATCACCGATGAAGACCGCGAAATCTGGCAGGCGCGTTTTGCGGGCCAGCGGTCCTGAACCTGCCTATCGCATTGCGCGCAGCATCGCGCCTGGGTTCATAATGTGATTGGGGTCAAGCGCGGCCTTGATCGCGCGCATCGCGGCCAGTTTCGCGGGGTTTTCATAACGTTCCAGATCACCGGTTTTCAACCGCCCAACGCCGTGTTCGGCACAAACCGACCCGCCATAGGCGGCCACCAGATCATGCACGGTTTGTTTGATCCTATCGCGTTGGTGGATGTGGTCTTTGCGTGTTTTTCCGGGGGCGGGAAACACATTATAATGCAGATTGCCATCGCCCAAATGCCCAAAACAGTTGATCCGAAAATCACCGATTTGTGCAATCTGGCCCGGCGCTTGGGCGATAAATTCAGGGATGCAGCCCACAGGCACCGATATATCATGCGATGATATCGCGCCGATCCGGCGGTTGGCTTCGGGGATGTTTTCGCGCAGCGCCCAAAATGCCTGCCTTTGGGTGTCAGATTGTGAAATCACGCCATCTTGCACAAGGCCTTGGTCAAGGGCGGTGGCAAACAGGGTTTCAAAGGCGGCAATCGGATCGACCGATCCGCCAAGGCCTAGATCAATCAGGCACATCCAATCGGGGGGCGTATCAAAGGGGGGTTTTACCTTTGGTCCGACGGTATCCAAAAACAAAAGCCCTTGTTTTGCAATCAATTCAAAGGCCGAAATCCCATCGCCGATTTGCATCTGCGCCAGTTTCAATAGCGCCAGCGCCGCCGCAGGCGAAGGCACCGCCATCAATGCCGCCGCGCGATGCGCAGGCCGGGGATGCAGGCGCAATGTGGCCGCCGTGATGATGCCCAATGTGCCCTCGGCCCCGATCAGCAAATGCCGCAGATCATACCCCATATTGTTTTTGCGCAAAGGCGACAGCCCCGCCATGATTGACCCGTCGGGCATCACGGTCTCAAGTCCTAAACATAGATCGCGCGCATTACCATAGCGGATCACATTTACCCCGCCCGCATTGGTGGCCAGCAACCCGCCAATCCGGGCCGATCCCTGACTGGCCAGTGTGAGGGGAAAGATCCAATCTTGGGTTTCAACCTGTTGGTGGATGTCAGATAGAATAACACCGGCCTCAACCGTGATTACGCCGTCCTTTGGATCGAAATGGCGCGTTTTGTT
>CAZPSB010000013.1:19278-21828 GCA_964589025.1 uncultured Jannaschia sp. | reverse complement strand
GTCCGGGAGACGGTCCGAGGAGTCGAGATCAGCGGGATCCGCCATGTCCGCGAGCCGCAAGCCGACCCAGAAGGGGCCGGCCCCCAAGAAAGAAGAAAAATCTACCAGCACGCCCAAAAAGCCAGCCACCCCAGAACAACCCGCCCCGCCACCCCAACACGCGGCAGGCGATGCGCCCTCTGCTACGCCTGATATGCGCCCGTCAAATATATCGCCCTTGCGCCGGGCGATTATCCCTGCGGGTCAACCCTTGCCGCCGCAACGATCGGCCAATGAAATTAGCCCCGAAGCCCTGGCCAAGGTGAATGAAGTTGAAAAAACCGCCCGTAAAATAAGTTTGATGGAATTAACCGAACGCACATGTAAATGGCCGATTGGGGATCCGGCCACATCAGATTTCTATTTTTGCGGCCTGCCCGTACAACCGGGCAAACCCTATTGCGAGGCCCATGTTGGCGTCGCCTTTCAACCCAGCACATCACGCCGCGATCGCCGCAGATCATAACCCACGCATCATCATAAAAGGGCCACAGGGCCCTTTTTCGGGTCATTTCTTTAGCAGAATTAAGGGGTTGGCGCCTGCGTCACAGCACCAGATGCCAATTCTGCCGCAATATCTGCGCGCGATTTTTTCTGCCGTTCGGTGGCCGATTTCAATTGCCCACATGCCGCCATGATGTCTTCGCCGCGCGGTGTTCTGATGGGGCTGGCATAACCGGCTTTGTAGATAATATCCGCAAATGTTTTGATCCGCGCCCAATCTGATCTTTGATAGGGTGCACCGGGCCATTCGTTAAACGGGATCAGGTTGATTTTGGCGGGAATGCCCGCGATGAGTTTAACCAAACGCCGCGCGTCTTCGTCGGTGTCATTGACATCTTTCAACATCACATATTCAAAGGTGATGCGTTCGGAATTTGACAGTTTCGGATAGGCTTTCAACGCGTCAAGCAATGTGGCAATGGGCCATTTTTTGTTGATTGGCACCAATTTATTCCGCACCTCATCGGTGGTTGCATGGAAACTGACGGCCAACATACACCCGATTTCTTGGGCGGTGCGCGCAATTTCGGGGACCACCCCAGATGTCGAAAGCGTGATACGCCGCCGTGATAGGCTGATGCCTTCGCCATCCATTGCGATTTTCATCGCATCACGGACATTTTCAAAATTATATAATGGTTCGCCCATGCCCATCAAAACGATATTAGAAATCAACCGGGGCCGTTCGCCCATGCCTTCGCCGGGCAAAGGCCATTCTTCCAGATCATCGCGCGCCAGCATGACCTGCCCGATAATTTCCCCCGCCGTCAGGTTGCGCACCAATTTTTGCGTGCCAGTATGGCAGAATGAACAGGTTAAAGTGCATCCAACTTGGCTTGAAATGCAAAGCGTGCCACGGTCTTCTTCGGGGATATAGACGGTTTCAACCTCATGCCCGCCTGCAATCCGCACAAGATATTTGCGGGTGCCATCATCCGATATTTGCCGCTTGGTCACAACAAGATTGGTCATGTCGTGGAAATCACGAATGCCTTTTTGGTATATCCATTGCCAAATCTGGTTCACCCGCATGCGGGCCTGTTTTTCAGGGGTGCCAGCGGCAACCAAAACATCGCGCAATTTATCCCGTGTTAGGCCAATCAAATTAATCGGGCCATCGGGCAAATTCCGGCGGATGGTCAAAACATCTTGTGTGATCGGGGTGCTGGGGGTCATGGCCCAAATCCTTATACATAACTAAATGTCATGTATAAGGTTTTGGACTATGACGCAAACACACAACAGGGTTCAAGTTGTGATGTGGCGGGTTATCCGGCACAGCGTGATTGCGCATCTTCCAATGCGGCGGTAAAGCCCAACAAAGAAAACGTGTCTTCGGTTCGGGTGCCGCGCGATGATCGGGCAACCAACACCGCTTCGGCGCCGCGGCGCATTGCGGCAATGATATCTTGATCGGCATCAGAATCAGCCGCCCACGCCATTTCGCCTTCGGTGAAAAGGTCAAATTGTTCTGATCCGATTCGCATTGTAACGGTTGAATTTGATGCAAAAGGATACCCGCCGGTAAATGACACTTCGCCACGGCGGCTTTCATTTGGCCAAAAGCTAACGAACATCAAAATTTCACCACGGCGGACTTCGACAACCTGCCCGTCGCGTGTGTTCACGGTTTCGCGCGGGGTTGACACCACCCAGCATTGGGTTGGATCTGTTTCAACAAAAACAGACCAATCGCGTTCGGCATTGACTTGGTTGGTCGAGGCCTCTTGCGCCAAGGCCGCCGATGCCGCCGCAACACAGATCGCCAGACCCGATACAAAAGCGATAAAATGTTTTTTCATTATGGATCAAGAGCCTCCGCTCAGTTTGTTTGACTGCTTCGTTTCGCGTGCATCTATAACGCAATGCTTACCATTTTGCAAAAATTAACCCAAAATCTATACCGAAAAAACCCCCTTTAGGCAGGAAATTGCGCAATTTTGGGTGTCTGGACCAAAATAATGATCACCCCCCCAAACCGCGCGCCATTTTTGGCGGCATGTGCTG
>CAZPSB010000013.1:16644-19134 GCA_964589025.1 uncultured Jannaschia sp. | reverse complement strand
CGCCCCAATTTCGGCATCAATATTGATGCCTTTGATTTGGATAAAGCGCGGTTTGTCATCTGAAAACACCGTGCCGGCAATCGAACGTTTCATATGTTCTGTTTCAACAATCAAACGGATATAGCCGTCAAACACGCCGCTTTTGTCTTGCGTTGTCGTGGAAATGGCCACCCCGCGTTCTTTGGCGATCACCGGGGCCGATACCATATTCACATCCGGATTAGTGATCTTCATCACCCCGGCCACAGCCGCACAATTGAGCGCCTGAAGATTCATATTGGCGACCGTACCATTATAGACAATTTCAATTGATTTGACGGGTTCATCGGTGACTTGCCCGGCAAAAGCACCCAAATGTTCGGCCAGTTTGATCCAAGGGCCCATCACTGCGGCCTCTTCCGCGGTGACCGATGGCATGTTCAAGGCGTTGGAAACCGCACCGGTCAGCAGATAATCGGCCATTTGTTCGGCCACTTGCAGGGCGACATTTTCTTGGGCCTCGGTCGTGGCCGCACCCAAATGCGGGGTCACAACAACATTGGGCAAATCAAACAAAGGGTTTTCAATGGCCGGTTCGGTTTTGAACACATCAAACGCGGCACCCGCCACATGGCCCGATTTCAACAAATTGGCCAGGGCAGTTTCATCAACCAAACCACCGCGCGCGCAGTTGATAATCCGCACGCCCGGTTTGGTTTTGGCCAGGTTTTCGGCACTTAGAATATTGGCCGTTTTATCGGTAAAGGGCACATGCAAGGTGATGAAATCAGATTGCGCCAATAGATCATCCAGTTCAACCTTGGTCACGCCCATTTGGCGCGCGCGGTCATCGCTTAGGAACGGATCATAGGCCGCCACCTTCATTTTAAGGCCCAGCGCGCGCGCGGCCACAATCGACCCGATATTGCCCGCCCCAATCAGGCCAAGCGTTTTATTGGTTAATTCAACGCCCATAAAGCGGCTTTTTTCCCATTTGCCGGCATGGGTTGATGTGTTGGCCTCGGGTATCTGGCGGGCAACGGCAAACATCATGGCAATCGCATGTTCGGCGGTGGTGATCGAATTGCCAAAGGGCGTGTTCATCACCACAATGCCGCGCTTGGATGCGGTGGGAATATCGACATTATCCACCCCAATGCCCGCGCGGCCTACGACCTTTAGGTTTTTGGCCGCCGCGATAATTTTTTCGGTCACTTTCGTGGCCGACCGAATGGCCAGCCCATCATATTGGCCAATTTCGGCCAAAAGACGATCTTTGTCTTTGCCGATGGTCGGGTCAAAGGTGACATCAATGCCGCGATCGCGAAAAATTTGAACGGCGGTTTCGGATAATTTGTCAGAAACCAATACTTTAGGTGCAGTCATTTTATATACTTTCCATAGGTATTATTGAACAAAACCAGCGCCACCTTTGAACCTGATTGATATATTAGGCCGACGCCTCAGAACCGTTGTTCGGATCAAGCGGATCATCCCCAAAACGGTTGGGGCCTGCGGTGCCTTTGGTGCAGTAGAAAACAATAAGAACAATGGTACCAATAATTGGGACTAGGCCGATAAAAATCCACCACCCCGATCTGTCAGTGTCATGCAAACGGCGAATGGTGACGGCCAAGCCCGGTAGCACAATACCAAGGGCTACGATGAGCTGGAAAACGATAAAGGACGGGTTGCCACCACTGATCGCCAAATCCAAAACAGTAGCGATACCCATTGCGATAAGAGAGAACAAGTACCACCACCAATATCCAGAACGCGGTGATCGCCCTTGGAAATCTACATATCGGGAAAAACCGTCTTTTACGGACTGTGTAAATGTCATCATAATATGATCCTTGATTGATGATGTTAAACGTGCGCGCATGTCATAGCGGTTTTTCTAAAGTCGCGCAATCTCGGCTTCAAAGGCCCAATCAAGCCATGCCAACATGGCCGCAATATCGGCCTGTTCCACGGTCGCGCCACACCATATGCGCAGCCCCGCAGGTGCATCGCGATAGGCGCCAATATCATAGGCCACGTCTTCGGCCTCAAGCCGTTTTGCGATAGATTTCGCAAAACCCGCCCCATCGGTGATGCGCGGATCGGTGAATTTCAGACATACGGATGTATTGGACCGCGTGGCCGGGTCAATTGCCAAATTGGCGATCCAATCGTGTGTGTCACAAAAATCGAAAATCGTTTGTGCATTTGCATCGGCCCGCGCGATTAAGGCGGGCAACCCGCCGATATCTTTGGCCCAATTCAACGCGACAAGGTAATCCTCAACCGCCAACATAGATGGGGTGTTGATGGTCGCGCCCTCAAAAATGCCATCAATTAATTTGCCGCCCTTGGTCAGGCGAAAAATCTTGGGCAAGGGCCAAGGCGGGGTGTAATTTTCCAACCGATCCACCGCACGCGGCGATAAGATCAACATACCATGCGCGGCTTCACCCCCCATGACTTTTTGCCATGAAAAGGTGGTGACATCCAATTTATCCCAAGGCA
>CAZPSB010000013.1:7697-16634 GCA_964589025.1 uncultured Jannaschia sp. | reverse complement strand
CAAATCGTCAGGCCCGCCCGGGTTTGGGGGATCGCATCACCCGATGGCACCCGCACGCCCGATGTCGTCCCATTCCAGGTGAACACAACATCGGTATCAAAATCGACCGATGCCAGATCAACAATATCGCCATAATCGGCGGTTTTAACATTGGCCTCTAATTTCAACTGTTTGATGCAATCGGTGACCCAACCGGCGCCAAAACTTTCCCATGCCACCATCGTGACCGGGCGCGCGCCCAACATTGACCACATCGCCATTTCAACCGCGCCAGTATCGGATGCGGGCACAATGGCGATTTTATAATCTGCGGGAATGCCCAAAACATCGCGGGTCTGATCAATGGCGGCCTTAAGTTTAGCCTTGCCCACCGCCGCGCGATGAGACCGCCCCAAAGGCGCATCACGCAATGCATGCAAATTCCACACAGGGGGTTTGGCGCAAGGCCCAGATGAAAAACGCGGATTGACCGGCCGCGTTGCCGGTTTTTGATCTGTCATGTCAATACCCTTACAGATACATGCCCCTCGTTGGGGAGGGGTGTCCCATCGCCCCACTACCCCAAAGCGCCCCGCATATGCAAGCCATATACGCGCGTAAATCTGCCGAAATTTCGACAAACATCGCCGCGTTATTGAATGACAGCCCGATATAGCATTTACCGGCAGTCATAATAATTGATTCACCGAAAGGATCGTTGTGATGAAAACCGTCAGCCGCATTATGTTGATCTGTATGTTGCCCTTGATCGCGGCCTGTGGGCCTTTGCCCAATGGCACCACAAATTACCCGTTTGATGGCGTCAGTGGCTTTGCCTCGGTCGATGGCACCAATGTGCGCCATTCCCTAGATAGCAGTATCGCCGCAGGTGGCGATAGCAATGCCCGGGGCAGTTATGGCTATGTGCGCGGATTTGACAGGCGGGATGGCTGGACGGTTCTGGCCGGGGTCGACCCATATTCGAATATGGGCTATGTGCCAACAGGCGGCACCGCCATTTTCCACGGCAATGCGGAATTCGTATCTGTAGAAAACATCACCACCTTTAACGGCCAAGTCAGCGGCACCTCCGCAAGTGGCAGCATCCCCATTACCTTATACGCAGATTTCGGCAATGGCGCCTTGACCGGTGGGGATTACAACAATACCTTTAATGTCAATGGCATCATTTATAGCCGTGGTAATCTAGGCGGCACGGTGGATTTTTTGGGAATACCCGGCCAACTGGATGGCGAGGTTGGCACCCATGGTGCAGTGGGCGCCTTTCACGGGGGTGAAAGTAATAATTTTAATTTCGGAGATGTGATTTACGCAGGCGGGTTTATCGTGCAATAGAAAGGTTAAACTATATTAACGATACACTGCCCTGTCATGCCCATCAGATGAGATCATAAATCATGCCACACTATATATTAAAATTTGTTTTATGCGCCTTTCTAGCATGTTTTTGTTTGCAATCGGGTGCGCAGGCCCATCCGCATCCGGTCAGTGATGTTGAACTGAACATGTTAATCAATACCGGCCAAATTGATGAGGCCCGCCGCCGTCTTGAGGCCAGCAACCCAACCGATGCCGATCGCCTATTTCTAGAGGCGCGCATTTTGAAATCGCAAGGCGAATTGGATCGCGCCATTCGCATGTTTCGCGATGTTTTGCGCATAGATCCCAATTACCTGAATGCACGCCGCGAATTGGCGCATACCTTATTGTTGAACGAAGATTACGGCGCCGCCCGGTTTCATTTTGGTGCTTTGTTAAGCATTGATCAAAATGATACGATGCGGGGCACATATCGCCAATTTTTGAACGTGATTGACCGCAATGATAATGTCGGATTTGGGGGGTATTTTTCGCTTATCCCATCCACCAATGTGAACCGCGGCACAACCAATACGGTTTTCAATTCTCTTTTGGGGCAAGGGGCGATTAGCCAAAGTTCCCAGGAATCCTCGGGTGTTGGGGCGCAATTTGGCGCGTCGGGCTATTTCCGGCGCCATATCGGCCAACAGGGCCGAATATCGTTGAATTGGAATGCCCAGACAACCCAATATGAAGATAACACATATAATAGCGATGTGATCAACCTATCGCTGCCTTATGAACGGGTCACACCAACGGGCAATTGGTCAATCATGCCTTTTTACCGCGAAGCATGGTACACAACCAATGCAGATAATTACGCCGCCGGTCTGCAATTTGGCCTGACCCGCCGGATCAGCCCGCGCAATGCCTTGCGTTTTTCGTATCTATATGAGGATCGCAGATACGAAGATCTGAGCTTTCAAAACGGGTCTTTCACATCGGCCTCGCTTAGTTTTAACCGCCAATTGACCCCAAGCATGGGGATTGAAATTGGCCTGTCACAACAGGTAAGCGACCCACAAGTGGCGCATTTGCAATATACGGAAAACGGGTTGACCACGGCCTTATCCAATACATGGCCCGGCGGGTTGCAATCGCAATTTCGGCTTGGCTATGGCATAAGGGATTTTGTGGGCGATTACCCCTTAACCACAAGTCCACGCGAAGATGATTATTATACGCTTAGCGTATCCTTGCAGCATTCGCGCATTGATATTCGCGGCTTTACCCCGCAATTGCAGTGTTCGCACACTGTCAATAATTCAAATATCGCGTTTTCCGATTATGATGTCACCGAATGTCAAATCACCTTGTCGCGCAATTTTTAAGGCATAAGGCGCCACATGCCGGATCAGACAAAGGGTCAGGGGTGCCTTGGAACGTAACCTTTTCGTAATCGGCACCCATCACATACCCATTTGCATAGGGCCATCGGTTTTTCGCCCATCACCGTGTGACCATCGCAATGATACGTTTGGCAAACATGCCAAATAATGCCCCAAATAACAATGGGAAGGCCGCGTTGCCAATGCCCGAAACGGCCAAGATCGCGGCGATGGCTATCAACACGACAAGCAAGGTTAGGGTCCCGAATTCATCATTTTGAACCGTGATTTTTTTGAACATTTCATGCGTCATTGCACGGCGGATATGTGGTTCGGCCATAGGCGCAAAGGCACCTGCCGCAATCCCAAGGAACAAGGTTAAAATCATATCAAATCCTTAAACCATATCGAACTGGATCGGCAGTATCGTGAAACTGCCCTTTTCAGATATATTAGACAGGGTTTACACCACCTGCAACATTTTGCCTGCCATTGCACAATTTTTAACAGGTCAAAAAACATCCCGGCCTAGATTGGATCATAGGCCGGGATGAATATGAATTTAAAAAGGGTCACCACGAGGGGGGAATTACATGAACCCCCATGGATCCCAAGGGTCATTTTGGGCCGAGGCTATGGTATCAAACATGATCACATCATCTTGTGCGGCCTGTACAGCCCCCGCCATCGGCGTATGCACGGTGGTTTGCGTGGTATTGTCAATCATCGTGCGCAAGGCAAGCGTCGCCTGCGCCGAATTATCCGCATACATCATAAAGCCAGCGGCCATATAATCCACGAAACCCAAATTGCCGTTGGCATCAAGTGAATTAAGCTGGTTCGCGCCATTCACGCCACTGGCCTGATCACCCGCGCCAAGGGTTTGAACCGACACATCACTATATCCCGGCGCATCCACAGATACGGTATATGACCCGGGGTTAAGGCCTGTGAAACTATAGGCCCCATGCGCATCGGTTGTCACGGTGGGAACAAAGTCAAATTGTAGATTGTCTAGTTTGACATAATGTGGGCCATGCCCCGTTGCAACGGCATAGGCAATGGGTGTGGTTGACGAAAGGGTTAAGGTTTGCGTGCCATTCAGGGTTGAACTTTGCACACTCCCAAGCAAGTTGTGATTTTCATCAAATATTTGAAGCTGCCCAATATCGCCGGATCCAAACACATCAATCGAAACACGGCTGGTGGGGGCGGTGAAATCAATGAGCAATTCACGGCCACCTTCATTCCACGCGGTTGATTTTGACCCACTTACGAGTTTTAAACCAAATACATCACTGCCGGCCGACCCGGAACTTTCGGCCTGTACGATCGGGCTACCGATATCTGAGCCTTGGGCGGTGAATGTCACCCATGGGGAATGCAAAAGATACCCGTTATCGCCAACATCATCGGGGTCGATTGTTGTGGTATGGACATAGGGGTTGCCGTTGGAATCTTTCAACGTCACGGTGACACCTGAAAGGGCGTCTTCATCGCCATCCCAAACGCCATCCCAATTGGCATCTTTAAACAACGACCCTTGGATCGCGGCACCGGTATCATTGATGATGACCGCATCAACCGGGGAAATGGCCGATCGCACCGAAACGCCGCCATCAAGTGTAAACCCGTTTGCGGCAGAATCCATGACCACCACAGGCATCTGTTGGGTGCCATTTATGCTGCTTTCAACTGTGATTTCAACACGCCCAAGCAACACATATTCGCCAACGCCTGTGCCGCTTGATACGGAATCCACACTGAGATCACGCAAGAACCCACCGGTCACACTGGCCGATCCAACCTGTGTAAAGGCCTGACCATATTGGATACTGGCAGGATCAATAGTACCAGTGTCAGGTTCAACAAAAATATCAAAACTTGCCGTATCAAGGCCCAAAGATTGCCCGGCAGGCGCCTTGACCCAAATCTCAAGATACGCGGTTTGACCAGGGTCAAATTGCGTTTCACTTGGTGGCAAATCACTGCGTTCTTCTTGGGTGGCCGGGGTTGTGACCATCCGGGTTTCGACAATCACGGGGTCGGTTGGATTTGCGGCATTGCTTCTGTCTTTGAACAGAAAGTCAAAAATCTGCGGCAAATCATCGGGGTCACGATTATGGCCAACGCCTTCGGCGATGAACAATTCAAATTCAACATCCGATGGGGATAACCCGGCATCCAGCGCGGCTTGGTAAAGCGCCTCATACTGATTGACGCCACGTTCCAGGCGATCTTCACCCAAGATAGATACAACATCATTGCCACGATCAAGATTATTGGCATTTGGGTTATTGTCGTCTTCACCAACCCAAATTTGCATCGGCGTTTGCAAATACCCGTTCAAATCCAATTGCGTATGCATGGGCACGTCGGGATCGGCGGCAAAACCATGCGGCCAAAACACATCATTTGATGGGTAAACATAAGATGACGGTGCGCCGATCACGACCGCGGCCACATCATTGGGATGCGCGGCGGTAAAGCGTGACGCAAATTGCGCGCCCTCAGAAAAGCCCCAAAGATGCATTTGGCTGGCATCGCCAAGACCGGCGGCATCAATTTCGGCCAAGGTTTGCAACAAGGCCTGATCGGCCTGGGCATTGGTTGTGTCATTCCAAGACAATTTACCAAATTTGGCCGATCCCGTATCAAACCGCCCGCCATTTACAAAAACCGGGTTTACAATGATCAACCCATTGGACGGCACGCCGTTATCTTCGATATATTTTTGCCACATACCGGCAAAATCATCATAATTATATGCCGAATTCGTGCCATGCACCGCAACCAAAATAGGCGTATTCGGCCCAACATTGCCAAAGGCCGCCGCGCGGTAGAAATAATCATCGTTATTTTCGCCTGCGATACTAAAGGCGTGAAAGGCCCCTTTGTCGATATTGGCAGAAATCACTTCATATTGTTCAACGATCTTTAGATTATCAATCGCCCACCCATCATTTGGAAAGCTTGAATCACCATATTGCAAAAATTTGATCTTAACATTGCTGGATGCAATTGAATAATTTGTGCCAAAATTCGCGTTGATCTGGGCCACTTGATCATCAAGATCAATATTCATCAATTTCCATAGGCCACTGTCAAACCCGTTTCCGTCGCGGGCAATGCGATCACCACCTAATGTTTCCAATTCGTACCAATCTTGCCCGCCATTAAGACTAATCGCCAAACTATCTGCCAAAAGCCGCCCGGCATGATCATCTGGGGCCTGATTTGCGTCGTCACCTATATTTAGATGATGAAAGGTTAGGCGCGCGCCATTGGTGAAACCCGAAAGATCAACCGTCCATATAGCGCCGGACAGGTCACCGCCGGCAATGTTTGATGCGGAATCAAAGAGCAGCGCGTTATAATTTGAATGATTGGGCCCATTAGAAAAGAATTCCGAACTTACAGATGTAGACGGTATATGCATACCAATTGAACCACCGGGGTCAAGGCCGCCTATGCCCACACGCGCATCAGGATACGCCGCGCGGCTGCCATATATTCGCCAATCAGCAAAAGTTGGGTTTTCAAAGTCTTCCTCAATAATAGGCATGTTCGCCCCCATATTGCTTGTAAAGTTGGTTCCAGTTGAATTTTTCACCACTTTATTTTTTTTGATATTAGGCATGTTCGCCCTCATACCGTCTGTATATACATCATTTGTAAGAGATATTCCAGCCGGACCTTCTATTGCATAATTTCCAGTCGAATTTCTCACCACTTTATTTTTCTTGATATCAGGCATGTTCGCCCCCACATCGCTTGTGAAAGACATCCCAAATTCAACATTTCGTCAAATATATGAATGTCTTAGACTGAAAGTTAGCATTCTAATTATTAAATTTTTAATAAATTTTTTATGGCCTGTCAATGAAATCAATCCCATTGGTGCCGCATGCACCTATAACCGGCGAAAACACGTCGCAAACGGCCTGTGGCAAAAATTGCTGGTGCGGGGTGGCGTCATGGTATAGCCCGTGATTATGACACAAAGATTGACCATACGCCGCCCCGATGATTGGCATTTACATCTGCGCGATGGGGCAATATTACAAAGCGTTCTGCCCGAAACTGCCCGCCATTTTGGCCGCGCGATTATCATGCCCAACCTGGTGCCGCCGGTTGTCACAAACCAAGATGCACAAAATTACCGTCGGCGGATTCTTGCCGCTTTGCCCGATGGGTGCCGGTTTGACCCGCTGATGACGCTATATCTGACCGAAGATACCGATCCCGCCGATATGGCCGCATCCTATGCCCAAGGCGTGATTCGCGCGGTGAAACTTTACCCGGCAGGCGCGACCACCAATTCGGCCTCGGGCGTGCGGGATGTGGCGCATGTCATGCCGGTTTTGGAAAAAATGGCCGAAATTGGCCTGCCGCTTTGTATTCATGGTGAGGTCACAAACCATGATGTTGATATTTTCGACCGTGAAAAGGTGTTTCTGGATACTGTTCTTGACCCCATGCGCAGGCGCCTGCCGGAATTAAAGGTCACGTTGGAACATATCACCACCGCACAAGGCATTGATTATGTGGAACAGGCAGGCGGGGATATTGCGGGCACGATTACGACCCATCATTTGATGATCACGCGCAATCATATATTGGCCGGCGGCATCAAACCGCATTATTATTGCCTGCCCGTGGCCAAGCGCAGCACACATCGCGATGCGCTGCGCCGGGCGGCGATATCGGGTAATCCGCGGTTTTTCCTCGGCACCGATAGCGCACCCCATACCGATGGCAACAAAGAAAACGCGTGCGGCTGTGCCGGTATTTTTACCGCCACCAACACGATGTCATGTTTGGCGCATGTGTTTGAGGCCGAAGGCGCGCTTGATAAATTGGAAGGGTTCACATCCCTATACGGCCCGGCGCGATATGGTTTACCGGTGGCCGATACCACGATCACCTTGGAAAAACGGGATGCGCCGGTGGCCTATCCCGATAAAATCCAAACCGCAGATGGCCCTGTCACCGTGTTTGACCCCGGCCATCCGCTGTATTGGCATGTGCTTGGATAAGGTGCGCCCTGCGTGATGATGCAATCCAGACAGGCCCAAGCGACGATTGCCAAACCCCACATGTAACGTTAAATCCAATATACCATCCCCATCCAGAGGCCCGCCATGATCCCTTCAACCTATCCTGACGATCAAACTATGGCGCAAATGACTGCGCGGATGTTGCTGGATATTCAGGCCGTGCATTTCAACACGACCGATTTATTCACCCATTCATCGGGCAAACAGGCCCCCACCTATATTGATTGCCGTAAATTGATTTCCTATCCGCGTATCCGATCTACCTTGATGGATTTTTTGGCCTGCAAGGTCATGCGTGCGGCGGGTTTGGAAACCTTTGACACAATCGCGGGTGGCGAAACGGCGGGCATTCCCTTTGCCGCCTTTATGGCCGACCGGATGGCCTTGCCGATGATTTATGTGCGCAAAAAACCCAAAGGTCATGGCCGTACCGCGCAAATCGAAGGGCATCTGACCAAGCGCCAAAATGTCTTATTGGTCGAAGATCTGACAACCGATGGCGGATCCAAGATCAAATTCGTCGATGCGTTGCGCGCCGCCGGGGCCGAATGCGCCCACACGGCGGTTGTGTTTTCCTATGGTATTTTTGCCGATACAGATGCCAATCTGGCCAAACACGGCCTGACACTGCATGCGTTATGTACTTGGGCCGATATCATTGCCGAATCCCGCGCCAAAGGCGATTTTGACGATGCCACCTTGGCCGATGTCGAAACCTTTTTGGCCGATCCAGCTGCGTGGCGGGCCAATCGCGGTTTGGCAGTTTAGGGGGCGGTTTTGAACAATATGGCCCCCGCAGATACGCCCGCAGCTGTCGCCCCACCCCCGGCAGATTCTGAACAAGAATTGCCTCATAATATTGAGGCCGAACAACAGCTTTTGGGCGCGATCCTAAGTGCCAATGACGTTCTTGATCGGATCGAAGATTTGATCAAACCCGATCATTTCCATGATCCGGTACATGCTGCCTTATTTACCATGATCCAATCGCGTATTACCAAGGGCTTGCATACCGATGCCACCACATTGCGCAGTTTTGCCAAAGATATTGAAAAACCCCTGGAGCTAACCGTTGTCGAGGAGTTCAATGATGAACAAGAGGCTATTCGTATCGCAAGAAAAGAGGCAAAAGGGATACTTTTGGCTTGTCGAAAAGTATGAAGGGATGTATCATAATGATGAGCGAAAGG
>CAZPSB010000013.1:5709-7687 GCA_964589025.1 uncultured Jannaschia sp. | reverse complement strand
TGCCACATCAGCGGCGCGTGATTATGCGCAATTGATCCATGATTTGGCGGTGCGGCGCGAATTGATCGGCTTGGGCCAACGCGTATCAGATCGCGCGCGTGCCATGCGCGATGATGCCCCCCCCGATGATCAAATTGTTGAGGCCGAAAGCGAATTGTTCAAACTCGCCGCATCGGGCACCACGCAGCGCGGGTTTCAATCTTTTTTACGCGCGATTACCGATGCGGTGAATATCGCCAATGCCGCCTATAACCGCGATGGGGGGTTGGCGGGCATGTCAACCGGTCTGGATGATATGGACCGGATGTTGGGCGGTTTGCACAATTCGGATTTGTTGATTTTGGCCGGGCGGCCTTCAATGGGCAAAACATCACTGGCCACCAATATCGCCTTTAACATTGCCAAACGGTGGAAACAGGGCCCGCGCCCTGATGGGTCTGAGGGAACGGTCGATGGCGGGGTTGTGGGCTTTTTCAGCCTTGAAATGTCTGCGGCACAATTGGCCCAACGCGTGTTATCCGAGGCCGCAGAAATCCCTTCGGAATTGATCCGAAAGGGGGATTTGAATGAACAAGAATTCCAACGTTATCTTTTGGCTGCCCGTGATCTGGAACGCTGCCCGCTTTATATTGATGACACGCCCGCCCTGCCCATTGCACAGGTCGCCGCCCGTGCGCGGCGGTTGAAACGATCGGCCCAAGGGTTGGATTTGATTATTGTGGATTATCTGCAATTGCTGCGCGGATCAGGGCGGAATGAAAACCGGGTGAATGAGATTTCGGAAATCACCCAAGGCCTAAAGGCGATTGCCAAGGAATTGAACATTCCTGTGATCGCCCTGTCGCAATTATCGCGCCAGGTTGAATCGCGCGATGATAAACGGCCCCAATTGTCGGATTTGCGCGAATCGGGTTCGATTGAACAAGATGCCGATGTGGTGATGTTTGTGTATCGTGGTGAATATTATAAAGAACGCGAAAAACCCGGCGAGGATAACCTAGAGGCCATGACAAAATGGCAACAAGATATGCAAACCCTGCATGGCAAGGCCGAGGTCATCATCGGCAAACAACGCCACGGCCCGGTTGGTACAATTGAACTTAGCTTTGAAGGCCGGTTCACCAAATTTGGCAATCTGGTCAAGCCTTGGCAACAAGGGGCCGATGGGTATTAAAAACCCTTGACCTTTGGCCCCCAAGCGCGGACAGAACATAGTATGGCATGTGGAACATTAACAATTGATCTTGCCGCAATCACCGCCAATTGGCGGGCATTTGATGCGATGGGGCGTGCCGAAACCGGTGCGGTGGTCAAGGCCGATGGGTATGGTCTGGGCGCAGATGTGGTTGCGCGGGCCTTGGCGCAGGCCGGGGCGCGGCGGTTTTTTGTGGCCATGGCCGAAGAAGGCGCGACCTTGCGCAAGGCCCTTGGCCCGGGGCCGGAAATCAACGTGTTTTCCGGCCATATGCAGGGTGATACCGCGATGATCCGCGATTTCAACTTGACCCCGATGATCAATAGCGCCCAACAGGCCACCCGCCATACGCAAAGCCTGCCCGGCCATGCCTATGGGGTTCAGCTTGACACAGGCATGAACCGTTTGGGCATGGAGCCCGCCGAATGGGCCGCCTGGCGCAGTGATCTAACCCAAGGCCCCATCACCTTAATCATGAGCCATCTTGCCTGTTCAGACGATCCTGGCCATCCGCAAAACGCGGCGCAATTGGCCTGTTTTATCGATATGACCCAAGGCATCACCGCCCCGCGGTCCTTATCGGCCACAGGCGGGGCCTTATTGGGGCCGGAATATCATTTTGACGTGCTGCGCCCCGGTATTGGCCTATATGGTGGCCTGCCTTTTGCCGCCGCCCGCCCGGTTGTTCGCCTATCCTTGCCGGTGATCCAAACGCGTGACTTGGCCATTGGTGAAACCGTTGGATATTCGGCCACATTCACCGCCACACGCCCCACGCGCATT
>CAZPSB010000013.1:0-5699 GCA_964589025.1 uncultured Jannaschia sp. | reverse complement strand
ATAGGCAGTTCCAGCAGGGCTTCCGAGTTGGGGGCCGCGCAGATTTCCGGCCAGTATTCCGGGGGAATTTGCCACCGTTTCAGGTGGGTATGCCGATGGGTTGATCCGGGCGATGGGGCCAAAGGCGGCCCTTTATGCAGGCGATACAAAATGCCTGGTGGCCGGTCGGGTATCCATGGATGTATTGACGATTGATATCACCGATCTGGCGCAAGGCCCAATGCCTGATACGCTTGATATTATATGCGTCCATCAAGGGGTTGATGTTTTGGCTGACGCGGCGGGAACAATCGGGTATGAGGTGTTGACCGCGCTTGGGTCACGTTATACCCGCGACTTTATAAACGGACTGGTTTGAATGATTTTTATCCTTACCCCATTTGCCGCTATTGGGCGGTCGGTTCTGGTGCTGTTGGCCAGCATTGGCAATGTGTTCATCTTTTTGGGCCACACCCTGAGCCATTTTTTCCGCCCGCCTTTTTATCTTCGTGAAATTGCGCAGCAATTTATGACGATCGGGTGGTTGTCACTGCCGGTTGTGGGGTTGACGGCGCTATTTACGGGTGGGGCATTGGCGTTGCAAATTTATGCCGGCGGATCACGTTTTAATGCCGAGGCTGTGGTGCCCCAGATCGTGGCCATTGGCATTGTGCGCGAACTTGGCCCCGTTTTGGGCGGGCTGATGGTGGCGGGCCGGGTATCTGCGGCCATTGCCGCCGAAATCGGAACAATGAAAGTCACCGAACAGATTGACGCGCTGATCACCTTGTCAACCGACCCGAATAAATACCTGACCATCCCGCGGCTTGTGGCCGCCACACTTAGCCTGCCTATATTGGTCGCAGTTGGCGATGCGATTGGCATTTTCGGCGGCTATCTGGTGGGCACGGCGCAGCTGGGCTTTACGCCGTCGGTCTATTTGCAAAATACCGCCGATTTTCTGGAAACATGGGATGTTTTATCGGGCCTTGTCAAAGGGGCGGCATTTGGATTCATCATTGCCTTGATGGGGTGCTATCACGGTATGCATTCGGGGCGGGGCGCGCGGGGTGTTGGGCGTGCGGCCACCAATGCGGTTGTATCGGCCTCTATCCTGATTCTGGCGGCAAATTATCTTTTGACAGGGTTGTTTTTCACAGCATGATCACACTTGAAAACGTACATAAAAGTTTCGGCAAAAACCACGTCTTGCAAGGGGTGGATGTATCGGTTGCAAAAGGCGAAAGTCTTGTGGTGATCGGGGGGTCGGGCACGGGGAAATCCGTGTTGTTGAAATGTGTGTTGGGGTTGGAAAAACACGATCGCGGCATCATTACGGTTGCCGGGCGTGATACTGCTACGCTGGATCGAAACGCGTTATTTGGGCAATTTGGCATGCTGTTTCAGGGCGCGGCATTGTTTGATTCCCTAAATGTATGGAAAAACGTGGCCTTTCGTTTGTTACGCGGCCCACAAAAACGCCCTCTCGCCGAAGCCCGTGAAATCGCGCTTGAAAAACTACGCCGGGTGGGGATGACACCCGATGTGGCTGATCGGTTTCCATCCGAATTGTCAGGTGGAATGCGCAAACGTGTGGGCCTTGCGCGCGCCATTGCCACCGATCCTGCGATTATCTTTTTTGACGAACCCACCACTGGGCTTGATCCCATCATGTCGGGCGTTATCAATGATTTGATCCGCGAAGTGGTCGAAGAAATGAATGTGACCGCCATTACCATCACGCATGATATGTCATCGGTGCGCACCATCGGCGACAGCGTGGCCATGCTGCATCAGGGATCAATCAAATGGCACGGGTCTGTGGCCGAAATGGATGCATCCCCAAACCCGTATTTGAAACAGTTTATCACCGGGTCCAAAGACGGCCCGATTGAGGCCGTGCGATAATCATGACCCCCTTGGCGATGATCGAGGCAATCGCCACCGCCCTATGGGCCTATATGGGGGTTATGTTGGTGATCTGGATACGCCATTGGGTGCGGGCCAGCCGCCAAAACCACATTCCCATTGCAATGGATTTATTGCTTAATCTTGTGCCGGCCATGGCGATTTTGGTGGGCGTCATCTTGGTGGGGTCGGTTGTGGGTTTGCCATCTGTGGTGGCCTTGATCGCCATTCTATTCCCGATGGGGTTATGTTATGGGCTTTATACCAGTTTGGCCGATCTTGAGGCCTCAACAACGCATATTCCCCAACATGTCAGGCGCATCGGCCTAAGTTTGGGCATCGCAATCGTGGTGATTTATGTTCGGCAATTTACCTAAAGGGCCATGGCCCAAGGCTTTGTTTTTCATCAACCTAGCGCTGTTGGTGGCTTTTCCTTTGTCATGGTTTGCCCCATTGATGCGCGCAGGCCTATTGCCAATTTTCAGATTATCCGAGATTTCGGTCATATCCGGTCTCGCCGCCCTTTGGCAGGAAGGCGAAATCATATTGGCCTTTGTGGTTGCGGTATTTGCATTGGTCGCGCCGGTTGTCAAAACCTTGTTTTTGATTTTGATCCATCTGGGGGCGCAAAGACCCGGGCTGATATATATGGCGCATGTGATGGGCAAATTGGCCATGGCCGATGTGTTTTTGATCGCGCTTTATATTGCATTGTCACAAGGTTTGGCTGTGGGGCGCATGGAAACGGCATGGGGATTATGGGTGTTCACGGCTTGTGTTTTGATTTCGCTTGCCGTTGGCTTGATCACCGAACGTATGGCCAAATCCTTCGCAACGGGTTAAGCCGTTTACATGGCAAAATCATCTTCACGTTTTGTATGTTCGGCTTGCGGCGCGGTGACCCAAAAATGGGCGGGGCGGTGCGAATCCTGTGGCGAATGGAACACGATTGCCGAAGAAAAACCTTTGTCATCCATGCCGGGCAAATCATTGGGCGCGGCGCGGGGGCGCAAATTGGCCCTGACCGACCTACAAACCGCCGAGGCATTGCCGACGCGCAAGACCTGTGGCATTGGGGAATTTGACCGCGTTCTGGGCGGCGGGTTGGTGCCCGCATCGGCCATTTTGGTTGGCGGTGATCCCGGCATTGGCAAATCAACCCTCTTGTTGCAGGTCGCCGCAAGTTTCGCCCGCAAAGGGTTAAAAGTTGTCTATATTTCTGGCGAAGAAGCCACCGCCCAGGTGCGTCTGCGCGCCCATCGTTTGGGCCTGACCGATAGCACAACCTTGTTGGGGGCCGAAACCAACCTGCGCGATATCATCACGACCCTGGAATCCGAGGCCCCGGATCTGGCGATTGTCGATTCGATTCAAACCATGTGGCTCGACACCGCCGATTCTGCGCCCGGTTCTGTAACGCAGGTGCGCGCGTCCGCCCATGAATTGACCCATTTTGCCAAACGCACCGGCGTGGCGGTGGTGATGGTGGGCCATGTCACCAAAGATGGCCAAATCGCAGGCCCGCGCGTGGTCGAACATATGGTTGACACCGTGTTATATTTCGAAGGCGAACGCGGGCACCAATTCCGCATTTTGCGGTCGGTCAAAAACCGGTTTGGCGCGGCGGATGAAATTGGTGTGTTTGAAATGACACATGAAGGCCTGGCCGAGGTGCAAAACCCATCTGCCTTATTTTTGAACGATCGTGACGCGCCCGCCCCGGGATCGGTGGTTTTTGCGGGTATCGAAGGCACGCGGCCTGTATTGGTTGAAATTCAGGCCCTTGTCGCGCCGTCATCCCTTAGCCAACCGCGCCGGGCGGTTGTGGGTTGGGATGGCGGGCGTCTATCAATGATTTTGGCCGTGCTTGAAGCCCGCGCCGGCATCAGCTTTCAGGGTTTGGATGTGTATCTGAATATCGCAGGCGGTATGCGCGTCAGCGAACCCGCCGCCGATCTGGCGGTGGCGGCCGCGTTGTTATCGGCCCGCGAAGACGCCGCCTTGCCCGATAAAACCGTGGTTTTTGGCGAATTATCGCTGTCTGGGGCATTAAGACCGGTGTCTCAGGCCGAAAATAGGTTGAAAGAAGCTGAAAAACTTGGTTTTTCATCGGCAATCGTTTCTGATAGGTGTAAGATATCGAACAAAAGCGGCGTTTCGGTGCAGGCGATGCCAACGTTGATAGAATTTGTAGGCAGTGTTTTTGGGGCAGGATAAGACTTTATGGATGGATTTACAGTAATTGACGCAATCGTCGCAGGGGTTATCGTCATATCGGCGGTTTTGGCCTATGCGCGCGGTTTTATACGCGAAATTCTGGCGATTGGCGGGTGGATTTTGGCCGCCCTTGTGGCCTATGCCTTTGCGCCGCGTGCCGTTCCTTTAATGGCCGAAATTCCGTTGATTGGCGGGTTTATCGGGGATAGTTGCGAATTGGGCATCATTGTGGCCTTTGCGGTGATCTTTGCGCTGGCGCTGGCGGTCATTTCTTTGTTTACGCCATTGTTTTCTGCGGCGGTGCAACGATCCGCGCTAAGTGTGGTGGATTCCACATTGGGCTTTTTGTTTGGGGCGCTGCGCGGGGTTTTGGTGGTTGTTTTGGCGTTGATGTTGTATGATATCGTCGCCGCCCAAGACCCGGTGGCCATCGTCGCCGAAAGCCGATCTGCACAGATTTTTGGCCAATTGCAGGATTACATCCGTGCCCAGATCCCCGATGATGGGTTTGGATGGCTGGCACCTTATTATGACAATTTGGTTGATGCATGTTTGCCCGCTTCGGATGCCTGATTGCACATCAATGACACAATCAGGGCCGATATTATTCTGGCCCTGATTGTGATAGTTTCGTGACAGATGGCGTTTTGCAGCTTATGTAAAAAGCGACACGATTCCGATAAGGATTGCGCAAAATGCAAAAGCGTTTGGATCAAGGCCCACTTGTAACAGATATGGCCGATCTGCCCCCCCACCCATTTGACCCGATGGATGGCGATAAATTACGCGAAGAATGCGGCGTGTTTGGCGTGATTGGTGTGGTTGATGCGGCACAATTTGTGGCGCTTGGCCTGCATGCGCTGCAACATCGCGGCCAAGAGGCGGGCGGAATTGTCACCTATGACCCCGATCAAGGGTTCAATTCGACACGGCGCTTTGGCTATGTGCGTGATACCTTTACATCGGCCCAAGTGATGGATGGCCTGCCCGGCCCAATTGGCATTGGGCATGTGCGCTATTCCACCGCCGGATCAAAGGGCAATACCGCAATTCGTGATGTGCAACCCTTTTTTGGTGAATTTGCGATGGGTGGGGCCGCAATTGCCCATAATGGCAATATCGTCAATGCCGATGAATTGCGGCGTGAATTGATCGAACGCGGGTCGATTTTCCAAAGTTCATCTGACAGTGAATGCATCATCCACCTGATGGCGCGCAGTTATCAAAAAACCATCCCCGAACGGATGAAAGACGCCATGCGCCGGGTCGAAGGCGCGTTTTCCGTGGTCGCGATGACGCGCACCAAATTGATCGGTATGCGCGATGCGTTGGGCGTGCGCCCCTTGGTTTTAGGTAAAATTGGCCAAGGATGGGTTCTAAGTTCGGAAACCTGCGCGTTGGATATCATCGGCGCAGAATTTGTGCGCGAAATCGAACCAGGCGAAATGGTGGTGATCACTGAAAAAGGGGTCGAAAGTTTCAAACCGTTTGAACCGCAAAAATCACGGTTTTGCATTTTCGAACATGTTTATTTCAGCCGCCCTGATTCGATTATTGCCGGGCGATCCGTGTATGAAACCCGCCGCCAGATTGGG
>CAZPSB010000012.1:0-22025 GCA_964589025.1 uncultured Jannaschia sp. | reverse complement strand
CCTTTGACCCATAGCAACAGATCGCTATCGGCAATGGATATCCACCAACGATCCTCAGATAATTTTAGCAACACAGGATCATTCAACATGCCGCCGGTTTCATCCACCACGGGCATGTAATAACATTGGCCGGGCAACATGCCGCGCAAATCGCGCGGGGTTAGCATTTGAATCAACCGCCCCGAATCCGGGCCGCGAATTTCAACCTGGCGTTCACATGACACATCCCAGATTTGCACGGCCTGTTTCAAATGGCGGTAATCTTCTTGGGGGGATATGAAAACCGCAGGCAATAACATGCGATTATAGACACTATAGGCCGTGACACCGGCCTTTTCGACGCCTTCGGAAAACGGGGTTCGGCGCAGGCGGCGCGAAGGGTTGATGAGGGCCATAATGTCAGTCCTTTTCTATAGCGGAGGATAAGCGCGCGGCGCGATCACCCCGGTGTCATTCATGATGTTATCCGATCCGTTTGGATCGTCCTTTTGCTACAATATGATTGGCGGTTTTGGATATTTCGCCTGATTTTCAGGTGACACTGAAACCCACAGAAAAATCAATTGGTTTTTTGCATCCGGCCAATTTTGATGGCGGATTTGGATATATCGGCCTGATTTGGCCAAAACCCCCACGCAGAATGGTGGCTGCATGGGGTGTGACCAGATCAGATCATATCGGTTGGAGACGGGTTAAAACCCGGCTTTGATCCGTTCAAATGCGGCGGCCTGACGGTCGCGTTGTTCATTGGAAATGGGCAATTGCGCCAAAACGGGCACGGTGACCACACCAAGGCCCGCGCCTTCAAGGGCGTCTGCGCCAAGGGCCTGCAGGGCCGCGGTATTGGCCGACCCGAACCCATCATTCAACAATGGACCTGCACTGGCCGGGGACAAAAGGGCGTTGACGTAATCATAGGCCTGATCCTGCGATCCTGGCCCATCGGCCATATTGACATAGCCGCATAACCAAACGCTTGTGCCTTCTGCGGTGTTGCGTTCAAACCCAATCGGGAAACCTTCATCGGCCATGGCCACGGGAATTTCATTCCATACCCAGGCGGCCTGCACCTGACCGGATGCCATCAATTGTTGAATTTCAGACGGATCAACCCAGTAATTTAACAAATTATCATGGATGCTGCGCAACCATTGGGTTGCGGCCTCAAATTCGGCATCGGTCACATCTGACCAATCGGTGACGCCGGTTGCCAAATAAGCCAGCGCATAGGCATCATCGACATTATCGGGAATAGACAACCGCCCGGCATAATCGGGATTGGTGAAAATATCCAAACTGGCCACATCGGCCGCGGGCACTGTATCGGCGTTATAGGCCAATGCGGTTGATCCGTAATCGGTTGGCAAGAAATACAAATCTTGTGTTCCGGCCAAAACATCCGGGCCAATCAGATCGGCATTCAGCGTGTCAAACGCATCAATTTGCGCATGATCCCATGGTTCGATCAACCCTGATGCCTGCCAGCGCGGCACCGAACCGGCGCAAATATGCGTCACATCGGCCCGAAACCCGGCCAGAAGACGTTGAAAGGCTTCGTCTTCATCCCCGAAAAACACAAAATCGGGGCTGGCGCCATATGTGTCGATAAAGGGTTGATGGTAATCAGAAATTTCAAACCCGGAATAATCAAATACCAAAAGATCTTGCGCGATTGCAGGCGTGACAGTCAACGCCAGCGCCGCCGCGCCAGACATCATTCGTAAACCCATATCATATAACCTTATCAAAGTTGCATTTGGACAAAGCTAAAAAATGCGCCCCGGCAACACAAGGGGGTTTTGGGGGTTTGACGCGTTTGTTTCAATCACGCGTCCAGTTCGCTATCCCAATACAGAAAATCCAACCAGCTTTCGTGTAAATGATTGGGGGGGAATTTGCGGCCCGTATTGCGCAATTGCTCGGCGTTGGGTTGGCGGGGGGATTTGCGCAAAGACAGCCCCGTTTTGTTCAAGGGTTTTGACCCTTTGCGCAGGTTGCATTTGGAACAGGCCGCAACCACATTTTCCCATGATGTGACCCCGCCCATGGCGCGCGGGACGACATGATCAAAGGTTAGGTTGTCTTTTGCACCACAATATTGGCACCTAAATTCATCGCGCAAAAATAGGTTAAACCGGGTAAAGGCCACCCGCCTTTGCGGTTTGACGTAATCTTTCAAAACCACAACCGACGGAATGCGAATTTGCGTTGTGGGCGAATGCACATATTCGTCATATTCTGCAATGATTTGCACCCTGTCCAACCACGCGGCCTTAACCGCATCTTGCCATGACCAAAGCGATAGGGGGTAATAAGATAAAGGCCGATAATCGGCATTTAACACAAGCGCCGGGTGATGTTTGAGCGCACCGGGTTCGCGCACGAAATGCGCCCTAAAATCGGGATCATCTGGTTGGTTTGTGTCTGAAGGCTGCATCTTTGGTACCTATCCCACCCATTCCTTGATACTCTATCTAGGTGCGGCCATAGGTCAAGACACTATATCCAGATCACCTTGATCGCATATAGGAAAACATGCAATTTTAACATTTTGATGACATCACGCCGATTGGGTCAATCCACCCCAAGGCGATCTTTCAAAAATGCCAAGGCCACCGACAGCCCATCAGGGGCAATGCCATGGGCGGTGCCTTGCATGATATGGGCGTAAACCTGTGTCCAGCCGGCGGTCTCTAATGCTTCGGCGGCCTCGGGCAGGCTGGATGGTGGCACAACATCATCTTGATCGCCATGGATCAACAAAACCGGCGGGCGGGTTTTGGTGTCTTCGGCCAAAAGATCGGGCCGGATCAAGCGCCCCGAAAACCCCACAACCCCGGCAAAGCCCGCATCACGGCGCGGCGCGGTATGCAGGGCCATCATTGTGCCTTGGCTAAAGCCAACAAGGGCGGTGTGTTCGGGCGCGATGCCTTCGTCGGTGGCGATGTGATCCAAAAACGCATTTAGGTCATCTGCGGCGCGCGCCATGCCGGATTCGGCCTGTTCTTGCGATGATCCGTCAATCCAGGGAATGGGAAACCATTGAAACCCAAACGGGTTGGCGGTGGATCGTTCGGGCGCATCAGGGGCCACAAACACCGTGTCGGGCAGGTGATCGGCCAAAGGATCGGCCAAGCCCAATAAATCGCCCCCATCGGCCCCATATCCATGCAGGAATATGACCATGGATGTGGCCTTGCCCGATTTGGCGGGTTTGCGTTTGCTGTCTAGGATGCGGGTCATAAAACGCCTTCTCGGTTTGTGTCGATTCGGTAATAGGCCCATAAGGCACGGGCGGCAACCGCGCGCACGGGGCGCCAAAGTTCGGCCTGCTGCAAAAGCACCCTTTCGGTCATTCGATCCCCGCCCCCCACCAATCGCCCCGCCGCGATTTGCAAGGCCAGATCCCCGGCGGCAAAGCCATCCATGTGCCCAAGTGCAAACAGGATATAAATATCGGCTGTCCATTTCCCAATGCCCGGCAGCGCGGTTAGGGTTTTGGCAATCTCATCTTGATTGGCATTGCGCAACGCGTCGTAATCAAGATCGGCGCGGGCCAGGGCCCGGATATATTTGATTTTGGGCCGGCTTAACCCACAGGCGCGCAGGGCGTCATCATCGGCATTTGTGATGGCGGCGGGTGTGATATATCCTGCCATGGTCAACCGGTCGCGGATTGCGGCGGCGGCTTTGGTCGAAAGTTGTTGCCCCACAATGGCATCAAGCAGCGCGCCAAACCCATCCGCCCGCCGGCGCAAGGCCAAGGGGGCGGCGTCATCCAGAACCGGGCCAAAGCGCGGGTCAAGATCCACCAAAACCGCGGCCCCTGCGGCCAGATCATCGGCGGTTTCAATTCGGTCGGGGATCGCGTGGTGTTGCATATATTGCCTTATGGACGATTGATTGCAATTTGTATACCACATGTGCCATGTCACAGCCCATATCAAAACCACCCCCGCCCCAACGCCAGACACCAAACGCAATGTTGCGATTTTGGTCATGGCGCAGGCGATGCTTGGCGCGCAAATGCCGATGCTGTTTGTGGTGGGGGGGCTGGCGGGCGGCATGTTGTCCCCGCGCCCCGAATGGGCGACAATTCCGATTTCATTGATTGTGTTCGGGTCGATGACCACGGCCCCTTGGTTATCGGCCTTGATGCAACGTTATGGCCGCCAGATTGGGTTTGCCATTGGGGCCTTGGGGGGCGCGATGGGGGCGGGCGTATCGGCCTATGGGATTTATCATAATGATTTGTGATCTTTCTGATCGGGTCTTACCTGACGGGCATTTATATGTCAGCGCAGGGATTTTACCGTTTTGCCGCCGCAGATACGGCATCGGATGCCTTTCGACCCAAGGCGATTTCATTCGTGATGGCGGGCGGGTTGATTTCGGCCTTGATTGGCCCGCAATTGGTAAAGATCACCACCGATGCAACGGTCATACCCTTTTTCGGCACCTATGTGGCGGCAGCGGCGTTAAATGGCCTTGGCGTGATTTTGTTTCCCTTTCTTAAATTACCGGTGCCCCCCGCCCGCCAGCCGGGCGAAGACCAAGGCCGAAGCCGGTGGGATTTGTTGAAAGACCCCAAGATCCTTGTCGCCATTATTTGCGGCATGGTGTCTTATGCGTTGATGAATTTGGTCATGACCTCAACCCCGTTGGCGGTGGTGGGATGTGGGTTTACCACCGATCGCGCCGCCGATGTGGTTTCGGCGCATGTGATCGCAATGTTTGCACCATCCTTTATCACGGGTCACTTGATTGCCCGATTTGGCGCAAGCCGCATTGTGGCGGTTGGGCTGGCCTGTTTGGCGGCTGCCGGTGGGGTTGGCCTTTCCGGGGTGGAATTGCACCAATTTTTCGGCACACTGATCTTGTTGGGCGTTGGGTGGAATTTCGGCTTTATCGGGGCAACCGCGATGTTGACATCCGCCCATGCGCCGCATGAACGTGGACGGGTGCAAGGGTTGAATGATTTTATTGTCTTTGGCTGTGTAACGATTGCATCGCTATGTTCGGGTGTGTTGATCAATGGCAGCGCCGATATCGTTGGCGGTTGGAATGCGGTCAACCTTGCGATGGTGCCGTTTTTGATACTGGCGGGCAGTGCGTTGATTTGGCTGGCGCTTAGGCCGGGGCGGGATCTACCACCGCCCGCTGAATGAAAGGGCCATCAGGGTTATTTTGCGGCGAAATTCGCTTTGGGCCAATCCGCCTTGGGCCACCCGGGCGGGCATTTTATGTGCCATTTGCAAAATCCGTTGGGTTTGCCAACCGGGATATAGCGCATAAGCGGCGGGTTTGGGCACATTGCGCCGTGCCGCCCGCGCAGTGCGTAGCGCCGCAAGACCCCGCGCCGCCAGCACCTTTATGGCCTGTGGTCTGCCATCCACCAAGGGAATGCGCGATTTGCCTTCCAAGGCGGGCACCGCCCGCAGGAAATTGGCCAAACCTGTGGCCCATCCATAGGCATGGATGGTGGGTTTGATCGCGTCCTCTGCCCCAAGCGCGCGCGCCGCCGCCCAGATCAGATTGCCCGATGTGGCCGCGATATAGGCATCGAAATGGGCCTGATCGTCAAATGGATCTTTGTAAATATCCCATCGCCGCATGGCGACCAATTGATCAAGATCGGCTGCGTGTTCGGGGCGCAGAATATGGGCAAGTTCAACCGCTACATCATGGGCGCGCGGGGGGGCGCCTTTGGCAATATCATCCAACACATCGCGCCAGAATTGCAGGCGCATTTCTGCGATCATCGGTTCATCGGTGATCCAGGGAATGCGGGCGATTTCAACATTAAACGCATATAAGGCAAACAAAATGCGCCGCGCCGCAGGCGGGCAGGCCATAATGGCCAAAAACCGATCGCGATCGGCGCGGTGAACCAATTGCGCGCAGGCATGCGGGCTTTGCGTCATGCCGGGCGCACCACGCAAAGCAAATATCCGGTTTCACGCCGATGCGCCCGCCAGGCGGCAATTTCGCGCGCGCCATCATCCAGCACCGCCATTAACGCAGCATCCGCACCGGGGCGCAGTTGCGCGATGCGGGCCTCAAGCGGGCGAAAATAGCTTTCCCATGCCACATCGCCCAAGGCGCGCGCGCCGATCAGATCAAACCCGGCCTGTTTGATGCGGGTTTCAATATCGGATTGTGTGCCGATGGACACGCCTTCGCCATCCCAAAACGCGCGGGCGCCATCCGATGGGGTATCGGTGAAATAGCACGGTTCGGAAAATGCAATCGCGCCCTTGGGCGAAAGCGCCCGCCGCCAGGCGCCTAACGCATGTTCAATCCCTAGAAAATACACCGCCCCCGCGCACCAGATGAAATCAAACGGGCCGGTTGGGGCGGTCATATCCCCGACCTTTAGGGTGACATTGCGGTTTTTGCCCCACCGGGCGCGAATCGTATCAATAAAGGGCGCATGCAGATCAATGGCGGTGACATGGCCCTTGGAGGCGGCGCGCAGCAACGCGCCAATATCACCCCCCGGCCCGCAGGCCGCATCAAGGATATGGGCATCGGGTGGCAAACCCACCACATCCGCCGCCCAAGACACATCGGCCGTTTCGCCCGGCCCTTCGCGGGGCAGATCGGCATGTAGGGTGAAAAACGCATCTTGTGGGTCGATCATGCCGGTATGGCCCCTTCTTGGATCAGTTTCCATTCAATAGCATCAATCAAGGCCTCAAATGAGGCATCGACGATATTGGCCGATACACCCACCGTGGCCCAGTGGCGGCCTTTGGCGTCTTCGCTATCAATTGTCACGCGGGTGGCTGCCCCTGTGCCGCCTTGGGTGATACGCACCTTGAAATCAACCAATTTGATATCATCAATCAAGTGTTGATAGGGGCCTAAATCTTTGGCCAAGGCCTTGGCCAGTGCATTGACCGGACCGCGATCATTGCCGGTGTCGTCGATGGATTCGCTAACCGATAACATGCGCGCATCGCCAATGCGCACCACAACCACGGCTTCAGACAGGCTGACTTGTTGATTAAGCGCGTTTTTGCGCCGTTCGACAGTGACCTTATAGCGTTCGACCTCAAAGAAACGGGGCATGTCGCCCAAGGCACGCCGCGCGATCAATTCAAATGAGGCCTGCGCCGTGTCAAACAGATATCCGCGCGCCTCGCGGGTTTTGATATCATCCAAAATGCGCGGCAGGGCAGGGTGGTCGCGCGCCACATCTAGGCCCGCATCGGCCAGACGTTGGCGCAAATTTGACAACCCCGCCTGATTGGACATCGGAATGATCCGCGCATTGCCCACAAGGCGCGGATCAATATGTTCATATGTGGCGGGGTTTTTCAAAATCGCACTGGCATGCAGGCCCGCCTTATGCGCAAAGGCCGACGCCCCCACATAGGGCGCCTGGCGATGCGGCACGCGGTTCAGGATATCATCCAACATGCGGCTGATACGGGTCAGGTTTTGCAACCCATCCGGCGCGATACCGGTTTCAAAGCGTGATTTATAGGGCTCTTTCAACAAAAGCGTTGGGATAATCGTCACCAGATTGGCATTGCCACATCGTTCGCCCAACCCGTTTAACGTGCCTTGTATCTGCCGCGCCCCGGCGAGGATGGCGGCCAAACTGCCCGCCACGGCGGTTTCGGTATCGTTATGGGTATGAATGCCCAAATGATCGCCGGGAATACCTGCGTCAATCACCGTCGATGTGATGCGGCCAATATCATCAGGCAGGGTGCCGCCATTGGTGTCACATAACACAATCCAACGCGCCCCGGCCTCATAGGCGGCGTTGAGGCAAGCCAGCGTATAATCAGGGTTGGATTTATAGCCGTCAAAGAAATGTTCGGCATCAAAAATCGCCTCGCGCCCCGCCGCCACGATATGCGCGATTGAGGCACGGATGTTATCCAGGTTTTCTTCCAGTGTAATGCCTAATGCCTCATGCACATGAAAGTCATGGCTTTTGCCAACCAGACAAACCGCCGCCGTGCCCGCATTCATAACTGCGGCCAGAACGTCGTCATTTTCCGCCGACCGGCCCGCGCGTTTGGTCATGCCAAAGGCGGCCATGCGCGCGCGGGTTTTGGGGGCGGTATCAAAAAACGCACTATCGGTAGGGTTGGCCCCGGGCCAGCCGCCCTCAATGTAATCGATCCCAAGCGCATCAAGGGCCGTGGCCACGCGAATTTTTTCATCGGTGGAAAATTGCACGCCTTGGGTTTGTTGCCCATCGCGCAAGGTGGTGTCGTAAAGGTAAAGACGATCAGGCATGGTCATCAAAGCGTTTCCAATTTTTGGGCGTCGAAATCTGGGCCGGGGGTTAATTCAACCCCTGTATTGGACATTTTCACCTGCACACCCGCAGCAACCAAATTTGCCTTCATTGCATCAACCTTTGTAAAATCCTTGCGCTGTTTTGCGTCTTTCCAAATACCATCTAAACGCTGCGCAAGATTGGCTAATTGAACGCTATTTGCGCTGCCGACTGAAAACCGTTGTTCGATTTCGGCAAATTCAGTTCGCGCATCATCGCCCAAAAACCCCATGAATCGCGCATGATCCAGTAATTTTTGCGGTTGGGCTTGCAACGCCCTAAGATATGTCAGGGCCAGATGGGTATTCAAATCATCCGACAGGGCCGCAATCAATTTTTCATCCGGTTGAAATTCATTTTCAGGCGTGGGGTCCAAACCCAATGTCACCTTGTGCCAATGATGCAATGTGTTTTCCGCCTGTTTGGCCTTGTCCTTGGTCCAATCCATCGGCTTGGTGTAATGCGTCGATAGCATGACAAAGCGGATGACCTCGCCCGGGATGCCTTGGTTTAATAAATCCCGCACGGTAAAGAAATTGCCCAAAGATTTAGACATTTTCTTGCCCTCGACCTGCAACATTTCATTATGCATCCAGATATTGGCAAAATCCCTGCCGTGATTGGCACAGCAACTTTGGGCGATTTCGTTTTCATGATGGGGAAACATCAAATCATTGCCCCCGCCATGAATGTCAAAATGATCGCCCAATAATTGCTTGGCCATGGCGGAACATTCGATATGCCAACCGGGGCGGCCATACCCCCATGGGCTGCCCCAGCGGGGGGTGTTTTCATCCGATGGTTTCCATAACACAAAATCCATCGGGTTGTGTTTATAGGGGGCGACCTCAACCCGGGCGCCTGCGATCATATCGTTGAGCGACCGGCCCGACAGGCGACCATAATCGGCATATTTTTCGACAGAAAAAAGAACATGGCCTTGGGCCGCATAGGCGTAGCCATCGGCAATCAGGGTTTCGATCATGTCGATCATTTCCTGAATGTAATCGGTGGCGCGCGGCATATGGGTGGGTTCCATCACCCCAAGCGCGCCCATATCATCCAAATACCAGCCAATGGTTTCATCGGTAATGTCCGAGATTGGGCGGTTTGTTTCTGCGGCGCGCGCGTTGATTTTATCATCCACATCGGTGAAATTGCGCGCATAGGTCACATGTTTGGCGCCATAGACATGGCGCAGCAGGCGAAACAGCATATCAAACACCACTGCCGGGCGCGCATTGCCCAAATGCGCGCGGTCATACACCGTGGGGCCGCATACATACATACGAATGTTATCTGGGTTGATCGGTTCAAACCGTTCAACCTGTCGGGTCATGGAATTGCGTAGATGAATATCGGCCATTTGGGTGCTCATGTTATTTATATGTGCATGCGCTTGCGACATGGGGTGCGGGCATGGCCGTTTTCATCTGTTCAGGAAATAACAAAGACGCCCGGCCCGCAGCATATGTCAGGCGGTAATGCAAATACCCTTTGTGGAAATCAATGCATATGTCATGCCTGTTGCATAGGCGAAACTATGGTTTGCGGCAAGGGGTTTGAGGTGGCCGGGGTAAAAGTTTTGCAAATCTGGCTTGCCTTGGGGTAAATCGCGTGGCTTTGTCTGGGCGAATTGGGGTTTGATGCAAGGGGGAATGTGATGGCGGTGCCTTCAAAACGGATCGGCAATATCACCGGGGGTGGTGATGATGGATGGGGGCTTTTGTACAAAGCGCGCGCTATGAAGGCGCAGGGCCTGCCCGTGTTGGAATTAACCATTGGCGAACCCGATATCGGCACCGCCGCGCCCATTCTGGATGAAATGGCGCGCGCGGCCCGTGCCGGTCATACCGGATATGCCGCCGTGCCCGGAACCCTTCAATTGCGCAAGGCCGTGGCGGCGCGGTTGCGTGCCAAATATGGCATGGATTACGGGGTGGACAACATCTTGATTACGCCGGGCGGGCAATCGGCACTTTTTGCGGCCCATCATGCCGCCTGTGACGAAGGCGCGCGCGCCTTGATGATTGACCCCCATTATGCCACTTATCCCGGCACTATTCGCGCGGTTGGCGCGGTGCCTGTGCCGGTGGTTGCAACATCAGAGGATGGGTTTCAACCCGATTTGGCCGCCTTGGCCGCCGCCGCACCGGGGGCATCAAGCCTGTTGATCAATTCACCCAACAACCCCACTGGCGCGGTTTATTCGCGCGAAAGTTTGATGGGAATCGCCAAAATTGCGCAAGATCATGACCTTTGGGTGATCTCGGACGAGGTCTATGACACGCAAGTCTGGCAAGGTGAACATATCCCCATCGCAACCCTGCCCGGCATGGCCGATCGCAGCCTGACAATCGGGTCGGTTTCCAAAAGCCACGCGATGACGGGGTCGCGGCTTGGTTGGCTTTCTGGCCCGGCGCCGGTGATTGGCCGGCTGATTGATTTGGCCACCCATACCACCTATGGCGTGCCTGGTTATATTCAACAGGCCGGGGTGTTTGCCTTGGGTCTGGGCGATGCGTTTGAGGCCGAAATCGCCGCCCCCTTTGCCCGCCGCCGTCTGGTGGTGTTGGATCACGTGGCGCGGCAAAACCTGTTGCGCGCCATCCCACCCAAAGGGGCGATGTATGTGATGTTGGATATTCGCGCCACGGGCCTGTCGGGCAAAGATTTTGCCACGCGTTTGTTGGATCAAGAACATGTGGCCGTCATGCCGGGCGAAAGTTTTGGGGCCGCCGCCGCGGGCCATATTCGCGTGGGCCTGACCCTGCCGGATGATCAATTTGAACAGGCCATTGGCCGGCTGATGCGCTTTGCCGCCAAATTGGGCGCTGCGGCATAATATATGCGCCATGATGCAAAGAAAAAGGGGGCTGCGACCTGCCCCCTTTTGTGATTTTACCGGTCTTCAATCTCAATATAATCGCGGTAAGGGCTGCCGGTATATAATTGGCGTGGACGGCCAATTTTCATTTTCGGATCGCCAATCATTTCTTTCCACTGCGAAATCCAACCCACCGTGCGCGATAGCGCAAAGATCGGCGTGAACATCGAGGTCGGGAACCCCATCGCATCAAGAATGATGCCCGAATAGAAATCGACATTCGGATATAGCTTTTTCTCAACGAAATAGGGGTCTTCAAGCGCAATTTTTTCTAATTCTTTTGCCACTTGCAGGGTGGGGTTGTTTTCAATCCCCAATAGATCAAGCACTTCGTCGGCTGATTTTTTCATCACTTGGGCGCGGGGATCAAAGTTTTTGTAAACCCGATGCCCAAATCCCATTAGGCGGAACGGGTCATTTTTGTCTTTGGCGCGCGCGATATATTCGGGGATACGATCAACGCTGCCAATTTCACGCAGCATTTCAAGACAGGCCTGATTTGCCCCGCCATGCGCAGGCCCCCAAAGACACGCAATGCCCGCGGCAATACAGGCAAACGGGTTTGCCCCCGATGATGACGCCAAGCGCACGGTTGATGTGGATGCGTTTTGTTCATGATCGGCATGAAGTGTAAAGATGCGATCCATCGCGCGGCTTAGCACCGGATCGGGCACATATTCTTCGGCGGGTACGGCAAAACACATGCGCAGGAAATTGGTCGCATAATCCAGATCATTGCGCGGATAAACGAAAGGCTGGCCAATGGTGAATTTATAGGCGCAGGCCGCAATCGTTGGCATTTTCGCGATCAGGCGAATCGAGGCAACTTCGCGTTGCCAAGGGTCATTGATATCGGTGGAATCGTGATAAAAGGCCGACATTGCCCCCACAACGCCAACCATCACGGCCATTGGGTGCGCATCGCGGCGGAACCCGCGAAAGAAATTGCCCATTTGTTCATGCAACATGGTGTGGCGGGTCACGCGGCCTTCAAAATCTTCAAGCTGGGCGGCGGATGGCAATTCGCCATAAAGCAGCAAATAACAGACCTCAAGATAATGTGATTTTTCGGCCAATTGATCAATGGGATAACCGCGATGCAGCAATTCACCCTTATCGCCATCAATATAGGTGATTGCGCTTTCGCAAGATGAGGTCGAGGTAAAACCGGGATCATGGGTGAATAGGCCGGTTTGTCCATAAAGTTTATTTATATCAATAACATCCGGTCCCACAGTGGGCGAATGCATGGGCAAATCGAAGGATGTTCCGTCAATCGTCAATGTGGCGGTTTTGGTATCGGTCATAAATATCCCTCTTCTTATGGTCGTGGCCCGCCCGAAATGGGGTAGGCATGTTGGATAAAGGCCAATGCGGTCTTTTGCCACCGGCTTTGTGCGATACGGGCCTGATGCGATGCGTCAGGCGGCGTCGTTCAGGCGGGCCAATGTTTCAGTGCGGCCCAATATGATCATCATGTCAAACACGCTGGGCGTGGCGGTGCGACCTACAAGCGCGGCCCGCAGCGGCGCCGCCAATTGGCCGAATTTCAGGCCATGCTGCCCCGCAGCATGATTCAGGGTTTCTTCTAGAAAATTACGCTCCCACGTAACAGTTTCCAGCGTTTTCGTCAATTCTTGCAAGATATGGCGCGCGGCATCATCTAGGGCGGCGGATGATTTTTCATCGGGTCGAATGGGCCGCGATTTCAGTATAAATTCAGACTTTTCAATAAGATCAGGCAAGGATTTGGCCCGGTCTTTTATGCAATACATCGCCGATTGCAGGCCTTTTTTCTGCGCTTGCGAAAGGGTGGGTTGGCCGATGATGGATAAAAATTGGTCAACCTGTGTGACTAATTTGTCATCCGCTGTTTGCGCAATATGCCATCCGGCAACATGGGCTAGTTTTTTCAGATCAAGCCGCGCGGGTGATTTGCCGATTCCTTTGAGGTCAAACCAATCGCGGGCTTGGGCATCGGTGAATAATTCATCATCGCCATGCGACCACCCTAAACGCGCCAGATAATTGCGCATCGCCGGGGCCGGATACCCCATTTCGGCATATTCCATCACACCCAATGCCCCATGGCGTTTTGATAATTTCTTACCATCCGGCCCATGGATCAACGGGATATGCGCCCAAACCGGCACATCCCAACCCATTGCGTGGTAAATCTGCACTTGGCGCGCGGCGTTGTTTAGGTGGTCATCCCCGCGGATCACATGGGTCACGCCCATATCATGGTCATCCACCACAACGGCCAACATATAAGTTGGCGTCCCGTCTGATCGCAGTAAAATCATATCATCAAGATGCGCGTTATTGACGGTGATCTGGCCCTGCACTGCGTCATTGATCACGGTTTGCCCATCGCGCGGCGCCTTTAGGCGAATGGCATAAGGCGCATCGGGATGTTCATCGGCGGGTGTGTCGCGCCATGGGCTTGGGAACAGGGTTGATGTGCCTGCGGCCTTGGCGGCATCGCGAAAGGCGGCGATTTCGTCTTGGGTGGCAAAACATTTATAGGCGTGGCCCGTGGCCAGCATCTGATGGGCCACCTGTGCATGACGGGGGGCTTGGGCGAATTGGCTGATGGCGGGGCCATCCCAATCAAGGCCCAACCATGTCAGCCCGTCCAATATCGCCTGTGTCGCGGCATCGGTGGATCGCGCGCGATCGGTATCTTCGATGCGCAACAAAAATTTGCCCCCCCGCGCGCGGGCATATAACCAGTTGAACAACGCCGTGCGCGCGCCGCCAATATGCAAAAAACCGGTGGGCGAAGGCGCAAAGCGTGTCACAACGGGTTGGGATGTATCTGTCATCATCGGTCTTTCTTTGCCGCATAAGGCGCGGGCATGTTAATCAGGTGGCAAGAATGCTGGGTCAAACTTGCGCAGGGATTACACATACAAACGATCAAAGCGCAAGATCACAGGCGCAGAGTTGGGGGGCGATTGGGCCAGATTGCAACGATATTCACCATCCTAAATCAAATACAGCAAAACCAACGTGGGGCGTTGATGCCTTGGTTGGCGGTGGTGTTTGGTGTGGGTGTGGCACTATATTTTGGCCTTCGGATGGAACCGCCGATCTGGGCCTTGGGGCTGTGTGTTTTGGGCGGGATGGCCTGTATCGTGGTGTCGATCCGTTGGCCCGAAATTTGTGGCCCGCTTGGCCTTGCGCTTGCCTTTGGTCTGGCAGGGGTGGCGATATCGGGGATACGCACGCATATGGTGGCCGCGCCAGTGTTGGATCGCCCCTATTTTGGGCCGATTTCGGGCCGCATCGTGGCGATTGACAGATCGGCCTCGGATGCGCTGCGGCTGACATTTGACCAGGTGCAATTGGGCGATATGGCTGCCGATCAAACGCCCATTCATGTGCGGGTGTCTTTGCATGGGGATGATCTGGGCACCCCGCCCCAACCCGGTGCGCATATGCAGGTGCAAGGGTTTTTGGCCCCGCCATCCGGCCGGGCCGAACCGGGCGGGTTTGATTTTCAACGCCATGCGTGGTTTGCATCGCTTGGCGGGGTAGGCTATAGCCGCGCGCCCCTGCAAATGCAGGCCGAACGCCAATCAGGCGAGGCAGTTTTGTTTGATCTGCGCCTGCGTCTTTCTGCCGTGATTCAGGCCGAAATCCCCGGCCAAGCCGGGGCGTTTGCGGCGGCTGTTTTAACCGGTGATCGGTCTGGTTTGCACGCCGATACGATTGCGGCCATGCGCGATGCCAATATCGCACATCTTTTGGCGATTTCCGGTCTGCATATGGGATTGCTAACCGGGTTTATCTATGCGGCGCTGCGCAGTGTTTTGGCCCTGATCCCCGGCATTGCATTGCGATACCCTGTGCGCAAATGGGCGGCGGTGGTGGCCTTGGGGGCGGGGGCATTTTACCTGGCGTTATCGGGCGGCAATGTCGCAACCGAACGTGCCTTTGTACAAGTGGCGATTTTCTTTGTCGCCGTGATGTTGGATAGGCGGGCTTTTACCTTGCGTTCGGTGGCGATTGCGGCCTTGATTGTTTTGGCAAGGCGGCCTGAAACCTTGATGACACCGGGATTTCAAATGTCATTCGCTGCCACGGCGGCGTTGATCGGCGCGTTTGGCGCCCTGCGCCATGTCACATGGTTTGAACCATGGCCAAAATGGGTGCGGGCAATCGCGGCGGTTGTGGTGTCATCGCTGGTGGCGGGTTTGGCCACCGCGCCTTTTGGGGCGGCACATTTCAATCAGGTGGCGTTTTATGGGCTGGCGGCCAATCTGTTAACGGTGCCCTTGATGGGGGCAGTGATTATTCCGGCGGCGGTGATTGCCTTTTTGACATGGCCTTTGGGACTATCTGGTTTGGCCTTTGATGTGATGCAGGCAGGTTTGAACTGGACATTGGCCGTGTCGGGCTATGTTGCGGCCTTGCCGGGCGCGGTTTCGCCTGTGATTGCGCCAGAGCCGGTGGTTTTGGCCCTTATGAGCCTGGGCGCATTATTCGTATTGTTATGGCGCGGGGGGTGGCGATATGCGGGCAGTATCGCAATATGCGCAGGGTTTCTGATATGGTCCGACAGCACAAGGCCAGATGTTTTGATCGCAGATACGGGCCGTTTGGTGGGGGTGCAAACCGATTATGGCCGGGCATTAAGCCGGGCGCGTGGCGAAGGCTTTGTCGCCGGGATTTGGTTGGAAAACGATGGTGATGCGGTGACGCAGGCCGATGCGGCTGCGCGCGACGGGTGGCAGGGGGATCCCTCTGGCGGGGTCAGGGGGCGGCTGGGTAATATCACCTTATGGCATGCAACGGGCCGCGAAGACGCCGATCAGATGGCGGGGGCTTGTGCGCGCTATGATATTATCATCACCCCGGCCACCGTATCAGAATTGCGCCAAGCCAATACACCCCCACCGCCGCCCGATGCGGTGCATTGGCCGTTAATCATGCCCCAAGACGGGTCATGCATTGTGATGGATCAACAAATTCTGAACCGCACAGGGGCGATTGCCCTCATGCAAGATGGGCCGCAAATCTATCTGACCACGGCGCGCGCCCATCAAGGCCAAAGACCATGGGTGCAATAGGCGCGGCGGTTATGGCCCAAGCCGGGCGTGTAATTCATCCAGATCAATTTCGCCGATGGGCATCGGGTTGGCTGGATTTTCGAAATCATATTTAAACACCTGAAAATCCTGATGATAGATTTCATATATCAGATGCATGGATAAATCGTCGAAATAATCTTCGACGCGATATTGGCGCTTTGGCCCGCGATCGGTGCTTTCGTTAAAACGCGGGATGTCGTTTAAGGTAATGGGATGTTTCACATCGACCCGATCCAAGACATGTTGCATGCCTTCATTGAATTTTTCGGTCCAAAACACATGGTCATACCGCCCGCCATTATGAATGAATGTCGATACATGCCCCGATGTGTCAAACCAGTGAATATCGGGTTCCATGGGTTTGTTCCATTTGATTGTGTCACGCACGAATAGCAAAAACCGGCGAAAGCTTTTGATTTGATCAAAATCTTCGCCATTTTCGCCGATCTCAACCCCATATTTCTGCATGATCATCGGCACCATATTGTGCCGATACCGCCGCCCATTGCGTTGAAGGCCGCAGATTTTTTCAAAAAAGCTTGATAAAATGCGGGTATAGGGGTTGCGCACACAACTAAAGGTAAATGTATCGCCCTGCCGCACGGCATTTTCAATCATGGGTTTGCTGTGGTCAAACGCCCATTTATGCAGACCATCCTGGGCATCATGGATATCCCCATCATAAAATGCGCCATTATCGGTGTAATATAGAATTTGGCCAATGGTGGAACACGCACATTTGGGCACAACACGATACATCATATTCTGGCTATGTGTCATCCAAATACCGGGAAAACTCATTTTTTGTCATTCCTGTATCGCGCAACATATGAAAATTAGGTAATAGGTGAACATAAATATGGGGGCCGTCAAGATGCGCGGGTTTGGCATGGGCGATTGGTATTTGGTATAATCGGGGGTAAGTTTGGCGAAAATTGCCTTTATTTTATTGTGCCACAAAGACCCTGTTTGTGTTATTGAACAGGCAAGATGCCTGTCAGGCACGGGCGATTATGTGGCGGTGCATGTAGATGCACGCGCGCCATCTGATGTGTACCAAGACATCGAAACGGGTGTTGCCGATTGCGATAACGTGGCGCTTGTCAAAGACCGTGTCAAATGCGGTTGGGGTGAATGGAGCCTGGTTCAAGCCACATTGAATGCCCTTACTTTTGCCACGGCCCGTTTTGGCAAAGCCACGCATTTCTATTTGCTGTCCGGCGATTGCATGCCCATCAAATCAGCCGCCTATGCACATGACATTCTAGATAGCCAACCCTATGATTTCATAGAAAATCACGATTTCTTTGAATCAGATTGGATTCAGGCAAGTTTGAAAGAAGGCCGACTATATTATCATCATTGGTTCAATGAACGAAAATACAAATCATTGTTTTATTTTTCTTTTGAGCTGCAAAAAAGGCTTGGGCTTAAACGCAACACACCGCCCGGTCTTCAGATGATGATCGGCAGTCAGTGGTGGTGTTTGCGACGCGCAACAATTGAAAAAATTCTTGAATTCTGCCGCACGCGGCGTGATGTCATGCGGTTTTTTTCAACCACATGGATTCCAGATGAAACGTTTTTTCAAACGCTTGTGGCCCATCTTGTGCCGCGCGACCAGATCACGAACCGAACACTCACTTTGAAAATCTTTGGTGATTATGGATTGCCGGTTGTTTTTCATAACGACCATTATGATCTGTTACTGCGTCAAGACGCATTATTTGCACGCAAGATTAGCCCCGATGCACAAGATTTGAAACACCGCCTTGCCCAATTATGGGCCGCACCGACCAAGACTTTTGCACAAAGCGAAAGCATCGCAGTGGTTTATGATATTTTGCGCCGTCAGGGCCGGGTGGGCAAACGGTTTGGCCCACGGGCGTGGCACCGTGATCGGGCGTTGGCGTTTAATTATGATCTTGCGTTGGATATGTCTTATGATCAGCGACTGAATTTTGATTATGACCTGACCTTGGCGGTTGGGTATGATCTTTTTGTCATTTTATCACCAGACCGGGCGGTGGCGCAGAAAATGATGGCGGCGGCGTCATCGGCGCTTGTGGTTCCGGGGTTGGGATATATCTTTGATGATGCCCAAGCCGACATGCCCGATTTAGGCGGCATAGGGGCCATGATTGAAAAACGCAATCAACAGCCCACTGAAATTATAGATCTTCTGTTTGACTATTACACAGCCAACAGATTGATCTTATGCGTTGATCCGCACAATATGCCGGTCATAGATAAACTGGCCGAAAAATACCCACGCGCCAAATTTCTTGAGATCAATTGTGATATAAATCAAGATGATCTTGTTGATATGGCTGTGGCGATGGGAATGATTGGCCCCGATGCGCCGCAAGATGTGCAAACGCGCATCTTGCCGCTGGTAAAGGTGCATATGCACGATGCCTTTGCCGATATGTTTCGTGCGATACATATGAAACATCCAACGCGTTATACGCATATCAAACAATCCGATCCACCCGATTTGAATGCGCGTATCTTGGTTGATTTTTTCATGACCACCGATGACATCGCGGTGGAATTGGCGCATATACCTGATTTATTGTGCGATTAATGCAAACCAAAGGCGGGTTTTATGTCTTATAACTATGATGATCAAAATGTTTTTGCGAAAATTCTGCGCGGGGATATTCCCAATGATACCGTGATGGAAACGGACTATACATTGGCGTTTCGCGATGTTGCCCCACAGGCGCCAACGCATATTTTGGTTATTCCCAAAGGGGCTTATGTGACGGCGGATGATTTCGCGCAATCCGCATCGGATGCCGAAATTGTTGATTTCACAAAGGTTGTGGCCAAAATCTGTGCCGATCACGGGGTTGCGCCGGGTGCGGGCGGGGCGGGGTATCGTCTTTTGTCCAATGCGGGCGGCGATGCCCATCAAGAGGTTCCCCATTACCATATGCATATCTTGGCCGGGCGGGTTTTAGGGCCGATTTTGGCATAACATGCTGTAATGCATCTTGATCGCGTGGCCTGAACTTGAGATACACAAACACAAGATCAAACACATATAACCGAAAGGACCCCCAATATGACCCAACATGACGCCCCCGAAGTGGAACATGTTGATACATGGCGGGTTGCCTGCGATGGCGGTGAAGGCGCGCTTGGCCATCCGCGTGTGTGGCTGTCATTGTCGCCTGAAACGGGATGTGTTGAATGCGGCTATTGCGGCAAACGTTATGTCCATAAGGATTTCGTGGCAAATTCTGATTGATGATTAAACGGGTTTTGCGTGTCGCCATTTTTCTGGTGGCAGGGTATTTTTTGGCGGCTGCGATTGGCGGGTTGTGGTTGGGGTTTGTGGATAGCGATATAAACCTGGCCACGGCAGATGCACCAGATACGATTGAAATCGGGTTGGTGTTTAATGGCCCCATCCATGTTGATTTCATGTTGCCCGCCACCGCGCAAACCCGCGCGGCCTTTCACGCCGCCCGTGATGCGGGCACGCCAATCTATGACCCGGATGTCACGCATATCATCGTGGGCTGGGGTGCGCGTGGGTTTTACACCACCACAGGCGATTACGGCGATCTGACATTTGGGGCAACATATCGCGCCATAACGGGGGATGATGCCGTTTTGCGGGTGGATGTCACATCTGATGATTTCACAGGCCATAAGGCGGCGCGATTGCGGCTGTCTTTGGCGCAATATGAGGCCCTTTTGCAGGCCATCCAAAACACAACAACCGGGCAAGCTGTGGCGCGGGGCATTTACACGCCAACCGATGTCTTTTTGCAGGCGGATGGCCGGTTTCATGTGTTTCAAACCTGTAATACATGGATATCGCGGATGTTGCGGCAGGAAGGCGTGCCCTTTGGGGTTTGGACGCCTGCGCCTTATTCGGTGCGCCTGTCATTGTGGCGAATGGGCGCGGCACAATAGGGGTGCGGTGTGAAATTCATGGTCGCACTTGGCCTATAGCCGGGTTAAACATAGATATCATCGGCAAAAGGGGCGTGCATATGGCATTTGGTAAAGGGCATCATCTTCATCTGGTGGATGGATCGGCATTTATCTTTCGTGCCTATCATGCGCTGCCGCCTTTGACGCGCAAATCCGATGGGTTGCCCATTGGCGCGGTGTCGGGGTTTTGCAATATGATCCACCGCATGATTGAAACCAATACCGGCGATGATGCGCCCACCCATGCGGCGGTGGTGTTTGACAAAGGATCCCACACATTTCGCAATGATATTTATGATCAATATAAGGCCAACCGCGATGACATGCCCGCCGATTTGCGCCCGCAAATCCCATTGACGCGGGATGCGACGCGCGCCTTTAATCTGGCCTGTATCGAACGCCAAGGGTATGAGGCCGATGACATTATCGCCACGCTTGCCCGTCAGGCGCGCGAAGCCGGCGGTCGTTGCACGATTATTTCATCGGATAAAGACCTGATGCAATTGGTGGGTGGCGGCGTGGAAATGTTTGATGCCATGAAAAACACCCGCATTGATGCCGCAGGCGTTGAGGCAAAATTCGGCGTGGGCCCTGACCGTGTGGTCGATGTGCAGGCTTTGGCCGGTGATAGTGTCGATAACATCCCCGGCGCGCCCGGCATTGGGGTGAAAACCGCCGCGTTGTTGATCAATGAATATGGCGATCTTGATACCCTTTTGGCGCGGGCAGGCGATATCAAACAACCCAAACGACGCCAGACCCTGATAGATTTCGCCGATCAAATCCGCCTGTCACGGCGGTTGGTGAAACTGGATGATCACACCCCTTTGGATATCACGCTTGAGGATATGGAGGTCCGCCCCCCCGACGCTGAAACCTTGATGACGTTTTTGGCCGAGATGGAGTTTCGCACCCTCACCCGTCGTATCGCCGATCAAATGGGCGTTGCGGCCCCCGCCATCCCCGATGCGCCCGCCCCACACGCCCAAGATACCCCCCCACCCCCACCGATTGATCCTAGGGGTTATGAAACCATCCATGATGTGGGGGCGTTGCAAATCTGGTTGGATCGCGCCGCCGCGCGCGGGGAAATCGCGGTGGATACCGAAACCACCAGCCTGAATGAAATGACGGCAGATTTGGTTGGCGTGTCACTGGCCACCGGGGCGGGGCAGGCCTGTTACATCCCCCTGACCCATAAGGCCGAAGGCGGTGAGGGCCTGTTTGGATCGGATGCCTTGGCCGAAGGTCAAATCCCCATTGCGGATGCTTTGGCGGTGTTAAAGCCGATGCTAGAGGATAAAAGCATTCTGAAAATCGGTCAGAATTTGAAATATGATATCAAGGTTTTGGCCCGATACGGCATCAATGTCACCCCGATTGATGACACAATGTTGATGTCTTACGCCATGCATGCCGGCCTGCATGGGCATGGGATGGATACCCTTAGCGACCGATATCTGGGCCATGCGCCCATTGCCATCAAATCCTTACTCGGCAGCGGAAAATCACAAATCACCTTTGATCGCGTTAAAATCGCCGATGCCGCCCCTTATGCGGCGGAAGATGCCGATATCACCTGGCGATTGTGGCAACAGTTCAAACCGCAATTGCACCGCGCGCAGGTGACCACCGTTTATGAAACGCTGGAACGCCCATTGGTGCCGGTTTTGGCGCGCATGGAACGCGCGGGTATCAAGGCTGATCGTGATGTTTTATCGCGCATGTCCAACACATTCGCGCAGAAAATGGCCGCGCTTGAGGCCGAAATTCATGAATTGGAGGG